>NZ_CP071955.1:2700000-3000000 GCF_017603965.1 Xanthomonas fragariae | reverse complement strand
CGGTCAAGCCGACCATCGGCGCCAATGACGGCTACGCCAGCCTGTCTTACGGCACCTACGGCACCATGACGCTGGAAAGCGGCCTGAGTATCGCGATGGGCGACCATTGGGCAGCGCGTCTGTCCAGCTTGGGTCAGCGCCGCGACGATTGGGTGGAAAACCGCGACGGCCGCGATCTGGAAGGCTATACCGATTCGGCCTTGCGTCTGCAACTGCTGTATCAAGCCAGCGACGACTTCAGCGCGTTGTTCAACGCGCATGCGCGTCACCTGGACGGCACCGCGCGGCTGTTCCGCGCCAACCTCGTCCAGCCGGGCACCAATCAGTTGGTAGACGGCTTGGATGCAGAGAAGTCCTTTATCGACGCTGCCAATCATCAGCAACTGCAGACCTACGGCGGCAGTGCCAATCTGACCTGGGATCTTGGCGACATCGCGCTGCACTCGATCACCGCCTATGAAGGCATCGGCAAGTACTACAGCCACGGCGACATCGACGGCGGCTTCGGCGCGGTATTCGCACCGCCGTCCGGCCCGGGCGTGATTCCGTTCCCGGTGGAAACTGCCGGTGGCATCAAGCGCCTGGACCAGTACAGCCAGGAACTGCGTGCCGAATCGCAGGACGCTGGTCCGCTCAACTGGCAGGCTGGCCTGTACTACTTCCACGACGATGTGGAAGGCGAAAACTATACTTACAACACCTTCAGCGGCGGCGACATGGCCAGCTATCAGCTGACTCGTCAGCGCAATACCTCGTGGGCGGCGTTCGGCTCGTTGAACTACGCGGCCACCGACCGTTTGAACCTGCGCGCCGGCATTCGCCACACCTACGACAAGAAAATCTTCGACGTGCTTGAGCTGGATCGCGTCACGCTTATCCAGCCGTCCAGCGGCGAGACCGAAAACTCCAAGGTCACCGGCGATGTGGCGGCGACGTTTTCCATCAACGAGGGCATCAACGTTTATGCACGTGCGGCACGCGGTTTCCGCGGCGCGAGCTTCGGCGTGCCCTCGGGCACCGCGCCGTTGAGCGTGGCCGAGCCTGAGACGGTGGATTCGTTCGAGATCGGCATCAAGTCCGACCTGTTCGACAACCGTGCGCGCCTGAACTTGGACATCTACGATTTCCGCGTCAAGAATCAGCAGCTCACCGCGGTGGGCGGCGTGTCCAACGACGTGCGTCTGCTCAACGCCGATAAGACCAAGGCGCGCGGCGCCGAGTTCGATTTCGAAGCGCTGATCACCCAGAACCTGCGCGTTACCGTCGGCGGTGCCTACAACTGGACCCGCATCGACGCCCCGAGCCTGGCGGTGGGTGTATGCCGTACCTGCACCGTGACCGACCCGCTCAATGCCGCCGGCAACGCCATCATCGACGGCAACGACCTGCCGCAGGCGGCCAGGTGGATGGCCAATGCCACGCTGCGTTACGGCATCCCGATGGGCAACGACGGCGAGCTGTTCTTCTACACCGACTGGTCCTACCGTAGCGAAGTGCACTTCTTCCTTTACGACTCCAAAGAGTTCACCGGTCCGCCGTTGGTCGAAGGCGGCGCCAAGATCGGCTATAGCTGGGACGCGGGTGCGTACGAGTTGTCGGCGTTCTGCCGCAACTGCACCAACCAGATCCGTGTGACTGGTGCGATCGACTTCAACAACCTCACCGGCTTCATCAACGATCCGCGCATCGTTGGCGCGCAGTTTCGCGCGAATTTCTGATCGGCGTTGCGGTGTAGCAGGCTCGAACCGTTTACGATGATGCCGGCGGTTTTTGATGGCGGTAAAGAGTAGATGCATGCAGTGGATCTGCCCAAGTGCGTGGTTGATGATGGGGATGTGGTGCGCGTCTGCGGCTGCATGGGCGCAGACGCCTGCGACCGCAGCGCAGTCTTTGCAAACGCCTGCACCCATCGAGTTGCTGGTGGTCTCTACCGATATCGGCGACGACATCGATGACGCGTTTGCATTGGGGCTAATGCTGCGCAGTCCGCAATTGCGTGTGTTGGGCATCGCATCGACGTGGGGAAACACCACATTGCGTGCGCAGTTGTTGCAACGCTTGTTGCAGCGGGCCGGGCGCAGCGAGATTCCGTTGGCGGTGGGCGCACGCACCACCAGCACGATTCCTTTCAGCCAAGCGCGTTGGGCGGGCAAAGGGCAATTGCCAAGCGATCTGCCGGACGCGGCGGCGATGATCCTGCAGCAGGCGCGGCAGCATCCTGGTGAAGTCACCTTGCTGGTGTTAGGGCCGCTGACCGATGCCGCGTTGGCGCAGCAGCGCGACCCGACCGGCTTTGCCAAGCTCAAGCGCATCGTGGCGATGGGGGGATCGGTGCGGGTGGGCTATGGCAAGTCGGCGTATCGCCCCGCCAGTGCCCCGGCGCCGGAGTACAACATCCTCGCTGACATACCGGCCGCGCAGCGTGTATTCGCTGCCGGCGTGCCGCTCGTGCTGCTGCCGCTGGACGCCACCCAAGTCACGCTGGAAGAACCCGAGCGCATTGCACTGTTTGCGCACGGCGACGGGCTCACCGATGCGCTCACGCAACTGTATTACCAGTGGCGCAATACCGACCAGCCATGGGCCAGCGCGACGCCGACCTTGTTCGATGCAGTGCCGGTGGCCTGGCTGCTGCGCCCCGAGCTGTGCCCGACCACGCCGCTGCACCTGGACGTCGATGCGCAGGGCTATACCCACGAGTGGCCAGGCACGCCGAATGTGCAAGCTTGTCTGACTTTGGATAAGCCAGGGTGGACGGCGTTGTACATGCGGCAACTGTTGCACTGAGGCGCTTTGTCACCTCCCCAGTGAACAGACCATGGATTTAATTTGTCCAGGTTTTGGGTCATGGTCCGGTGCAGCATTGCGCCATTGGCGTTGACAGCCGAAGCAAGGCTGATGATGATCGCGACTTTCGCCGCCTTGATCATCGTTGCCATTGCGCTTTGGCGCGATTGGCGGGTTGCGATGCGGTACCACAGCACCAGTATCCACAGCGTGGTTACTGTTAGTGCGATCGTACTCACCTACCGCATGGTACGGCTCATCAACGCCAAGCCGAACGCTTGAACCTTGAGACCACCCAGCTGGCAAGCTTGATTCCCAGATTCCCGTTCATGCCGCTACCGTGCACTGCGTAGCACGCTGCGCGGCTGCCGTGGAGTCGGTAAGTCGTGAACAGATGCGGTTGATGTTGACGCGATGTATCAACAAGGCAATGAGCATGATCGCGAAGACCACACCGAACTCTGGAATCTCCCTCATTACATCCATCACCAAGGGAATGCAAGCTGCTGCTACTGCAAGCATGTGAACCGCCCCGGGATTTCGGGAGGCTCCAACTCTTGAGAAGATGGGGCGATGAGCAAGACGAAATATTCACCGGAAGTGCGAGAGCGCGCGGTTCGGCTGGTGCGGGAGCATCAGGGCGAGTACGGCTCGCAGTGGGCGGCGATCGAATCGATTGCCGGGAAGATTGGCTGTTCGTCGCAGACGCTGTGCAACTGGGTGCGTCAGGCCGAGCGTGATGCCGGCAAGCGTCAGGGGCTGACGACGGACGAGCGGACGCGGATGAAAGCGCTGGAACGCGAAGTGCGCGAGCTGAGGCAAGCCAACGAGATCCTGCGCAAGGCCAGCGCGTATTTTGCCCAGGCGGAGCTCGACCGCCGCTTCAAGCCCTGACCACGTTCGTGACCGAACATTGCGATGTTCACGGGGTCGAGCCAATCTGCAAGGTGCTGCAGGTTGCCCCGTCGACGTATTACCGCCACGCGCAGCGGGAAGCGGACGCGAACTTGCGCCCGAACCGCTGGTGGAAGGACCAGGCGCTGCGCCCGCAGATCCGGCGGGTATGGGAGCAGAACCGACAGGTGTACGGCGTGCGCAAGGTCTGGCGGCAGCTCAAGCGCGAGGGCTATGCGGTGGCCCGCTGCACGGTGGAGCGACTGATGGGCGCACTTGGCCTGCGCGGCGTGGTACGCGGGAAGGTGGTCAAGACCACGATCAGCGACAAGCGGCCGTGCCCGCTGGACAAGGTGAACCGACAGTTCCATGCGCCGTCGCCGAACCGACTGTGGGTCAGCGACTTCACGTATGTCTCGACCTGGGCCGGGTTCGTGTACGTGGCCTTCGTGATCGACGTGTACGCACGGCGGATCGTGGGCTGGAAGGTGTCGCAGACGGCGCACACGGACTTCGTGCTGGACGCGCTGGAGCAGGCGCTGCATGCGCGTCGTCCAACCGAAGGCGGCCTGATCCACCACTCCGACCGCGGCGTGCAGTATGTGTCGATCCGCTACACCGAGCGGCTGGCCGACGCCGGGATCGAGCCGTCGGTGGGCAGCGTGGGCGATAGCTATGACAACGCGTTGGCCGAGACGATCAACGGGTTGTACAAGGCCGAGGTGATCCACCGGCGCGCGTGGCGCAACCGCCAGGATGTGGAACTGGCCACGCTGGATTGGGTGGACTGGTACAACCACAAACGCTTGCTGGGGTCGATCGGGAACATTCCGCCAGCGGAAGCCGAAGAGGCTTACTATCGACAACAGGCCGGTTACGCCAAAGCGGCGTGACTCAAACCAAACAGCCTCCCGAAATCCCGGGGCGGTTCAGTTGAGATCACTTCGCTGCGCATTTGACCTTGCATCGGTCAGGACGGCGCTCGTCTGCAGGGGCGATTCTTTCACGTTAACATGTAAACAGGACCCCCCGATGGGGGCACACCAACAAGAGTGAGATGAAAGATGCAAAGCGCCGAGGCCAACGATGATTACTTGAACTTCTTGTTTGGAAAACAAAGCCTCGCTGTTTGGACAATGTGTCTCGGTGTTGGGTTGCATTCCGTCAACTGGAACATCGTTTCGACCACAGCACCGACGATGGTCAACGATTTAGGCAATGCCCGACTTATCAGCTGGATCACGCTGATCTATCTTGCTACATCGGTGGTTTTTGGCGCTTACGCCGCGTATGTGAAACGACAAATTGGTGCGCGGACCGCGATGATCCTCTTCGCGGTCGTCTTCGGCATCGGGTCGTTCATCGTATCTGCCGCGCCGACCATGCAGGTCGTTTTGCTGGGGCGTGCCTTTCAGGGCATCGGTGAGGGGCTGATCCTAGCGCTGTCCTACGGTGTTGCGCAGGATGTGTTCTCCAGTAAGGCGACGCCGAAGCTCTTTGGCCTCTTTGCCTTCGTCTATGCGTTTTCTGCAGCCCTCGGGCCGGTCTTTGCGGGGTTTGTGACAGAGATCTCTTCTTGGCGCGTGGCCTTCACCGCGAACATCCTCTTTGCGCTGATCTATATCGTGATGGCCTGGCGTTCCATTCCGAACAAAACGTTCGCGAAGGGCGATTACGAGATGAGCGTGCCGTTCCTGAGGCTGGGTCTCATCGGCGGGGCCATCATGCTTGTTGGGTTCACCGACAGCGTGATCTCAGCCCTGACCGCTGTGCTCTTCATCGCCCTGGCAGCGGTTCTATTTTACGCGTGCCTTCGGATCGACTCTAAACAGAGCATTCGTGTGTTCCCTGCCCAGATCTTTACGCTGACATCGACGGTCGGCGTTGGGTTCTGGGTCGTGTTCTTGCTGCCCATCTCGCTGGCGGGGATCTACGTGTTCATACCGCTTTACACCCAAACCTATTTCGGGGTGTCGATCATTATTGCGGGCTACTTCTCGACCATCATCGCATTCTCGTGGTCTTTTGGCGCCATCGTGACCGGAAGCTTCAAGTCGGGCAATTGGCAGTCGACGTTCATCTTGATGGGGACCGTGGGCCAGTTCATCGGGGCCATGCTTTTTTTCACCGGGTATTACTTCGACGTCCTTTGGCTGATCCTGCTCGGCCTCTTCATCACGGGAGCGTCGCTGGGTACGTGCTGGGCTTTCGTCACGCAGAGGATCGTCACCGCAACCAGCGAGGGGGATGAGGATCTTGCCGCGTCGCAAGTGCCGGTGGTGCAGACAATTGCCACCGCTGTGGGCGCGGGCATCGTCGGAACCTTGGCGAGCTTCAACGGTCTGACGGAGAAGATTCCTTCCGCCACCACCCTCAAGGCCGCGCTGCTGCCTGTGTTCTCGATCGGGGTGCTGGCAAGTGCGATTGGCGCGCTCTTCGGACTGTGGCTCGTGTTCCGAAAAAAAGAAGCTGTGCAAGCGCATTAACTGCCGCCCAGCTTGGTGTGTGACATCGCGCAGTCAAGCGTCGGCGAAACCGCTCTTTACATGCTTGAACGGCGCTGATACCTGGCAGTCTCAAGAATCAAGTGCAACACGTGATTTGAAGGGGAGAATTTCCTTTTCCATTGCCACCGCTGGCGTGGTCCATCCCAATGTCTGACGAGGACGCCCGTTCATCAACTTGGCCACGTGATTGAGGTATTCCTGGCTGGCCTGGTACAGGTCCACGCTCTTGGGCAGAAACTGGCGCAATAATCCGTTGGTGTTCTCGTTGCTGCCACGCTGCCATGGTGCGTGCGGATCGGCGAACCATACATCGATGTTCAATCGGTGCATCAGCGCTTCATAACAGGTCAGCTCCGTGCCGCGGTCGTAGGTCAGGCTCTCGCGCAGGAACGCCGGCAACTTGGCCACCTGCCGGGTGAAGCCCTCCAGGGCCGCCTGGGCCGTGCAGCCATCCATCTTGCACAGCACCACAAAGCGCGTCTTGCGCTCGACCAGCGTGCCGACGCAGGAGCGGTTGAACGCGCCTTTGATCAGGTCGCCTTCCCAATGCCCCGGGATCAACCGGGTCTCCACTTCCTCTGGACGATGCACGATACGCAGTGCTTCGGGCACCCAGGAGCGCGCGGCCGCTGTCGTACGCCGCAGCCCACGCCGCGGCTTGCCCTGCCGCAACGCCTGCACCAGCGCCTGCTTCAGGCCACCGCGAGGATGCGCATAGATCGCAGCGTAGATCATCTCGTGACTGATGCGTTGACTAGCGTCGTCGGGATGCATGCCCCGCAGTGTGGCGGCGATCTGCTGAGGAGACCAGCGATCAAACACCAACCGGTCGTGGACCCACTGGAACAAGGCCGTGCCCTCCACCAGACGACGCTTCCGGACGCAGCCCGTGCGCCGAGCTCGATAGCCGACCGCCGAATACAGCGCATCGTCCAGGCGCCGGACCTCGCGGCTCAGCGTGGAGGCACTGCGCCCAAGACGGAGACTGATCGCACGAAGACTGGTTCCTTGATCGCGCTCGACCTGCAGCACGGAACGCTCTGAACCGCCCCGGGTTTTACGGAGGCTTCAACTCCTGAAAGGATGAAGCCATGAACAAGACGAACAAGTTCTCCCCCGAAGTGCGTGAGCGGGCGGTGCGGATGGTGCAGGAACATCGCGCGGACTACCCCTCGCTGTGGTCGGCCATTGAGTCGATTGCGCAGAAGATTGGCTGCGTGCCGCAGACGCTGCTGGAATGGGTCAAGCGTGCGGAGGTGGATGCCGGCAAGCGCACAGGCGTCAGCACGACCGAAGCACAGCGGATCAAGGAGCTGGAACGCGAGAACAAGGAGCAGCGCCGGGCCAACGAGATCCTCAAGGTCTCTAGCGCGTTTTTCGCCCAGGCGGAGCTCGACCGCCGGCTGAAGTGATGTACTCCCTGGTTGATGCGCAGCGCAAGAGCTTCGGGGTCGAGCCGATCTGTGCGGTATTACAGATCGCCCCATCGGCCTATCGCCGCCACGCAGCACGACAACGCGATCCTTCGTTACTGAGTGCCCGGGCACAGCGCGATCGCGAACTGATGCCGAAGATTCAAACGCTCTGGAGCGAGCACCTGGAGGTTTACGGTGCTGACAAGGTCTGGAAGCAGCTGCACCGGGAAGGCCAGGCCGTGGCCCGTTGCACGGTCGAGCGGCTGATGCGCCGACTGGGCTTGCGTGGGGTGCGGCGTGGCAAGGCGGTGCGCACCACGGTCAGTGACGCCAAGACCCCATGCCCGCTGGACAAGGTGAACCGGCAGTTCCAGGCTGCCCGGCCCAATCAGCTGTGGGTCTCCGATTTCACTTACGTCTCGACCTGGCAGGGCTGGCTGTATGTCGCCTTCATCGTGGATGTCTTTGCCCGGCGCATCGTGGGCTGGCGGGTCAGCCAGTCCATGACCACCGACTTCGTTCTTGATGCGCTGGAGCAGGCGCTACATGCACGCCAACCTGGCCATGAGGACGGCTTGATCCATCACTCCGACCGCGGGGTGCAATACCTGAGCATCCGCTACAGCGAGCGCCTGGCGCAGGCCGGCATTGAGCCCTCGGTGGGCAGCACGGGCGATAACGACAACGCCTTGGCCGAGACGATCAATGGTCTATACAAGGCCGAGATGATTCACCGCCGTGGGCCATGGAAGACCCGACAAGCCGTGGAACTGGCCACCCTGGAATGGGTGAGCTGGTTCAACAGCCGGCGCCTGCTCCAATCCATCGGCTACATCCCGCCAGCAGAGGCCGAAGCAAACTACTATCAACAAATCGCCAGTCAAGCCGCCGCGGTGGCGGCCTGACTTAGATCAAACAGCCTCCGCGATTCCCGGGGCGGTTCACTCCTCTGAGCTCAGATGACTGTACTGTTTTCCCATCTCAACACCCTACACTTGGCAAAGGTGTTGCACTTGGAAGTTGAGTCTGCCCCTCGTATAGGTTATATCTGTGATTGAGGTACAGCATTAAGGCGCTCATGCGATAGAGTCGCCAGAAGACAGAAGTACTTGTAACAGACCGCGCACCCCTCTCTGGCCTCGGCGTCAGATTACGCACGGTTAACGGCAACAATGCCAGGTCGGGCCCCTAATGCTGTAGAACGTCATGATCGAACCTTCTGAAAACATCTATCAGTCCTTCAGTTTGTTCACGCGAGCGTCCCAGTCCATTGGCATCACCGAGATGTCCGCCGGTGTCAACTGGCAGCCCACGATGCAGTGCATCAAAGACGCGCTTCATTTCGAGATACAGCATGACCTGAGCTACCGGAATTACGGGCGGTCGGTGGGCGGCAAATACATCACGGACATCATTGAGATTTGCGAACAAAAACAAGTCGGCAGCACGCGCCGGATCAGTTGCGCCCTGTCGAATGGCGCGGCCGATGGCGCGCATTGCCTTTTATCGTACTTCCTGCACGAGGGGCATCTGCAGAGCAGCGACACGGTTGCGATGATTGGTGTGTCGTTCCCGGTCTACAGCTCGCTCATGAACCGGTTCGGCATCCAATACTTGGAGGTGACCCACCAGGGCGTGATAGTGCCGGAGATCGATTATGTCCTGGAGCGCCTGGGCAAGATTCAACCCAGGGTAATCATCATCTCCCTGCCGCATAATCCCAGCGGTGTACTGAGATCGGCGCGGTACTACGAGGAGGTGCTGAACTGGGCGCAGGCCAACGGATGCCTGGTGATCGTCGACCGGGTGTGCCTGATGCCTTGGGACGATACCGACGACATCTCGAAACTCGTCTACGACTACATCCTCGACGGGCTTTGTTTTGTGATCGACTCGCCGTCGAAGTCGCTTAGCCTCGCCGGTCTCCGCCTTGGGTTCCTGCTTATGGAGAAGCGATACATCCGAGGGCTGGAAGCTGAGATACGCGCAAGAAGCCTCAACCCCGTCGTGTTTGGGACGCCGACACTGGCGCTTTGTCGCATCGGGCAACTTGCCAGCAAGATCGGGGTTGCTGAGGCCGACAGCGTAGTGCGGTTCGCGCGCAGGCATTTCCGCGATGCGGTGCGCCAGTACCCCTCGGATTTCCCGGCCTGCGAAGTCGGTGTTGACGAATTCATTGCGAACTTCGTTGCGGCCTATGTCGATGAGGTCCACGTGCTGGAGGGTCGGATCGCGCGCAACTACCAAAACATCGTTGAGATCTTTGGAACCGAGGCGCCGCACGACATCGTTCTGGATGCGGGCTTCAACGTGCTTCTGCAACTGCAGGAGATGGTGACCAGCAATGAGATCGCCGACCAAGAAGAGCTCGCGCTCAAGCACGGCGTTTGCATCCTGTCGGAGCGCTGCTTTCACGACAACTCGAAGAACACGACGGGTGTCTACTACATACGGCTGTCGCTCTCGGTGCCGGAGCGGAACTTTCATAACTCCCTGCTGATCCTGAGAGACTACTACGCGCGCAAGAAGGGACGCGCTGCGCCCGAGACTGCGGGTGTGGAAGAGGTCGTGGGGGGGGGGGGCGTCTTGCGTTGATTGACGGGAAGCGACCTTGCGCCTGCGCCACGCCAACCTCGGGGCCGTTTCGGGCGACGCGCGCGCATCGCATGACCGTGGCGCTAAGCCCGGCCACCCACACCGGCAGACCGAGAGAGACTTGGGTGTCGCCCAGTGTGGCGACCGTCTGCAGCATCGCACGCCTGATCAATAACAACGGAGGTGACCACATGGACATGAAGCAAGAATTAATAGCCGCCCTAGAGGAAAACCCGATGCGGGTTCCGTCCTTTTTCCTCTATGACGATATCGGCTCCGCTTACTTCGCGAAATTGAGCGACTGCAAGGATTACTACCTCAAGAAGGCCGAGTTCCGCCTGCTGAAACAGGAAGCGGCCTCGATCATCGCGGAATCGCAAAACGCTGCGATTGTAGAACTTGGGTGCGGCAACGGCGACAAGCTCTACCCGCTTCTCGAAGCGTTGACTGCCGTCAGCCCGCCGCATCAGTACATCGGCGTCGACATCAACGACGACATCTTGCGGAAGCTGCATGAACAGATCAGCGCCGCGTTTCCGAAGCTGGACATTCAGACCATAGCGTCAGACTTCCACGGCGGCCTTGCGCAGGTGAAGCACACCAGTGCCACCTCCTTGTTCCTGTTCCTGGGAAGCAACCTGAGCAACCTCACGGACAAGGAAGCCACGGATCTCTTCTCCTCCATCGCCAAGTCGCAAAGCCAGGACCACTTCATCCTGCTCGGCGTCGATCTTGTGAAGGACGACGACCGCAAGATTGTGAAGGCCTACAAAGACGAATACGGGCTGAACGATCTTTTCGCCTTGCATTGTCTCAAGAACCTCAACGAGTGGATGGACGCGAATTTCGACATCTCGAAGTTCAAATACGAGGTGAGCTTTGACCGCGATGACCTGGTCGTACGGCCCAACATCGTCAGCACAGAGGATCAGGTCGTCACCATCGGCGCCATCGATAAGAAATTTAAGCTTCAGCCCGGCGACGTCTTCCAGATCGGTCAGATGCGGAAGTTCTACCCCCACCAGGTCGAAGACGTGATGCAGCGGTCCGGATACACGCTTCAGAAGTTGTACCCGGATGAAAGCGATCACTACGGGCTGTTTTTGTTCCGCACCGCCAAGTGATCTGGGCGATGTCCCATTAACGCAGGTTGCGTGCCGCAGTCCGCAGCTGAGCAGCCTTTAGAAGGAAGAGACGGACCATGAAGACGCCGTTATTGGAGAGCATCGCGACCGATTATCGGAGATCCTGCATCCTGTTTGGGGCAATGGAACTCGGCTTGTTTGAGCATCTTATGGCAGCAGATCAGCCGGCGCCCATCGACACATTGTCCGACGCGTTCGGGGTCAAGGCCCCGCGTCTGTGCGCGCTGATCAACTGCCTGGTTCAGTTCGGGGTTCTGCAAACAGACGGGGCCGCGGTGTCGCTCGACGCAGAGCTGAAAGCATCAATTGGCGACGAAGAGATCGGGGCGCTTGAGAACTACCGCGACGAAGTCAGCGAATGGCTCAAGCTCGCCAGCATGTTGAAAGCGAAGCCCGAAAGCAGTCGCGAGGACACGGTCTTCAGCACAGACTCGATCTTCACCTATCTCGACATGGTCAAAGCCTCAAACCGGGAGAGAATAACCAAGACGGCGCCGATCATCTGCGACTACGCGAACGGCTTTACGTCCCTCATCGATGTCGGCGGCGGGCATGGCGCGTTCTCGGCCGAGGTGCTGCGACTCAAGCCCGAGGCGCAGGCGACGGTCTATGACCTGCCCGTGGCAATCGACTACGCCAAGCAAAGCATGCCGACCGACCTGCTGGGCCGAGTCACGCTTGTCCCCGGCGATGCACGGAAGATGGAGATCGTGGGCGAGTACGACGCTGTGCTGATCAACGACGTGCTTCACAGCTACGGCGCCGACGAGAAAATTAATATCCTGCGCCGCGCCGTGAACGCGATCACGCCGGGTGGGAGTATCTTCGTTGGAAAATTCTTCATGGACGAGGAGGACCCAAAGAACCCGTCGAATAACCACACCTTTTCGATGAAGATGATCCTAAATACCCGTGATGGGTACTTGGAGAGCATCCAAGAGGTGCAGCGCGACCTGGCGGAACTGAACTGCACCGACATCAAGGTCTATGAGCTCGAGCATCACATGCCGAGCGTCATCGTGGCTGCAAAGCGCTCTGCGGCTTAACGAATCCCTTCATCCAGCGCGATAGACTTGTCCAAGTCCCGCCCGCGAACAGGTCGCGGGGCGGACGATCACACTCTAAGACAGCGTTTCTGCCAAGCGGAAGCCGATGACGTAGATCTCGCGCGGGAAGGCGCCGTGCCGACGGCGGGTGCGGGCCAGGTCCCGGAACCGTGTGAAGCTGCCGCCACGCGCAACCCGATACCCTTCGGCGAAAGCCAGCGCGAGGTCATCGTGTATCTCCGTCCCGCCCGGATAGGCGCCGTAGACATCGGCCACCAACTCTTCGACATTGCCCGCTAAGTCATGGACGCCGAAGGGCGACACACCGTCGGGAAAACAGCCGACCGGCGTCGTGGTGAAGAGCCCTGACTCGGCGGTGTTGGACAGATCGACCTGGAATGTGTCGCCCCAGGGAAACTCCAAGTGATCGGGCCCCGATGCCGCGTATTCCCATTCCGCCTCTGTCGGCAGTCGGAATTTGCGGCCAGTCAGGTCCGCCAGCCACGCCGCGTAGGTCTCGGCGCCGGCAGGAGAGACCGAGTAGACAGGGTGGTTGCCGCGGCTGCTGGGGTAGCGCCCGAACCGCCAGCTGGATGGAATTTCGCTCGACTTCGTGGCGCGCAGAAACTCCATGTATTCCGCGTTTGTCACCGGGTATTTGCCGATCGCGAAGCGGTCGAGGTCGACCTGATGCTCCGGGCATTCCTTCTCAATCCATGACCGCTCTAGAAACAGGCCGTCATTCTCGCTCAAAACGGCGTCGATTTGGTCGCGCGCCAGACCGATCTTTGCCGAGACCGCGGGCAACTCGATCATGTTGGGCGACTGCACATCAAGCCGGATATCCCCGATTTGGTTGAGACGCGTGCCTGCCCCGATGCGCTGCTCAAGCGGTGCGGAGGCATCGTCGAGGACCTTGATCAGCTCCTCTGCCGAGAGGTCTCGGCACGCTTCCGCCAGTTTGTCGTGATCGGGCAGGCGCGCATGAACATAGCCGGGTCCATAGCCCATCGCTTCGCGATCGTTGACGACCGAAGGCGGGCCCAAAGGTGCGAACACGCACGCTTCGTGATTGCTGGCGTCGCGGGCATAGGTCTCGCTTGGTGATAGCGGCTTCATGTCGGTTTCCATCGTTGCTCATTCATGGCGCAAGCGGCGCTTTGGTATCGCATCAGTCCCCTTCGCACTGGCCTTCAAAGACGGCGTGGTCTTCCAAGGATCAGCGGGTTCGGCAAAGGTCTCAGCGAAACGCTCGCTCTTGCATGTATCGAGTGCAGATAGAGCCGCCGTCCAAGGGCACCGCACCACAATCGGAGTCCACTAAAGATTGTGTATCTCGCGCACGTGAGCGCCGCCGAATTCCTCTGAAGAAAGCCAGCGGATCATCCAGTTTGTCGGTATTCCTTGAGTTGACGCTTTGCAAGTGAGTTGATACAGTTTTACCTGTAGTATAGGATCAGCGACAATTATAATCGTTTAGTGTCTTGGTGTTCCAGAGCGCAAACTCTATAATGGAGGTGACATGGACGGTGATCAGACGACGGTCGAGATTGCGTCGATCCGTGCGAGAGTTCCGATCCAACTATCTGGAGGCGTGAAGCCAGCGAACTTTTACACATTCAAGAACTTGTGCGAGCCTGATGAGCACTTTGCGATTGGTCTCGGCCCTGACGTGCGCATCCCTTTGGTGCGTTTTCACTCTGAATGCATGACCGGAGACGTGTTTGGCAGCGAACGTTGCGACTGCAGGCATCAACTCCACGAGGCCCTGAGGAGGATTGCAGATGACGGCGGATACCTGCTCTACCTGCGTCAGGAGGGGCGGGGGATCGGGCTTTACAACAAACTCGACACCTACCTTCTGCAGATCGAAGGGATGGACACTTATGAGGCCAATCTGAGGCTCGGATACGAAGCCGATCTACGCAACTATAAGGCAGCGGCCGAGATGCTGCTCGCCCTAGGGTGCCCGCGCATCCGACTGCTCTCGAACAACCCCGACAAGCGCAAGCAACTCGAGAAGCACGGCATCACCATCGTCGAGATGCTACCGACCGGTACGTTCCTGACGAAGCACAATCAAAACTACCTAAAGGCGAAATCTGACAAGATGAACCACACGCTTGATATCGCCGCCATACGTGTGAATGCAACATAAGAGGGATTGAGGATGAAACACCTTGGTCCGATCAGCGGAATTGCCTGCCATTCCACTGGCTTCATCGCCACCGCAGGCTACGACAACCAGATCATCTTGTGGGACGCTGAAACGCATTTGCCTGTCTTGCGCGGATACCATGATCACCTGGCGAACCAATGTTCGTTCAGCGAGGACGGGCGGTATCTGGTCAGCTCAGGCAGCGACTACACCGCGCGCGTCTGGTCCGTGCCGGACATGCGGCTTGTGGGCGTCTGCATCGGGCACACCGACGACATCGAGATGAGCGTGTTCCATCCCAGCGGTGAGGTGATCGCCACCTGTTCGCGGGACCACGACATCCGGACGTTCAAGATCGATGGAACGCCTATGGCGCGACTACAAGGGCATACGGCGGATGTCATTTCTGTCTCTTGGATCGGGGACGGAAAGACCTTGGTGTCGAGCAGTGACGACGGCACGATCCGGCACTGGGACGGCATGACAGGCGCCCTTCTAGAGACCCATGACCTCGGCGGCATTGAGACCGACACCATCGTGATCACAGAAACGGGCATCGTGTTTGCCGGGAACGACGCCGGAGATATCCTGACTATTAAAGGCGGCGAGATCACAAAGACCTCTGCTCATGAGGCCGGGATCAAGCGCATCGTCTACAGCGCGCCGGAAAAGCTTTTGGTCACCCTCAGCTACGACCGCTCGCTAATGGTGTGGCGGGTCGGCGCCGATGACGATCTCGCGCTGCAACTGAAGGCGGACCTGCCGTCTATCATCTGGCCGAGATCGGTTGCGTTCCAGAGCAATGACAGGTTGGTGTTCGGAACCTTTGGGTCGACCTACGCGACCTTCGACTTGGACAGCCAGTCGTGGAACATCGACGGCATCGAACCCTATGTCTCCTTCAACGCGGTGACAGACCACAGGGACGATATCTACGCCATCGGCGATTCGGGCTGGCTCTTTTGCAATGGCAAGCCGATCTCTGAGGTCGGCAGCCTCTGCAACTTCCTGCAGCCCATCGGCGATCTTATTCTCACCGGTGGGCAGATTGGGGCGATCTTCGACGCGAGATCCGGCACGCTGGTGCATCAGCACAAGTCCCCGATCAACACCGCAGCCACGTTCACCAAAAACGGCACACCGCATGTGATCGTCGGCGCCTATACCGGTGAGGGCATCATTCTACGCCTGACGCCGCAGGGCACGGCGGAGTATACCGATACGATCCAGCTCCACGACAACGCCGTCAAGGGGATCGCTTGTTCTGGCGATTACATCTTCTCTGTCTGCGCGACGGGGGCGGCTGCGATCCACCGGATTTCCGACTATGGCCTCGAACACGCGCTGGAGGACGCGCATGACCGAATCGCAAATGGTTGTGTCGTGCTGGCGAACGGACAGTTTGCCAGCGTGAGCCGGGACTTGAAGCTGCGGATCTGGGATGGCGCCACAGCGAGCGTCTATGAAACGCCGGTCACAAACTCGGTCAAGTGTGTGTCGGCGACAACCGACGGCAAGTTCATCGCCGTTGGCAGCTATGGCGGTCAGATCGCGATATTTGACACCAGCGCCCGCGCCTGGCTGAAGAAGGTCCGGCCTACCGCGGCGGGCATTTCGAACATCGCGCCAGCGGCAGCCCTGGGTCGGTTCTTGGCCAGCTCATACGATGGCTACATCCACGAGGTGACGGCTGTCTAGCCACGCGCGCCGGTACTTGGCGGCGTGATGACCGCCAAATGCCATTTGCTCATGCGAGAGGTCTTTGATGCGCAAAGGGTATTCACTCTTCGGCAGCATACCGAAGTTGATTGGCGAAGATCCGGCGCTCGACATGCTGTCGAGCCGAGATGAGTATTGGATGGCGCAGACTCTTCTGGAGGGGATGCAGAGCTGCGGGTTGAGCGAGCCCAACCCCGGCGTCGGCTGCATCCTGGTGAACAAGGACGGTGTCGCTGTGAGCCGTGGCAGCACCGAGGTCTGCGGCCAGCGCCATGCCGAGCGCGTCGCGATAGAAGCCTTGTCGTCCGAGCATAACCCGCATGAGTTGACGCTCTACTGCACGCTGGAGCCGTGTTCGCACACTGGGCGGCAGCCGCCATGCGTCGATCTGATCATCGGCACAGGGATCAAACGCTGCGTCGTCGGCGTCGGGGATCCCGATCTTCGCGTGAACGGGCGCGGTTTTTCTATTCTAAGAGCTGCCGGGGTTGAGGTCGAAACCGGCGTCCTAGGGTTCAGAAGTGGCGGCTTGGCACCTGCCGTTTCTGATGCGCTATTCCATGGACCGCCCGTTGATTGTGGGCAAATGGGCGCAAACGCTCGATGGACAGTTGGCGTTCGACAGCGGCACGCCGCGCTGGGTGTCCTGCGCGGAGTCGCGCATATGCGCGCATTGGCTGCGCCAGCGATACGATGCGATACTGGTGGGTGCCGGAACAGCCATTGTCGACAAGCCGACACTTACGGTGCGGAACTCCCCGCTTCCGATCCACAGGCACCCGGTGCGGGTCCTCTTCGATCCGTCTGGCCGGGTCTTTCAAGTGCCCGATACCCGATTGGCAAGCGCTGCGCGCGACACTCTTCAGCCTCGACGCGCCCATCGTCGTCTTTCGCAAGCCACTGCAAACCACTTTGGACGCGGATCGACGGACTGAGCTAGAAGCGCTCGGCCACATCCATTTGCGCACCATTCCGCCGGGGACAGACGCGCTTGAGCATTTGATCGCCAGCCTCTCGGAGCCGAGCGTTGCTGCTAAACTCGGTCGGCCGATCAACAGTGTACTGGTTGAAGGCGGCCCCAAGTTGCTGTCTTTGTTGCTGCAGGGCGACTTGGTCGACATCGCACATGTCTTCCAGTCCGGCGTGATCGGCGGCGGTCAGCACGCACGTCTGATGAGCCCGCCTGAACGACTGAGCGTCCTAAGCAGCATGAATGTCGTGAACACGGCGCAAATCAAAACAGACGTGCTGATAGAGCTAGCCAACGAGCCGGTGAAAGATATGCTCCAGTTGGCGGATGTCAGCGCGAAGGCCGCGCGGCCTGAATTGATACATCTACCGGAACCTCTAGGGGACTTCATCAATGTCTGACTTTCTGATCATCAGTCACTCCGCCAGCGATCCATCGCACAGCCGTTCCGCCGCGCCCGTCATCTTGCGGTGTCTGCAGGACGCCAAGCGGACGGCTGAAATCGTCGACATTCGGGACTTGCCCCCAGCTTGGATCAACGCAACCGGGCTCGAAGGGTTGCCGCCGGAATATGCCGAGTTGAACAAGAAGATCGAGCGCGCCTACGGCATCATCTTTTTGGGCCCGGTCTACTGCTATTCCGCCAGCAGCATCATGAAGCTCACATCCGAGATCTTCAACAAGGCCCTGACGAAGAAGCCTGTGGCCTTTGTCGTTGCAGCGGGAACGCTCCGCAGCCACCTCGCGCTTGGAGATTTGGCGATGAGCATGGTGTTCGAGCAAGAGACGTTCTGCTTCCCGCGGCACGTGACGCTGACCTATGATGACTTTGACGACGACTTCAATCTTTCTGTCGACATCACAAAGCGTCTTCGGGATTTGACCACGGACTTCGTGCTGTTCACCGAGGCGATCAACTACTTCAAATACAACGAGGATCAGTTGCGCAAGGACATCTCGGCCACGGATACTGTCTGGGTGGAGAAAGAGCATTCCAACAAAGCCGCGCCCGTGATCAATGACGCCTACCTCAACCATCTCAACATTCTGGCGCTCGACGTCAACAAGTCGCTTCAGTTCTACGAGGATGTTTTCGGCGTGAAGTACCTCAGGAACCTCGGCCCGCGGAAGGTTGTCACCGATTTCAACGGGTTCGAGTTCTACATCGAAGAGGCCAGGGACGTCGCGGCGAGCAACAAGGTGCATTTCGGTGTGCGAACCAGCAAAGAAGGGGTGCTGACCTTCTCCAAACACATCGAAAAACTGCAAATTCCCTACGAGAGGGGCAACAACCCGCTGCCCTATCCGAATGCCGCGCCCGATGGCGAACGGCTCTCTGTCTACCTCAAGGACCCGGCAGGGCTGCTGATCGAGATCTACTCGCCGGAGCGCGATCAATTGATCTTTGAGAACAGCCAAGCCGGTCAACACGTCGGTAAGAAAGCCTGAGAGGTCACACGCGATGACCAAGATTGACGTGTTTGGCGGGCCGTCGGTTACCGTCGATGACGACGTGCTGCCGATGCTTGAAGACAGGCTCGTTTTGTGGCTGGCAGGGCGTGTCGGCGTGCTCATCGACAACCGGTTCATCGATTTCGCCGCCTGGCGCGGCGGCTTGGGGGCAAAGACAGTTGGTGACCCGACCGATTATCGCGTATCGAACATCGTTGTTCCAACCGTAACGCTTAAAGAAGCGGGCGGCTCGCCCGTTCTGGCCTGGGAAGACCAGCCTATGCTGGAGCGTCCACTGACGCCGCTCCCCGAGGAATCTTTGACCGTCGACACAGGGCACACGCTTGCGCTGCAAGAGGGCGGGGTCAAGTACGTCGACTATGAAAAAAGCCGGACGATGCCGAACATCACGGTGGACAGCATCGCCAATGAAGGAACCGCTCTGACCCTGTCGCATTGGCCGAACAATGATACCCCCGCGGCGCTGAGGACGGATCTGTCGGCGAAAAGCGTCTTCACCTATTTTGACGGCAGCAATGCGGTCGACAGCGACCGGGCTGTGACGACCGAGCATTTCGATCTCGATGGGCTGGTCTCGGCCTATACGTTCATGAATTTCGACCGCGCGTCCGCTAACCGAGAGTTGATGATCGAGGTTGCATCCTACGGTGACTTCAGGAAGACGCGTGACGAAACCGCGATGAAGATCGCGATGGCGCTTGAGGCCATCAACAACCCCGAGCAGGGATTGCTCGATCCGGTGGTTTACCAACAAAGCAGCAAGCGCCGCTGTCACGAGAAGTTCAAACGCGGGCTGCTGCTGCTCGATGAGATCCTAGCCGCGCCGTCGGTCGACGCATTTCGCTCCCTCTGGCATGAAGACTTCGAACGGTATCGGCGGACACAGCAGATGTTCGAAGACGGCAAGGTCACCTTAGCCGAGGACCACGCGAAGGACCTCGCCTTTTTTGACATTGATCGGTCGATGTGGGACACTGCGCAGATCGAGGATTACCGCATCGAGACGTATCTCGGGTTCAGCATCCCATCCTTTCACAATCGCACGGACTGCAAGAACGTGCTGCTCTATTGCGATGGGCATGTCGAGCTTCACCAGCGCTATGAAGGCTGGGTCGACATTGCCGGCGCCGTTGATGTGCATAGGCAGGATCTGGCGGCCTTGGCCGACTTGCTCAATCGGATCGAGGCGACGGATCAAGGGCTCTGGCACTACCATGGCGTAGTCGAGATCATGCCCTGCCTTTACTCAACTGGCACGTCCCGCATCGCAAAGGACAGGCTCTACCGGATCGTCGCGACCTATCTGACCGAGTGTCCGCCAGGATGGGTGCCCGCCTAAAGCGTCCGGCCTTTACGTTGAGATAGGCCCGCATCACCAGCCCCGCAAAAGACACGTCGTTCTGCGCGGGCCATAATGGGTTATACCCCGTTTCCACGGACGGTTGTAAAAGGGAGGAAAACTTCAAATCCTGCTTGGCTATCCTGCGTCGCATTCTAGGGTTGTGGCGTCGCTCGATGTAGTCGAACACATCGGCCCTGGCTGCATCGAGTGTTGGGTAGGTGGTGCGCTAGGTGCGCTCGCGCTTGAGCAGGCCGAAAAAGCCTTCGCAGGCGGCGTTATCGCCGCAATGGCCTACCGCGCTCATCGAGCACACCAAGCGGTTGTCCAGCAGAAGCTTTTGGTAGTCGCCGCTTCGAAATTGACTGCCGCGATCGGAATGCAGGATGGTCGACTTGATGCCTTGACGTTGCCACACAGCCATCTGCACGGCACGCATCACCATCTGCCGATCCTGCCGATGATGCATCGACCAGCCCACGACCAAGTGGTTGAACAGGTCGAGCACGATGCACAAATACAACTTACCTTGGCCGGTCTTGATCTCGGTGATATCAGTAACCCACTTGGTCTGAGGCTCCAATGCGGTGAAATCCCGTTCCAGCCAGTTGCGTACGTTCGGCGGTGGAAGTCCGGGTTGACCCCGCTGACCGCGCTGCTTCTTGCGCGGCCAGCCTTGCAGGCCATCTGCCGACATCAAACGCGCCACCCGGTTCAGGCTGGCTGACTCGCCTTCGGCGGCAAGATCTTCTTGCATCCGGCCTGCCCCCAGCACACCACGGCTGTCTTGGTGCAACTCCCGAATACGACCAAGCAAGCGTGCATTGTCCAGCTGACGCCCACTGGGCAAGCGCTGACTCCAGGCGTAATAGCCGCTGGCCGACACGCGCAGGCAGCGGCACATCAGTCGAACAGGAAACACATCGCGGCAACGTTCGATCACCTGATACCTCAGGAAGATCCCTTGGCAAAGAACGTCGCCGCTTCTCGCAAAAAATCGCGTTCCTTCTGCACGCGGGCCAACTCGCGCTTGAGCCTGGTCAGCTCCTGGTCCCGTGGCGTGCCGGTGCCCCCGAAGGTCACCTTGCCATGGGCCTGAGCTTCCCGCTTCCAGCGACTCAACAAGCTGTCCCGGATACCCAGTTCCCGGGCCACTTGGGAACAGCTGACACCCGGCTGGCAAGCCTGTTCAACCGCACCGCGCTTGAACTCCGCACTGAACTTTCTTCGCTTCGACATGAACACTCCTTCGGCCTAGATCGGCCTTTTCGTAAGTGTCCGTGGAATCGGGGGTGAACCCGTCTGAACCGCCCCGAGATTTCGGGAGGCTCCAACTCTTGAGAAGATGGAGCCATGAGCAAGACGAAATATTCACCGGAAGTGCGAGAGCGTGCGGTTCGTCTGGTGCGGGAGCATCAGGGGGAGTACGGCTCGCAGTGGGCGGCGATCGAGTCGATTGCCGGGAAGATCGGCTGTTCGGCCCAGACGCTGTGCAATTGGGTGCGGCAGGCCGAGCGTGATGCTGGCGAGCGTTCGGGTTTGAGCACGGACGAGCGTGCGCAGTTGAAGACACTGCTGCGGGAGAACCGCGAGCTGCGGCAGGCCAACGAGATCCTGCGCAAAGCCAGCGCGTATTTTGCCTAGGCGGAGCTCGACCGCCGCTTCAAGCCCTGACCACGTTCGTGACCGAACATCGCGATGTCCACGGGGTCGAGCCGATCTGCCAGGTGCTGCAGGTTGCCCCGTCGACGTATTACCGCCACGCGGGGCGGGAAGCGGACGCGAACTTGCGCCCGAACCGCTGGTGGTAAGGACCAGGCGCTGCGCCCGCAGATCCGGCGGGTATGGGAGCAGAACCGACAGGTGTACGGCGTGCGCAAGGTC
Source organism: Xanthomonas fragariae (assembly GCF_017603965.1). Lineage (NCBI taxonomy): Bacteria > Pseudomonadati > Pseudomonadota > Gammaproteobacteria > Lysobacterales > Lysobacteraceae > Xanthomonas > Xanthomonas fragariae. Next base: position 2,978,068 of record NZ_CP071955.1, on the reverse strand, counting down.
TGGCGGCAGCTCAAGCGCGAGGGCTATCAAGTGGCCCGCTGCACGGTGGAGCGGCTGATGGGCGCACTTGGCCTGCGCGGCGTGGTACGCGGGAAGGTGGTCAAGACCACGATCAGCGACAAGCGGCCGTGCCCGCTGGACAAAGTGAACCGACAGTTCCATGCGCCGTCGCCGAACCGACTGTGGGTCAGCGACTTCACGTATGTCTCGACCTGGGCCGGGTTCGTGTACGTGGCCTTCGTGATCGACGTGTACGCACGGCGGATCGTGGGCTGGAAGGTGTCGCAGACGGCGCACACGGACTTCGTGCTGGACGCGCTGGAGCAGGCGTTGCATGCGCGTCGTCCAACCGAAGGCGGCCTGATCCACCACTGCGACCGCGGCGTGCAGTATGTGTCGATCCGCTACACCGAGCGGCTGGCCGACGCCGGGATCGAGCCGTCGGTGGGCAGCGTGGGCGATAGCTATGACAACGCGTTGGCCGAGACGATCAACGGGTTGTACAAGGCCGAGGTGATCCACCGGCGCGCGTGGCGCAACCGCCAGGATGTGGAACTGGCCACGCTGGATTGGGTGGACTGGTACAACCACAAACGCTTGCTGGGGTCGATCGGGAACATTCCGCCAGCGGAAGCCGAAGAGGCTTACTATCGACAACAGGCCGGTTACGCCAAAGCGGCGTGACTCAAACCAAACAGCCTCCCAATTTCCCGGGGCGGTTCAGTTCTCGCGCACCATGTCGCGCAGATCGGTGCCTTCCTTGTATTCGGCGTGCGAGCGCTTGGTCAGGGTGTCCGGATTGAGGTCCGGCTCGCCGCCCAGTTGCACGATGCGTTCGGCCAGCTTGTGTGCGTGTGCCTGCTCCTGCTGCGCATGCTCCAGAAACTCGCCCTTGACCGCATCGGCAAGCATGCCCTTGGCCATGAAATAGTGGCGGTAATAGCGCAGCGTGCACACGTATTCGGTAGCCAATGCGGTGTTGAGCAGGGCGATCACCGCCTCGCGATCGGCGTGGTAGCTCTCGGTGATGGCGCCGTCTTCGATCCTCTGGCGTGCGCGGGCGCGCAGGGTGGCGGTATCGGTGATACCGGCAGGGGTTTTGCTGGCTGGCTGATCAGACATGGCTGGCCGTTTTCCTTCTGAGTGGACGGGGGAATCAATGCATCAATCGGGCAGGTGCTCCAGCACGTAATCGGCGGCAGACACCTTGAATTCGCCGGGCTCTTCGACAAATAAGGCCTTGACCACGGCGTCGTCGGCATACAGTGCGTAGCGGCGCGAGCGCAGGCCCATGCCCGAGCTGCTGGCGTCGATGTCCAGGCCCAGCGCACGGGCCAGTTCGGCATTGCCGTCGGGTAGCAGGTGCAGGCCATCGGGCACTAGCTGGCTGCGGCCCCGGGCCTGCATCACAAACGGGTCGTTGACGGCGGTACACAACACGTCGATGCCACGTTTGCGAACGTCTTCGAAGTGCTCCACATAGCCCGGCAGGTGCTTGGCCGAGCAGGTCGGGGTGAAGGCACCCGGCACCGTGGACAGCAGCACCTTGCGGCCCGCGAACAAGGTGTGGGGATCGACTGCTTCGATGCCTTCGCGCATGCGCTTGAGCACGACTTTGGAAATTTCGGAAATGCGGTCACCAACATATGGATAGTCATGGGTGGCCCCTGTAGCTGAACGAATTCTAGAAAGAGGGATGGGAAACGCGCGTCAAAGCGCTTGAAATCTGCAGCGCCAGGCCTATTTGACGCGCATGGCCGGCGCAACGGTGCATGCTGCGGCGGCCGGCCCGTCACCCAACCTTTTGGAGGTTCGCAATGAACATCGTTCGTTATCCCCAGTGGCCCACCCAGGCCCTGCAAAACGAGATCAAGCATGTGTTCGACCGCTTCTTCGAGCAGAACGGCGACACCGATGAATCGGCAGTGGTGACCGCGCAGTGGGTGCCGCGCGTGGACATCAAGGAGGAAGCCAACCACTTCGTGTTGTATGCCGATCTGCCGGGCATCGACCCGAGCCAGATCGAGGTGCAGATGGACAAGGGCATCCTGTCGATCAAGGGCGAGCGCAAGAGCGAGTCCAGCACCGAGACCGAGCGCTTCTCGCGCATCGAGCGCCGTTACGGCAGCTTCCACCGTCGCTTCGCGCTGCCCGACAGCGCCGACGCCGATGGCATTACCGCTGCCGGAAACAATGGCGTGCTGGAAATCCGCATTCCCAAGCGCCCGGCGGCTACCCCGCGTCGTATCCAGGTCGGCAACGGTCAGGACACCAGCGCCAGCACTGTGCAGTAAGCGCAGCGGACACACTGGCCGTGCAAGCGTTAGGTGCGCGGTCGGTGCCCGGTACCGACCTGATGCTTTGCGTACATGTCGGTTTTCCGCGATCGGTAGCATCCGGCTGGCACCTGCCCGCTAGTTGCTGCCGCCGCTGCAAGGCAATGGACCTGGAGCGAAGTCATCGGCTTCGTTCCCCGGCGGCGGCTGCGCCGTAGAATAGGCGCGGTCGCCCGCCCGGCTGCGAATAGATCGGCTAACAAACGTGTTGGGTGACCGCCAGTTGGTCACGGTTGGTGTTCGGAATCGGCAGGTACGCCTCGTACAGTGCGGTTCTGGGCCTCCGCGCCACCTGAGAGCTGTCCACGACGTGTTGCTAGGCGTTCGAACTGGCTCGTGGCCTCGGCTGCGAGCCGTTTTTTTTCCAGAGGTGATTAGATGGAATTCAAGGATTACTACGCAACGCTCGGCGTGGAGCCGAGCGCAGGCGATGCGGAGATCAAGACCGCTTACCGCCGACTCGCGCGCAAGTACCACCCCGACGTCAGCAAGGAGGCGGGCGCGGAAGACAAATTCAAGGCGATCAACGAAGCCTACGAAGCACTGCGCGACCCGCAGAAGCGCAAGGCCTACGACCAGTTGAAGGCGCAAGGCTTCCGGCCGGGCGACGAGTTCCAGGCTCCGCCCAATTACCACGGCGGGCAGGGCTTCGACTACGAGGAAGTGTTCGGCAACGGCGGTGCCGGCGGCGGCTTCAGCGATTTCTTCGAGAGCCTGTTCGCCGGCCAGCGCGGTGGCCGGTCGCGCGGTGCTGGTTCTGGCTCAGGGCCAGGCCCGCAGGCGCGCGGCGACACCCGCGCCAAGCTGGCGGTACCGCTGGAAGCGGTGCACGCGGGCGACAGCGTGCGCATCACCATCAACGGTAAACAGTTGGACGTGCGCGTGCCTAAGGGCGTCCAGCCCGGCCAGGTGATTCGCCTGAGCGGGCAGGGCAACGGCGGCGGCAACCTGCTGCTGGAGATCGAATACGCCGCGCACCCGAAGTTCGAGGTGGACGGGCGTAACATTCTCTACACCCTGCAGGTCATGCCCTGGCAGGCCGCGCTGGGCACCACCATCAGCGTGCCGACCCTGGGTGGCTCGGTGGAGTTGAAAGTGCCGGCCGGCTCGGATGCCGGCCGTAAGCTGCGCCTACGCGGTCGCGGCCTGCCGGGCACCACCCCGGGCGACCAGATCGTGGAGCTGGAGATCCTGGCCCCGGCGCCGACAGACGATGCGCAAAAGAAGGCATATCGCAACCTGGCAAAGGCGTTTGGCGAGACGGTTTGAGCTAGCTTTAGAGCTGCTAACAAAGCGTAGCGAGCAGTCGTCAGGTCGGTGCGGAGGAACCGGAGTGCAGGCGTGGTACATGCCGATTCCGAGCACCGGCCGCGCCCACCTGGCGGTGAGCGCAGTCGTTGTGTTGGCTGCTCTTAAGCCCCTCTCACTGGAGGAGAGGTGTGAGGGTAGGCAGCCAAGCGATGCATGCGCTAGCGGCGATCTGTGACGTTGTTAAATGCATTTTGCTCCAACCAACACCGCGTCACCGTTTCCGTATCAAGGAGGTGAAAGACAACGCGCGTCTAACTTTCACCTCGCACTAGCAGCGGGGTGCGCCCAGCTTCACCGCCCCCAGCTACCGAAGGTGCGGCCGGCGCACTACACTTGCCGCGCATACTAGGGAAAACACATGGCACGCATTTTGATCGTCGACGACTCGCCGTTGCAGCTGTTGGGGATTCAGCGCATCGTTGAGAAGCTGGGGCATGAAACCATCACGGCCGCCGATGGCGCCGCTGGTGTGGAAGCTGCCAAGTCGTCGCTGCCGGATCTGGTGTTGATGGACGTGGTCATGCCCAACCTCAACGGGTTCCAGGCTACGCGCATGCTCAAGCGCGAACCGACCACCCAGCACATTCCGGTGATCCTGGTCACCACCAAGGACCAAGACACCGATCGCATGTGGGGCATGCGGCAAGGTGCCCGCGCCTACATTACCAAGCCGTTCTCCGAAGACGAACTGCTGGAAGTGATAGAGCGCGTGTTCAACCAAAAAGACGAACCGCCGGCTGCATGATCGCTTCGGCGAGCTGTAGCTGTGATCGAGGGTAGAGTTTTTTGTTCGAGCGAGCGGTTTCTCATAGCGTCATCGCCGTCGTACAGAGCCCAGGGCAACACGCGCCTTAGCGCCATAGCTAACAGCCCGCGCTTCACCGCGCTTGCCATCGGTCGCATCCAGTACGCACCGCAGGTTTGGAAGTTTCGTCACTGTTTTTTCGGTCGCATCGCTGTCTTGCGCCAGTAGTCGGTTGATCCGTGTCGGTCTATGAACATTGACGCGCCAGCCAACCATCGAGGCCGCCCCACCACAGGATCGGGCCGGATACACACCCCAGTGCTCGCACGCGCGATGCACCTGCCTGCCAGTCTGGATACCACGCCATTGATCACCGTCGACTCGGTCCAGAACGGTGTTTGGCGTACCCGGTGGTGGGCGAGAGTGGCAGGTAAGCGTCGGCGCGGCGGGTCTGTTCGACCATGCCTTCCAGCAGCTGATCGGCGCGCTTCGGGCTTTCGACGTCGAAGGCAGCTTTGCGCGCGTCCTTTCTTGACCTCGCCAGCGCGCCGCTACCTTTTTCAACCCACTCAAGACTCAGCCAACCGCCCCATTCGCCCCACCGGCTAAACCTGGATGCAGCGAACCGGGCCTTTCAAAACGACTGGTCTGCCCTATCTAGTAGAATCAGCAAGTCAAACAACACGGCGGCACTGCGGGACTGGCCCGCACAGCCCCTCGATCATGGAGCGTGCATGGCCTGGAACACACCCGGCAACAAGGGCGGAGACGGCCCGAATCCCAACCGTCGCAGGTCCTGGGGCCCGCGCGGTGGTGGCAACGGTGGTGGTTGGGGCAACCTGCCCGCCCCGTTGAAAGAACTGTTCGATGGCGGCGTGGGGCGCTGGATTCTGGTCGCGGCGGTGCTGATGGTGCCGTTCTCCAGCTTCCAGCTCATCGGCGAGCAGCAGCGCGGTGTGGTGCTGCGCTTCGGCCAGTTCTCGCGCATTCTGCAGCCCGGCCCCAACTTCAAGTTGCCCTGGCCGATCGAGTCGGTGCGCAAGGTCAATGCGACCGAGATCAAGACCTTCAGCAACCAGGTGCCGGTGCTGACGCGCGACGAGAACATCGTCAACGTCTCGCTCAACGTGCAGTACCAGATCAGCGACCCGCGCAAGTACCTGTTCGGTTCGCGCAATGCCGATCTGGTGCTGGAGCAGGCCGCGCAAAGTGCCGTGCGCGAGCAGGTCGGCCGTTCCGATCTCAATACCGTGCTCAATAATCGCGGCCCTCTGGCGATCGCCTCCAAGGACCGTCTGCAGGCGGCGCTGGATGCCTACAACACCGGCTTGGCCGTCACCGGGGTGACACTGCCGGACGCGCGTCCGCCTGAAGAAGTGAAGCCGGCCTTCGACGAGGTCAACGGTGCCCAGCAGGTGCGCGAGCGCCTGATCAACGAAGCACAGGCCTACGCCGCCAAGGTGGTACCCGAAGCGCGCGGTCAGGGTGCACGCACCCGTACCGGTGCCGAAGGCTACAAGCAGGCGGCGATTTCCAAAGCCGAGGGCGACGCCGATCGCTTCACCTTGTTGCAGGAGCAGTACGCCGGCGCCCCCGAGGTGACGCGTAAGCGCTTGTGGCTGGAAACCGTGCAGAAGGTGCTGTCGGAGAACCGCAAGGTGATCGGTAGCGATGGTCGCCAAGTCATCTATGTACAGCTGCCGGCCGACGCCAATAAGTCCGCCAACGCCAACGCCAACGCCAACGCCAAGACCGGCAACGGTGGCATGCCGTCGATGGTGCCGCAGGATGTGTTGTTGAATCCGCCGCAAAGTGCCAGCAGCCAGAGCATCCGCAATCCGGAGCGCGGCGCGCGCCCGACCGGTCGCGAGGGAACCGAATAATGAAGAATTCGCTAGTTATCGGCCTGATCGTCGCCGTGTTGCTGTGCCTGATTGGCTCGGTGTTCGTGGTGCGCGAAGACCAGACCGCCATGGTGCTCAACCTGGGCCGTGTGGTGCGTGCCGACCTCAAGCCCGGCCTGCACTTCAAGATTCCGGTGGTGGAATCGGTGCGCGTGTTCGATCGCCGCTTCCAGGTGCTGGACACCGCCCCGGCGCGTTACTTCACCGCCGAGCAGAAAGACGTGAGCGTGGACTTCTTCGCCATTGGTTACATCTCCGATGTGCGTGCGTTCTATCGCGCCACCGGTGGTGAGGAGTCGGTCGCCAATTCGCGCCTGGCTCCGATCATTACCGACTCGCTGCGTAACCAGATCAACTCGCGCACCTTGCAGCAGCTGGTCTCCGGCGACCGCAGCGAATTGATCGCCAGCCAGCTCAAGGGCATCAACGGCGCCATCAAGGGCTTGGGCATGCAGATCACCGACCTGCGCATCAAGCAGATCGACCTGCCGACCGACAGCCAGGTGATCACCGACGTCTACGAACGCATGCGCGCCCAGCGCAAGCAGGAAGCGAGCAAGCTGCGCGCCGAAGGCGAAGAGCAGGCGCTGACTATCCGCGCGCAAGCCGACCGCGAGTCCACCGTGATCGTGGCCGACGCCGAGCGCGATGCGCAGAAGCTACGCGGCGAAGGCGATGCCCAAGCTGCGCGTATCTACGGTCAGGCCGGTTCCAAAGACCCGTCGTTCTACACGTTTTACCGCAGTCTGGAGGCGTATCGCGGCGCCATGGCCGATGGCAATGGTGTGATCGTGCTGGACACGAACGACCCGTTCTTGCAGTACCTCAAGAGCGATCGTTAAAGGCAATCGTCTGCGGCAGACGTGATGGTCCTCAGTTCCGCTTTCGCTTCGCCAGTCCAACGACACCTGCTCCTGCTGCAACGAAGACGCCCCCCTGTGCGGGCGTCTTCGTTTTGGCTCCTCTCACCTCGGGGATGGTGGGAGTGTGCTGAGAAATACGGTTCTGGCTGCCTCTCACCTTCAGTCTGTTGATTCGCTGCACTCCCTAGCAAAGCAATGCACACTCAGCGCCATGTCACGGTTGTCTCCATGCACGATTTACTGACCGCTCTCTGTCTGGTCGCCGTTCTCGAAGGCCTGATGCTATTCGCCGCGCCAGATGCCTGGAAGCGGATGGCCGAGCAATTGTTGAGCCTGCGATCTACGCAGCTGCGGATGTTTGGCGGCATCACCGTGGTGGTGGGCGCGGTTGCACTGTGGGTCGTGCGCCACTGAGTTGGCAGCCCGTCGCCGGCTTCAAAAGAAGCGGGCAGGGCAGGCCATCAGCAGCGCAAGCACACGGCAACCGCACTGCAAGCTGCGATCTGACCAGCCCCGGAGCCGCCAATTTCAAGGGGTGGTGCATGCCATCGGAAACCCGGATAATGCACAAAAGCCGGCCGGGCACGCTCCAACCAGAGCACCCCGTTCGGCTTTTTTCGTGTCAGGGCTGTCGCACCACTGCAACGCTCCCCGATGGAGCCGCGCGCCAGGTGTCGCTGCCAGCTTTGAGCCGGTCCCATCCCGCGGCCCCGATGGCCGCAGCAAAACTTTTAGGAGTCAACCCGTCATGGGTCAGTCAGTTGTTGTGCTCGGTGCCCAGTGGGGCGATGAAGGCAAAGGCAAGATCGTCGATCTGCTCACTGAAGAAATCGGTGCGGTCGTCCGCTTCCAGGGCGGCCACAACGCCGGCCACACCTTGGTCATCAACGGTAAAAAGACCGTCTTGCATCTGATTCCGTCCGGCATCCTGCGCGACAACGCGCTGTGCCTGATCGGCAATGGCGTGGTGATCTCTCCGGCCGCACTGATCAAGGAGATCGGCGAGTTGGAAGAAGCGGGCGTGGAAGTGCGTTCGCGCCTGAAGATCTCCCCGGCCGCACCGCTGATCATGCCTTACCACATCGCGCTGGATCAGGCCCGAGAGAAGGCCGCCGGCGGCAAGGCCATCGGCACCACCGGTCGTGGTATCGGCCCGGCGTATGAAGACAAGGTCGCCCGTCGCGGTATCCGCATCGCCGACCTGCATTACCCGCCGCAGTTGGAAGAACTGCTGCGCACCGCGCTGGATTACCACAACTTCGTGCTGACCAAGTACCTGGGCGTGGGAGCGGTCGATTTCCAGAAAACCTTCGACGAAGCGCTGGCCTTCGGCGACTACGTGCAGCCGATGAAGTCCGACGTGGCCGGCATCCTGCACGACCTGCGCAAGCAGGGTAAGCGTGTGCTGTTCGAAGGCGCCCAGGGAGCATTGCTGGATATCGATCACGGCACCTATCCGTACGTCACCAGCTCCAACACCACTGTGGGCGGCGCACTGGCCGGCACCGGCGTGGGCGCCGATGCGATCGACTACGTGCTCGGCATCGCCAAGGCCTACGCCACGCGCGTAGGTGGTGGCCCGTTCCCGACCGAGCTGGACGACGAAGTGGGCCAGGGCATTCGCGACCGCGGCGCCGAGTACGGCGCCTCCACCGGTCGCCCGCGTCGCTGCGGCTGGATGGACATCGTCGCGCTCAAGCGTGCGGTGGCCATCAACGGCATCTCCGGCCTGTGCATCACCAAGCTCGACGTGCTCGACGGCATGGAAAAGCTCAAGGTCTGCATCGCCTACGAATACCGCGGCAAGCGCACCGAATACGCGCCGCTGGACGCGCAGGGCTGGGAAGAGTGCACTCCCGTGTACCTGGAATTCCCGGGCTGGACCGACAATACCCACGGCATCACCGAATGGGACAAGCTCCCAGTTGCCGCACGCGCCTACCTGCGCGCGCTGGAAGAACTGGCCGGCTGCCCGATCAGCATCGTCTCCACCGGCCCGGACCGCGACCACACCATGGTGCTGCAGGATCCGTTCGCCTGATCGGCTGACGCAGTTGCAACGCGAAAACGGCCCGGCTTGTCCGGGCCGTTTTCTTTTGAGGATTGCTGAGCATTGGCATGACCTTTGGCGGTGCGCGAGCGAGCGCGAGGGGAGGATCATCGCCGGCATAGCGCAGCCCGCGCCTCCATTTCAGCGAACGAGAACTTTCATGCGTCTTCTCCTGGTGACCGCCATTGCCCTGGTCCTGACCGGTACCGTCCTGGCTAGCTCCGTCTACGCTGCCGAACCCACACCGGCCACTGCGGCCGCTTCCACCGCATCGACCATCACCACGCAGCTGCCTCGCACCGCCATGCCCAGCCATTACGCCATCGACATCACCCCGCATGCCGAGACGATGACCTTCGACGGCAAGGTCAGCATCGATGTCGAGGTGCTGGCGCCCACCGATGCCATCGTGCTGCAGGCAGCGCAGCTGACCTTCGGCAAGGCCACGCTGGCCGCGGCAGGCCGCAAGCCGGTGGCGGCCACCGTCACCACCGATGCGGACGCGCAAACCGCCAGCATTGCGACCGGTACGCCGTTGGCGCCGGGCAAGTATGTGGTGACGCTGGCCTATAGCGGCACGATCAACACCCAGGCCAATGGCCTGTTCGCGCTGGATTACACCACCGCGCAAGGCCCGCGCCGCGCGCTGTTCACGCAGTTCGAAAATTCCGATGCGCGGCGTTTCGTGCCTTCGTGGGACGAGCCCAACTTCAAGGCCACTTTCGACCTCGCCATCAATGCACCGGCCGGGCAGATGGCAGTAAGCAACATGCCCATCGCCTCGTCCAAACCGGGCGCGAACGGGCGCACCCGCATTGCGTTCCAGACCTCGCCCAAGATGTCCACGTATCTGCTGTTCGTCAGCGTGGGCGATTTCGAACGCGCCACCGTCAAGGCCGACAACGGCACCGAAATCGGCGTCATCGCGCAGAAGGGCAAGGTGGGCCAGGCGCAGTTCGCACTGAAATCCGGTCGTGACGTGTTGCACGAATACAACGACTACTTCGGCATCCCGTACCCGTTGCCCAAGCTGGACAACATCGCCGCGCCCGGACGCAGCCAGTTCTTCAGCGCCATGGAAAACTGGGGCGCGATCTTTACGTTCGAATACTCGTTGTTGCTGGATCCGGCGGTGTCCAACATCAACACCAAGCAAGGCGTGTTCACTGTCGCCGCGCACGAGATCGCCCACCAATGGTTCGGCAATCTGGTGACCATGGCGTGGTGGGACGACCTGTGGCTCAACGAAGGCTTCGCCAATTGGATGGAGGCGCGCACCACGCACAAGCTGCATCCGGAATGGGATATCGACAACACCGGCCCCGCGCTGAAGAGCCGCGCGGCGATGCGTCGCGACGCGTACCTGACCACCCACCCGGTGGTGCAACACGTGGCCACCGTGGAGCAGGCCAGCCAGGCCTTCGACGCCATCACCTACAAAAAGGGCGAGGCGGTGATTGCCATGCTGGAAGACTACGTCGGCTCGGATCACTGGCGCACCGGCGTGCGCAGCTATATCAAGCAGCACCAGTACGGCAACGCGGTCACCGACCAGTTGTGGCAGCAGATCGACGCGGTGGCCCCGGGCAAGCAATTCACCGAGGTGGCACACGACTTCACCCTGCAGCCGGGCGTGCCGTTGATCAAGGCGAGCACCCGCTGCCTTGGTGGCCAGACCACGGTGACGCTGGAGCAGGGCGAGTTCACCCTGGACCGCCCCGACAAGCAGCCGTTGCGCTGGCACGTGCCGGTTGTCCTGCGCGGCGGCGATGGCAAGCAGGTGCGCGTGCTGGTAGACGGCACTGCACAGGTGCAAGTGCCGGGCTGCAATGAACCGGTGCTGGTCAATGCCGGGCAAAAGGGCTACTTCCGCACGTTGTATGCGCCCGCGCAGTTCAAGGCGCTGACCGACGGCTTTAGCGCGCTGCCGGTGGTGGACCAGGTGGGCGTGTTGAACGACACCAACGCTCTGGCCGGCGCGGGCGTGCAGTCAGAGGCCGACCTGCTGAACCTCACCGCCCAGGTGGCGGTCGGCGCATCGCCCGATGTCTGGGACATGGTGGCCGGCATCTTCGATGGCGTGGATGCCAGCTTCGAGCGTGACCCGGTTGCGCGCGAGGCGTGGCGTGCCTATGCCGTGCCGCGGCTATCGGCCGAATTCGCAACGCTGGGCTGGGACAACCGCGATGGCGATTCGTCTCAGATCCAGCAGTTGCGTACCCGCCTGATCGCCAGCCTCAGCGACATGGGAGATGCCGTAGTGATCGCCGAGGCACGCCGGCGGTTCGCCGCTTTCCGGGCCAACCCCGCATCGCTGTCGCCGGAACTGCGCGATAGCGTGCTTGGCGCGGTCGCGCGCAATGCCGATGCCGCCACCTGGGACGCGTTGCAGGCATTGGCCAAGCGGGAAACCTCGTCGATGGTGCGCGACACCTATTACGATTTCCTCTCCATGCCCAAGGATGAGGCGCTGGCCAAGCGCGCGCTGCAGCTGGCGTTGACACCGGAGCCAGGCGCCACCACCGGCGCAAGCATGATCGACCGGGTCGCTTCCCAGCACCCGGAGCTGAGCTTCGATTTCGCCGTGGCGCATCGCACGCAAGTGGACACCCTGGTGGACTCCACCTCGCGTGCCCGCTACTACCCCGGCCTGGGCATGGATTCGGCAGACCTTGCCACTGCCGACAAGATCAAGGCCTATGCCGACCAGTACATCGCGCCCACCTCGCGGCAGGCCGCAGACAACGCCATCAACACGATCCAGACGCGGGTGAAGCTGCGTGCGGCGTCGCTGCCGCAGATCAAGTCGTGGTTGAAGGCGCGCAAGGGCTGAGCGCCCCTGATCGGCATGCCCGGTGCTGTGTTGCAGTGCCGGGCATGCGGTCCGTGCACCGCGGGCAGGCGCGGACATCCTCGATGCGCACCCGCTGATCGCTTCGGTTGAGGGCTTGAAGCGATCAGTGGGTGCGCCTACACAACGTCAGTCACGACACGTTGGCACTCGAGAGCCGTTGTGACCTGCCCCGCATCCGGCCGGCACGTTTTGCACCGTCGCCACGCGTTTGCCGTACATCCCGGCGCGTGCATCACGTCATCTGCATTCCCGGAGTGTCACGAGCACGGTTGTCCATCGCTGGCTGCTGGCTCTGCAGCAATGCCTGCTGTCGTTCCGTGTTGGCCATCTCCAGTTGCTGCAGCGATTGCTCCACCGGCGTGCGCACGGCCACATCGGTGGGCATGGAGGCGCGCAGGTGCGCAGGATCACCCCGCTCGCCCTGCACCACAAATACATCGCGCCCGGCGGGGATATCTTTGGTCTGGACGCTCAGCACCACATGGTCGGCGCGCTCCAGGTCGTTCTGGCGGGCAAGGGCCATCACGCTGGCAATCAGACGCTCGCTGTGCACATCTGGCGTCCGCCCAGCTTGCGCATCGATTGCGCTCACACCTGCACGGACCTGCTGCAGTAATGCGTAGTCCCGGTGACCAGGGTCGATATCGGCAAGTTTGGTAGGCGCCTGCGTCCGATCGGGCATACCGTCGACCGATGCTGTGAACGGGCTGCGGGTGATAGAGCGGTGCGGATCGTCGTGGTGGAAATGCGCGGCTTTCTGCTGCCGTTCCAGGCGGACGGCGCGGGCATCGTCGAGCTCGGCGATACGACCAGGGTTGGTTTCTTCGCGCATGGAAGGATGCCCGCCGCCTGCGCTGACATTCACCCACTTCTGCTCTTTTTCGAAGTACATCGCGTAGAAGCTGTTGCTGCCAATGACGTTGGGGTCGACAGCGGAGCGGCCTTCCAGCATCTGGATCGCCTCGGTGGTGCCGAGCTTGGCCAGGTACTGGCTGCCGGCCGCCAGTCCCATTTGCGCAAAGGTCTCATAGCCTGTGTTGCTGATGCGGGCGGCGCCTGCATACTCGTTGTCGAGCATGTTGGTCCAGATCATCTGTTCAAGCTTCTGGGGGCCGCTTTTTTCCAAGGCCGCTTGCAGCAGCACGCGGGGCGTCCAGCAGTTGGGGTCGAGCTCATGGTCCAGGAAGGCTTGATCGTGTGCTCGCATTACGTCTTTGCCTGGCAGGTTTAGTGCCAGGTCCGGGCGCTGAACTTCCATCCAAGATTGCCGAAGCGCAAGATCCTTCTTGAGCAGAGTTTGGCCGAAATCCTCCCATTGTCGTTCGCTGAGCTCCGCGTTGGGGAAGCGCGAGCCTTTGTCATGTTGATTTTTTGCATAGTCCTGAGCATAGCTATTGGCGACCCGGCCAGGCAGGCTGTCATTGCGAACTACGCCTAACGCAAGGGTGCCATAGCCATCAGCCCCCTGTAGTTGTGAGAGGTAATTCCAATACAGTTCCCGGTTTCCTAAGTTCGCATAGCCGCTCAAAATCTTGATGTCTTGATCGGTCAATCCGCTCATGTCCTGCTCCCTAATACCTGGTCCATCACTTGACTTTGGTGCGCGTTAAAACGTCCCTTACGGCATCTTCCATGCGTTTCCAGTCTTTCAAGAACGCTCTCTTGTAGTTCAGGGTGATCGAAAGTTTGTTTTCGATATCAGCGAAATAATGGAAACAACTTGCAGCAACAGCTCCTTTCTCATGGATGACCTCATTGCCCTCAAGTTTTACGCCATCTTTGCGAAACTTGGTGCTATCACACTTGATGACGGTGGTGAGGTTGCCGTTGGCATCACGTGCGACATACCAGTCATCTTCATAAGCAAGGTTGCGGACCGGTAGCTTCCCATAGCGTGCCTCGTACTCGTTTGAATAGTCCTTCATTTTTACTTCGTCGATGGCATAAGGTGTTAGACCAAGGGTCTCCTCTTTAGAAACGCGTAGTTCAAGGCGACTCCTTGGATCCTTCCTTTCGACGGAATTCGCCTCGGTGATAGCCTCGTTGGAAGACCGCCTGGCCAACAAGGTGTCGATTGGAATCCGGTCAACATAGTCGATCGACACAGAGATCTCTTTCCGGAAATCATTCGTGCGCGGATTGGCCCGTGCTCCGGGCGGGGTGGGCGTCATATCTGGCCACTCGATGACCAGCGTCACCCCCTCACCCGGCCATGGCGCGATCTGGCTATCCAGATAGTTGGCGGGAATGCCGAAGGTGTTCGGCCCCATCTTCACGTCGACGGGAGCATCCGAATAGGTGTGCCCGTTGATGGTGCGGCCTGTTGTAACGGTGTCCGACATGGGAGAAGTCCTTTTTTGTTCGGTCGATGGGGTCCGTGCACACGCACTGCTGGTTACAGCCGCGGCAAGTGCAAGTGCGAGGCACCGGCCGGATGACATCATGCGCATTGGTCAATCCATTGCAGGGTTCGCTGTGAACTATAGGCGAATCGGTGTCGATGGGACAGGAATAGCATGGCATACTCGTTGTCGAGCATGTTGGTCCAGATCTGTTCCAGCTTCTGGGGGCCGCTTTTTTCCAAGGCCGCTTGCAGCAGCACGCGGGGCGTCCAGCAGTTGGGGGCGAGCTCATGGTCCAGGAAGGCTTGATCGTGTGCTCGCATGACGTCAGCACCGGGCAAATTCTGCGCTAGATCCGGACGGTGTTCGCTCATCCAGTATTGCCTAGCTTCAAAATCCTTTTTGAGCAGGGTTTGCCGAAACGCTTCCCACTGCCTCTCGCTCAACTGAGCGTTGGCAAAACGCGAGCCGTTGTCGTGCTGGGTCCTGGCATAATCCTGTGCGTAACTATTTGCGACCCGACCGGGCAAGCTATTGTTGCGCACCACGCCTAGCGCCAGCGTCCCGTAGCCGTCTGCACCATCTAGCTGCGAAAGATAATTCCAGTACAACTCGCGGTTGCCCGCGTCCGCATAGCTGGAAAGAATCTTTAGTCCTACTATGTCATTAAATCCGCAGATGCGGAGGCATCACGTCAAGTAGTGCCGCTGCGATGTCCATGGCGATTGTCCAGCGCAGCGTCGCGATCGAGTCGCTCGCGTGGCGCTGGGCGCGCGATTGCCTTGCCGCGCGGTCGGTAATTCTCGGGTAAGGGAGATTCCGCGCATTCCGAGGGTTTTTTTTGATGCGCCCCGCGCAAGCGTTCAGCAACCAGGTACCCATAGGCAGCGACGCATAACCTCGCGTGATGATGGAAGCCCCGCCAGCCACGGCCTTCGTAGTGATCCAGGCCAAATTCCTGTTTCAGATCCTGATAATCGCGTTCAATCCACCAGCGCGCCTTGACCGTCCTTACCAGATCCTTGCGCGGCGTGTTTACCGGCAGGTTGGACAGAAAGTATCGGGTCGGCCTGTCTTGGCCTTTGGGCCATTCGATCAACAGCCATTCCTCCTGACGCAAGCGATCACCTTGTGCTGCACGTACGCGTACGGCGGCGAAACGTCCCGACAACGGTGCGTTGCCGCCTTCCCGCCACGCGACTGTCCTGAAGGCGCGGGAGGGTAACGACAGCGCCAGCGCTTGCACCGACTGTGGCTGATGGTCGGCTGTACGACGATGGCGAACCGGAGGTCGGCCTTGGCCTTTCCACGCCGCCGGCGATTCGGGCCTTTGTCCGGGCGGCCAGACTTTCACGCTCGACACGATTCCCACCGCATAGTTCAGTTCCAGGCAAGCCAGCGCGTCACGCCAGGCCGTATTGCTGCCATAGGCTGCATCGGCCAACACCGTGCCGCGCGCCACTCCCGTGGCATGGGCTGCTTTCATCTGCGCCAGTGCGATCTGCGGTTTGGTCGCGAACTCAATCTCGTGGGGAATTCCCGCTTTTCCCCGGCGTGCTGCATCGCTGGCCCAGTCTTCAGGCAGATACAGCCTGAAAGCGATCGGAATGCTCGCTGCCGGCGTCGCCAACGATACGCTCACGGCCACCTGGCAATTGTCCTGCTTGCCGATCTCGCCGCAGTACTATCAGGCCACACCGACCGAATGCCTGCCCTTCTTGCGAAAACCCGTGTCGTCCACGATCCAGTACACCTCGTCTTTCAAATCCAGCAGCGACGAAACGTACTGACGAACCCGCTCCAACATGGCCGCATCGGACCACTCTGATTTGGCCACGAAGTGGTGCAAGGCTTGATGGCGAGCCCTGGTTCGAAGCGGATCCAGATGAGCAGCCAGGGGCTCAACACTCTTGCGCTCCAAAGGCAGCATCAACGCACTACAATCGCCTCGCAGGCCCGCAGTGCGGTCAGCATGACCGAGCGCGGCGGAGAGTTCATCGAGATAAGCGGAGAAACGCGCTTTGTTGCTGACTGCGGCCATCACGATCCCGCCGTGGGAGAGACTGCTTGCATTGCAGGATAACCTATTTATGACACAGTAGGACTATGGAAGGTCTGAACAACTCCCCTGATCCTGCGACAATCGCATAGAGCCAACGGAACGATAACGATGCAACTGTCTTTCGGCGACGCGGAGTACAACGGCAAACGCAAGCGGACACGGCGCGAGGTGTTCTTGTGCGAGATGGATCAGGTGGTGCCGTGGAAGGACCTGCTGTCCCTGATCGCGCCGAATTATCCGACGTCAGGCCAGCCGGGGCGACAGCCATATCCACTGGAGACGATGCTGCGCATCCATTTTTTGCAGCAGTGGTACGCGCTAAGCGATCCGTCTGCGGAAGAGGCCCTGTACGACACGGTGTCGATGCGCCGTTTCGCCAAGATCGGCGGGTTGGACGATGTGCCGGACGAGACCACGATTCTCAACTTCCGTCACCTGCTGGAACAGCACGATCTGGCGCGCAAGCTGTTCAATCGGGTCAACGCGCACTTGTCGCGCAAGGGGCAGAGCCTGCGAGGCGGCACGATCGTGGACGCCACGATCATTGCCGCGCCCAGTTCGACCAAGAACTAAGGTGAGCGCGACCCTGAAATGCACCAGACCAGGAAGGGCAATCAGTATTTCTTCGGGATGAAGGCGCACATCGGCGTGGACGATGCCTCCGGCCTGGTGCACCACGTGGAATGCACGGCGGCCAACGTGGCAGACATCACGCAGGCGTACAAACTGCTGCACGGCGTGGAATACCCGTTTCGTGTGATCAAGCGTCAGTTTGGCTACGTCAAGGTGCGCTATCGCGGCCTGGTGAAGAAGACTGCGCAGGTGCTGACGCTGTTTGCGCTGTCGAACCTGTGGTTGAAGCGAAAGCAGTTGATGCCTGCCGTGGGGAAGGTGTGCCTGTAACTCGGGCAACACCCCGCAAACGCGCCGGAAACGGCGAAAAACCGAGGACCTGAGTGCCGTGGATGTGGCCAATGTGGTTTGCCTCATCCTCTGACCGCGTTGATCAGACCATCCTTAAAGGCAGCGCTTCGGTGGATTGGGGGCGCCGCGACTCGGCGCGTGCGCGCATGCGTGTGCTGGTCAAGCGCATCCTGCGCAAATAAGGGTATCCGCCCGATCTGCAGGATGCCGTGGTTCGCACGGTGCTGCAGCAGGCCGAAGCACTCGGTGGTCTCAAGATTCAAGTGCAACACGTGATTTGAAAGTTGCCAGTTCATGCTCCATCGCCTCGCTCGGCGTTTTCCATCCCAACGTCTCGCGTGGACGGGTGTTCATCAGTAATGCGATGTGATTGAGGTACTCCTGACTGACGGTGGACAGATCCGCACCCTTGGGCAAGAACTGGCGAAGTAGGCCATTGGTGTTTTCGTTGCTTCCGCGCTGCCAAGGCGCGTGTGGATCGGCAAACCACACATTGATGTTCAGTCCCTGCATCAGCTCGGCATAACACGTCAGTTCGGTCCCGCGATCATAGGTCAAGCTCGTTCGCATCGAAGCGGGAAGCCTTTTCATCTGGCGGGTAAACCCTTCCAGCGCATCGGCAGCCGTGCAGCCGTCCATTCGGCACAGCACCACAAAGCGCGTCTTGCGCTCCACCAACGTGCCAACGCAGGAACGATTGAACGCGCCCTTGATCAGATCGCCTTCCCAATGACCTGGAATCAGGCGCTGTCGCACGTCTTCGGGCCGGTGCACGATGCGTAGTTCCTCCGGCACCCAGGTGCGTTTGGCAGCGGTCGTACGCCGCAATCCCCGAGTAGGCTTGCCCTGGCGTAAAGCCTCCACCAGCTCCTTTTTCAGGCCACCGCGCGGGTGCGCATAGATCGTTGCGTAGATGGTTTCGTGGCTGACGCGCTGGGCAGAATCATCCGGATGCATGATCAAGAGCTTGGCAGCAATCTGCTGGGGCGACCAGCGCCACAGCACAAGATGATCACGCACCAGCTGGAACAAATCCGTCCCCGGGGTCAGCCTACGCCGCCGAACACTGCGCTGACGCCGCGCTTTGTAACGCCTGGCCGCATCTGCCGCACAGTAGCTCGTGGCGCCCTGCCTGACCAGCTCCCTGCTCAATGTCGATGGGCTTCTGCACAGAAGTCTGGAGATCGAGCGCAAGCTTTGACCACGCCGTGTTTCGATTTGCAGCACCGCGCGCTCTTCTGCACTCAGATGGAGATAGCTTTTTGACATGTGAACACCTTACTTGCTATGAGGGTGTTGCACTTGGAAGTTGAGTCTAAGCTCTCTGCTGCCTGGTCTGCATGAGCTGCGGTATTGACGCCAAGCGGCTGCAATAGCAGGATTCGACTACGGAGCCTCGAAACTCCGTAAACAGCGGTACCCACCTCCTTTTGTGCCTGCATCTTCTGCGGGCGCAACCGGCGCGATGCCTGCGTCGGGAGGGCGGCGAATACAACATCCGCAAGGGGAATAAGCCCGCCGACTGTTTGCGGTTTCGAGCCTACCGACTTCCTGTCTGTCGCTTCGCGGCGGGCGGGCCGATTCCATGGAATGAGGAGCAGGCCATGTCGGACGCTGTACAAGATGCGCAGTCACACCCGGGCTACTATTTGCCAGAAGGCACGCAGTACCGTTTGCAGCAACTACGCGACCACCTGCGCTTTTGGGCGCGCCTGGCGCAGCCGCGCACGCAGGCCGAAGAGCAATTGGGGCAGCCGGCCATCCGCATGGACGAGTTGGCATTCTGCCTGGAGCTGCTGGCCGAGCAGGTAACCCAGGCGCTGGCGCAGGTGCCAGCGCGTCTCGCACCCGATGCCTTTGAACCGGCCAGTTAATATTGCGCCACCACACGCGCGCCGGCCTGGCAGACATGAGAGCAGCCTGTAGCAGCGTGTGCCAGCCGATCTACAGAACGCGGTGTAGTGCGTCTGCAGCACAATCGGTCGTCATTCTTTCGTGGCAAGCGCCGCTTTCGCCAAGGCAGACATCAACAGTTTCGCTTTTTCTGGATGCTTGACTTCATTGTCGCTCACCTGCTCAACAACGCTGAATCCATCGGCGTGTATCTGCCTTGGCGTGAACAGCATGCCCGCCGCGCCGGGAACCGATGCCAGCATCGTCAGCGGGTCGTACAGGTTGAGTTTGGTGACCTTTGGCCAGATCTGGTCGAACGCAGTCGCTTGTTTTGCAGCGTCTTGCTGGCCATTCACCTGCGTTGGCGCGCCTGCGGTGAATGTGCGGAAAAACCATGCTTCGTCCAGGCCCGGAAGCAGCCCTGCCTGGATACTGTCCCACAAGCCGTTCAATGCGTTTTTCTGCACGTCCTTCAGGTAGCGGCCTACTGAGTGCCCATTCTCTGCCAAGCTTTCGTAGAAGGCTGGCGACACCGCTGTTTTGTAGGCTGCCTCCTTGGTGACGATGCGCAACGGGATGCGCAGTTGCTGTGCTTTACGATAAAGACCACGCGCCGCGTCCAGATCCGTCGCATTGTTGTAGGCGCGCGCGTCCGGCTGCACATAGCCGTGTGCGTCCTTGACCGGCTCGACCCCACCCATGATGGTGATGTTCTTGACGCGCTCGCGCACAAGGTCCGGATGCGCCTCGACCAGCGCATTGGCGTCGGTCATGCCTGCAATCACCACCATGCTCAGCCCATGCGGTGTCTGCATCAGGCGGTCTTTCATCGCCTCCAGGCTGTTGCTGCAAATGTCGCCCGATTCCGCGCGCAACCCACGGCCTTCCTGCAGGAATTTGGCATGGTCTTTGGTCTGCGCCGCAAGCATCTGGTAATCCTGCCCGCGCGATACACGCACATCGGGTAATTGCAGGCGGTTGAAGACACCTTTGGCGAGCCGGGCGCGCTCCTGCCGCACGTCCGCATCGCCCAATGTCACCGCAACGTCGGTAAGGCGCACAAAGCCCTCCACTTGCAGTTGCTTGCCGATGGTGTAGGTGACCACATCGTCAGGGTCCTTGTTCGGATCGGTAAACAGCACCGTGTCGCGCGGTGTTGCCGGCGTGTGGAAGGTGAGCTCCCGCAACACCGCCGCTTCGTGGGGCGTCAGACGCGTATCGCCTTCGGCCCCGAGTTGCACGAGCATCCGCCGCTGTGTTGCCGTCAGTGGAGGGGCACTGAGCGAGCGTTTGAGTACGGAAGCGGAAGGGACGCGGCGGCTTTTCCGCGGCAGTGCCTGCAGCAAGCCCTCGCCGGTCTCCGGGCAGGCGAGATGATTGCCTGTTGACGCGGTGGCAGTGCGCTCACCGGCGTCCTCGTGCCTGTCCTGGGCGCTCAGATGCATGGGGGTTTTGCGTTGATGCCTGATGGAGTCCATCTGCTGTCCTCATCTCGACGCCGATCAATGGGACATCACTGTGGACAAGGCTCCATCTGCCCGGGAGATTGATAAGCGAAGTGCGCTACCACAGCCCGAAGCGACGATTTCTTCTGCGCTTGCCCAATATAAAAGTGTGATTTGCGTCGATTTCCGTGGCCGCGTGATCAGCGATGCGGGTGTTATGCATCGATTGGGCAATGCAGTTCTATCTATTTCGCCAGAGGCCAAGAGTTTTCGGGCGTCGGTCGGGGCGCAGCGGCGTTGGAGTGTAATACTGGCCACTCACCGAACCGCTCGAGAGGTGATATATGCGTCCTATGCCATTGACGTCGGCGACACGTAGACCGGTCAGGCAAGATCACAAAGATGTGCTAGCCGAAGCTGGCGTGGGTTCCACGTCGCAGGCAGACGCCCCGCAGGTCAACACACAATTGGCGCAACGCCTACCACGGCCGCCAGTGCGTGCGGCGAGGCTTAGAGAGCCAGGAGAGCCGAACAGGCGCATCGGCGTCCGGATTGCGAGCCTTGGGCTGCAAGCTGCAGGTGTTGGCTCCACGATGGCTGCCTTCTTTTCAGGCGTGCATGCATTGCAGATCCCTTTTGCAGGGGCATATGGTTACGCAACAGATGATGCATGGTGGAAAAACTATGCAAATTGCTCGGCTTTACCAGTTATAGCCTCGCTTGGAGCGATGGCTGGGATGTCCTCGGTCGGGCGCTTGGCGACCTGGTATTTACAGGCACAACAGCAGCCACCTGTCACACGGACAACTGTCACAAAAGCAGCTAGAGCACGTGAGTTAGGAATCACTGAGGAGTGTTTGGATGCCGCCATTGAAATGGTCACCATGCTTGACACAGATACTCCCGCCCCTGAAATGAACGAAGGGGAACGCAATGCACTGGCCATGGATCTTATCCACTTGGCAACAGCAGATCGTTCCCTACTGCCTTCTGAACTCTGGGACGCTGCCAGTGGCGTTGGCGACGATGCCTATGCGTTGGTTGATGGTCTACTGTCGGCTGCGCGCAGCCGCGCGTCTGCGGAGGCCTCTGCATCGTCCTCTAGCTGAGCGCCCTCTAGCGCGTATCTGCGTACTTTAGAATGAGCGCGACGCGGCCTATGGCGCGGCGAGGGACACCGCGCATGGGCCAGCTGTTTTTCAGGACTACACCGGCGCCGACTTCAAAATCCCCGACAAACTCTCACGCAATATCAGTTGCAAATGCATGCGGTTGAGCTCCATGCCGGAGGTCATCACGGTATGCAATCCGCCGCACATGGCGGCGACGGCGTACACGCGGGCCTGGAATTCCTGCTCGCTGCTGGCTGGGTCGGCGTGGCCGCGGAGCAGGCGCTTGAGTAGGGCGCTAAGGTGTTCGATCAGCGATGCGCTCTGGCGGCGCATGAAGGCGGCCAGCACCGGCTCGCGCAAAGTGGCCAGGTGCAGCTCCAGGTCGATGCGGGTGCGCTTGATGTTGATGTCCCGCAGCAGCCATTCTTCAAGCAGCCCGGCGATGAAATCCACTACGTGCACGTTGGCCGGGCGTTCGACCAGCCACATCTGGCGGATGGCGCGCATGTAGTTGCGTTCGAGCAATGCGCGCACCAGCGCATCCTTGTCTTCGAAACGCTGCAGCAGGCTGCCGCAGCTGACCTTTGCGCGCTCGGCGATCAGTTCGAAGCTGGTGGCGCCCAGGCCGATGGCGTCGATGCATTGCTCGGTGGCGTCCAGCACCTCTTCCAGAAGCAGTTCTTCTCGCTCTTTCGCCGTGCGCAGCAGCAGGACGTTGGACATGGGCGGCAGGTTGGCGGCGGGGAGCTGCAGTATACCGGCGGGGCGTCACTCACCCGTTGGGTTGGCTTGTTGCCATGCCATCGGTCATGGGTAGCTGCGCGCGTTGCTTGAAAATGCGTGTTGCCGATGCGGCGATCAACCGTTTTTTCACGGCCGCTGTGCGACATGTGGGTGTGGATTGCAGGAGATGCATGTGAGTGAGAACAGTGCGGTTGCCGGGGTGTCGGCACAGTGGCCGGCGCGGTTGTGGGTGGTGCGGCATGGGCAGAGCGCGGGAAATGTGGCGCGCGATGCGGCCGAGTCCAACGGGGCGAGGCTGATTGCGCTGGAGCATCGCGATGCGGATGTGCCTTTGTCGGCGCTGGGCGAACGCCAGGCTGAAGCCCTGGGTGCGTGGATAGCCGGGTTATCCGAGCATGAGCGACCGACCTTGATCCTGAGTTCCCCTTATGTACGTGCGCGCCAGACCGCGGCCGCGGTTGCGCGTGCGCTGGGCCAACCGGTCGCGTCGGTGAGTGTGGATGAGCGCTTGCGCGAGAAGGAGTTCGGCGTGCTCGACCGTTACACCACCGCCGGCATCATCGCGGCGTTCCCGGAGTTGGCCGAGCAGCGCAAGTTGGTGGGCAAGTTCTATTTCCGCCCGCCCGGTGGTGAGAGTTGGTGCGATGTGATCTTTCGGCTGCGCGGCATCGTGGGCGATCTGCAGCGCAACCATGTGGGCACGCGCGCGTTGATCGTGGGGCATCAGGTGATCGTCAATTGCTTGCGCTATCTGATCGAGCGGATGGACGAGGCCGCCATCCTGGGCATCGACCGCGAAGGCGATGTGCCGAACTGCGGCGTCACCGAATACGCGGCCGCTGCCGATGGGCAATCGCTGGAGCTGGTGCGTACCAAGTTCGTGCCGCCCGAGCTGGCCGATGCGCCGGCGACCACCGAATCCGATCGCCCGGCCGGAGCACGCTGATAGCCGCCGCACGTATCCGCACGCTCACCGCTGCTGCTTTGCGCACGATGCCGCTACCATCGCCCGGCGGCGACAAGGAGCAGCGCGGGCGCGTGTTGATTGTGGGTGGGTCGATGCGCGTGCCAGGCGCGGTGTTATTGGCCGGCGAAGCAGCATTGCGCGCGGGCGCGGGCAAGTTGCAGATCGCCACCGCGGCAAGCGTGGCAGCGGGCATGGCATTGGCGGTGCCCGAAGCACTGGTGTTGGGATTGGCGCAGAACGGGCAGGGCGAGATTACCCGTGGACACCGTGCATTGGGTGCGGCCTTGGCCGGATGCGATGCGGCGGTGATCGGGCCGGGGATGGCATCGTCATCGACGACGGCTGCGTTGGTGAAGCGCGCAGCTGAGAAGGCGATGTGCACGTTGGTGCTGGATGCCGGGGCGTTGTCGCGTGGTTTGCGTGCGCCGATTGGGCGGCCGTTTGTGTTGACGCCGCATGCAGGCGAAATGGCCACGTTGGCCGGTGATGACAAGGCGGCGGTGGAAGCGGCGCCGGATGCGTACGCGCTGACCTTTGCGAAGAAGATGCGCAGCGTGGTGATCGTCAAAGGTGCAGACAGTTTTATCGCCGGGCCGGATGGTGCGTTGTGGGTGCATCGTGGTGGCGTGTCCGGGTTGGGCACTTCCGGCTCGGGCGATACGTTGGCCGGCTTGATTGTGGGCTTTGCCGCACGTGGGAGCGATGTGTTGACCGCTGCGTTGTGGGGTGTGCTTGTGCATGCAACGGCCGGTAGGCAATTGTCCAAGCGCATTGGCACGGTGGGGTTTTTGGCGCGTGAGATTCCGTTGGAAGTGCCTGGGATTCTTGATCGGTTGTCGCGCGGGTGATCAAAGCCCCTCTTCTTGGGCGATGCGTGCGTCCAGGTCAGCCAGATCTTGTGCCGTTGGCGCCGGCTGGCCTGCGTTTGTGCGTGCAGTTGTGTTGCGGCGCTTGGCAACGACTCGCCATCTACTGCAAGCGCTGCATGAATCAACGCCAAGTGGCTCAAGCCTTGCGGTAAATTTCCCAGCGCTTCACCGGTGCTGGCATCCATCATCTCCGGCACCAGCTCGCCATCGAGGGTATGGCAGGGGAGCACGCCGGGGCGATGGTGGCGGATGGTGCGCATCAACCAGCTTAGAGCGGCTAACAAAACGACTGCGCTTACCGCCAGGCGGGCGCGGCCGGTGCTCCGAATCGGCATGCACCGCGCCTATACTCCGGTTCCTGCGCGCCGTCCGCACCCAGCTGACGACTGCTCGCTACGTTTTGTCAGCCGCTCTAAATGCGCACGGTTGTGGTTGATTGCCTGGATTGCGCTCGGTAAGCCGACCACGCATTCGACGGTTTGGCCAAACGCATTGCGAGCCGTCAAACCTGCGCCGCATCTGCTCGCGTGCGCTTGCTGCACGTGTGATGCATGTCGTGGCCGGCATTGCGCGTTTTGTTGATTGCCATCGTCATCACCGCTGGCCATGCTTGCATGTTGTCCCGTCAGTGTCGCCGATCCATCCCTTTGGACGATACCCGCCACCATCAGATGTTTCCCGAGCTGGACTCGGCCCAATTGGCGATTACGCGGCGCTTCGCCAGCGGGCCGGCAAAGCGCTTCAGTGCCGGCGAAACTGTGTTCGACGTGGGCGATGCGCACGCGCCTATGTGGGTGGTGCTGGAAGGCGCCATCGAAGTGGTGCGCCGCGACGGGCTAGGCAACGAAAAGCCGATCACGCTGCACACGCCTGGTCAGTTCACCGGCGAGATCAGCCAGTTGGCAGGGCGCGCATCGCTCGCTGCCGGCCTAGCCGGGCCGGACGGCTGTCTGGCGTTGCCCTTCGACACCGCGCATCTGCGCGCACTGATGATCAGCTCGGCCGACGTGGGCGAGGTGGTGATGCGTGCGCTGATCCTGCGCCGCGTAGGATTGATCGAAGGCGATGCCTCCGGCTCGGTGTTGATCGGCAAGCCGGACGATGCGCATCTGACCCGCTTGCAGGGCTTTTTGACTCGCAATGGCTACCCGAACACGGTGATCGATGTTTCCGATGAAGAAGGCCGCGCGCTGGTCGATCGGCTGGGCATCCAGGAGCACGACTTGCCGGTGATGGCCTGCCCCAGCGGCCGTGTGCTGCGCCAGCCCAGCGATGTCCAAGCGGCGCATTGCCTGGGCATGACGCCGGACATCGACCCCAATAAGCGCTACGACGTGGCGATTGTCGGCGCCGGCCCGGCCGGTCTGGCGACGGCGGTGTATGCCGCGTCCGAAGGTTTATCGGTGCTGGTGCTGGATCAGCGCGCCATCGGCGGGCAGGCCGGCGCATCGGCACGTATCGAAAATTATCTAGGCTTTCCGACCGGAATTTCGGGCCAGGCGCTGGCCGGGCGCGCGTACAACCAGGCGCTGAAATTCGGCGCCGAACTGGCCATCCCGATTGAAGCAGCCACGCTGGAATGCGGGCGCGACGATGGCGCGTTGACGCTGGATCTTGCCGACGGCAAACAATTGCTGGCCAGCACCGTGGTCATCGCCTCGGGTGCGCGCTACCGGCGCCCGGACATCGAAGGGCTGGATCGCTTCGAAGGCCATGGCGTGTCGTACTGGGCATCGCCGGTGGAAGCGCGCCTATGCCAGGGTGGTGTGGTGGCGTTAGTCGGTGGCGGTAATTCTGCAGGCCAGGCGGTCGCGTTTCTGGCGCCGCGGGTCAAGGAACTGCACTTGATCATTCGTGGCGACGGGCTGGAAGCGTCGATGTCGCAATACCTCATCGAACGCATCGCCGCACTGCCGAACGTGCAACTGCATACCGGCACCGAAGTCTCCGCGCTCGAAGGCGACCCGGAGCGCGGCCTACACGCGGCGGTGCTACGCACCAGTGCCGACGGGCAGACCATGCGCGTGGAATTGCGGCATCTGTTTCTGTTTGTCGGCGCAGACCCCAACACCGGTTGGCTGCAGAACTGCGTGGAAACCGACAAGCGCGGCTTTGTCATTACCGGCACCGCGCGTGGCGATGGCGTGCCGGCGTGTTTGCCGCTGGAAACCAATCGCCCTGGTGTGTTTGCCATCGGCGATGTGCGCGCCAGCTCGGTCAAGCGTGTGGCCGCCGCAGTGGGCGAGGGCGCCGCAGTGGTCGCACAGATTCACCAGTATCTGGCGCACCAGGCCAACCCGGTGCCCATGTCCGAACTTGCCAGCGCCAACCAGCAATCCCCCACCTCATGAGCGACCACTGCCACACACCGCGCAGATTGCCGAGGTCACGCCGAGTGCGCTTGGCTGCGAACAATGCCGGGCCATCGATAGTCCATGGGTGCATCTAAGCCTGTGCCGCAGGAGTGGCCACCGCACATTGCCACGCCACCGGCCACCCCATTATCGAAGCCTACGACCCACCCGAAGGTTGGGGCTGATGCTATGTAGACGAGGTGGAAGCGGAGCTGCCGGATCGGACATCGCAACTTGGGCCAATTCCGCGGTCTGTGTGCGACGGCACGGTAGCGCCGCTGAGAATCGGGATTGGGGAGTCAATGCATTCACTCCGGCCAATGCACCTGCGGCAGCGCGCCGATTTGCGGGTGGGCGAACAGGTAGCCTTGTTGCAGGCCGATGCCCATGTCGCGCAGGGTGCGGCATTGGTCAGGGTGTTCGATGCCTTCGGCGATCACCGCGATGCCGAGTTCTTCGCACATGCGGGTGACGTGGCAGACGATGGCTTGGCGGCTGCGGTCGGTGTTGATGCCGCGGATCAGGGCCATGTCCAGTTTGAGCAGGTCCGGTTGGAAATCGGCCAGCAGGCCGAGCCCCGAGTAGCCGGCGCCGAAATCGTCGATGGCGGTTTTCATCCCGTGCGCCCGATAGGTGCGCAGGATCGAGAGCAGATGTGCCGGGTCGGCTAAGCGTTCCTGCTCGCTGACCTCAAAGATGATGGCGTCCAGCGGCCAGCAGTATTGTTCGGTGGCCGAGAGCGTGGCGCGCAGGCAGTGCTCGGGGTTGTAGACCGCGTTGGGCATGAAGTTGATCGATAGCAATGTCGGAAGCGCGATCTGCGCTGCGCATTCGATCGCCTTGACGCGGCAGGCTTGGTCGAAGGCGTAACGGTTGCGCTCATCGACGGCGGCCAGAATGCTGCCGGCCGATTCGCCATTGACCCCGCGCACCAGTGCTTCGCTGGCATAGATGCTACGGGTGGACACATCGACGATCGGCTGAAAGGCCATCGTGATCGCGGTGGGAAAATCCTGGCCATCGCGGCAGGCGTTGCAGACGGGAAGCGTTGGCATGGCTGAGCAATCGTGCGGCGTGGAGTCAGCCTAGCGGTATCGGCCGCAACAGCGCGTCATTGAGTCTGCACAGGCATCCTCGCGGCATCCTCACTCCGCACGTGGTCGGGCTCGGCGATACTGCGCCATCGCTCGCATCGGACTCCCCCATGACCGCTCTCACCGAACGCTACGCCTTGGCCGTGGACTACGCGCGCATCGCCCATGCCGGGCAGGTGCGCAAGGGCACGCAGATCCCGTATCTGAGCCATTTATTGGGCGTATCGACGCTAGTGCTGGAATGCGGCGGCGACGAAGAACAGGCCATTGCCGGCTTGTTGCACGATGTAGTGGAAGACTGCGGCGGCGGCCATGAGACATCGATCCGCGCGCAGTTCGGCAATGCGGTGGCCGACATCGTGATGGCATGTACCGACGCCGCTGCCGAAGACAAGGCCGAGGTGGACAATACTCGGAGTGCGCGCAAACGCGATTGGCGCGAGCGCAAGCTCGCCTACCTGGACCATCTACGCAAGACGCCGGAGCGTGCATTGCTGGTGTCGGGCTGCGACAAGCTTTACAACGCGCGGACCATCGTGCAGGACCTGGAAAACCCCGCCGTGGGCCAGGACATCTTCAACGTGTTCACCGCCGGGCGTGAGGGCACGCTGTGGTACTACGGCGCGCTGGAAGAGATTTTCCGCACTCGCAGTGCCGCCACCGCACGGTTGTTCAGTGGCGTGGTGACACATATGCAGGCGTTGGCGCACACCGGCAAGCAGACGGTGCCGGCGCACGCGCTGGGATAATGCGTTTGCAAGATGTGGCACGTTGGACGTCGCCGCTGATCGGCCGCAAACGCTGATATCGGCTGCATGCCGCGCGCTAAGCAAGTGCATTGTCGAATGCCGGTTTGCTAGATATTCAGTCCCAGCATTAGATGGATCGGATTTAGAACGGCTAACAAAACGACTGCGCTCACCGCCAGGCGGGCGCGGCTGGTGCTCCGAATTGGCATGTACTCACGCGTACACTCCGGTTCCTCCGCGCCGTCCCCACCGAGCTGACGACTGCTCGCTACGTTTTGTTAGCCGCTCTATTTTAGGATCGATATGCCGAGCCGACTTGCCACATCGGCGATCGAGTGCCCACGGTCAGCGACCTGCTTGACCGCCTCGACCTCGAACTCTTGCGTGTATCGCTTGCTGCTCATAGACACCCCTATTGCTGCTGTGAATCATGGCCGCAAGGTGTCTAGGAAAGACGGGGCGACTCAGGTCGAAAGCACGCTGCCAGATGGCAAGATGGCAAGGCCTTAAAGATCCCCAAGCCGCGACTGCAGCGCTGCAACCGCTGCCAGCCCTGCGGTTTCTGTGCGCAAAATGCGTGGGCCCAATCGCAGACCGCTGAAACCAGCCGCGCCGAGAATCGTGCGATCGCGTGGCGACCAGCCGCCTTCCGGCCCGATCGCCACGATCACACTCTGTTGGATGCTTGCCGGCAGCGTGCTCAGGCGATGCTCGCCCTGCGGGTCCAACGTCAACCTTAGTTCGCGCGGATCGCTTGCCTGCGCGGCTTCCAGCAGGCCGAGTGGCGCAGCCAGATGCGGAACGCGTGCGCGCCCGGATTGTTCGCACGCCGACACCACCACGCTGCGCCAATGCGCAACGCGTTTTTCCATGCGTGCCGGATCGAGCTTGACCTCGGTGCGCTCGGCGTTGACCGGCACGATCGCCGCAACGCCCAACTCGGTGGCCTTCTGCAAAACCAGATCCATCTTCTCGCCGCGTGCGATGCCCTGGAGCAAGGTGATCCGCAGTGGCGATTCGTTCGCCAGCGGCTCGGCACGTTCCACCATCGCGCGTGCCTCACGCTTGCCGGCCACGGTGATGCGTGCGTGGTAATCGCTGCCATCGCCGTTGAACAGGATGCACGCATCGCCCTGGCGCAGTCGCAACACGCGCAACAGATGATTGGCCGATTCCTCGGGCAGCGTGACTTCCTGATCGCAGTGCAGCGGCAGCGCAACATGGGAGCGGGTCAGGCGCATGCAACGGCCTGCTCGATGGCATGGCGTGTGGTCGCGGCCAGCAGCGCAAGTTGCGTCTGGTCCACGCAGTACGGCGGCATCCAATACAACACGTCGCCGAGCGGGCGCAGCACCACGCCGCGTTCCAACGCAGCGCGATACGCCTTCAGGCCAACCCGTGCCGTCGCTGGAAACGGCGTGCGTTTGTCGCCACCTTGGGTGAGTTCGAACGCAACGATCATGCCGGCCTGACGCACGTCCGCCACCGCGCTGTGTTCGCCTATCTGCGCAGCGAGCGTGGCCATGTGCTCTGCGGTGTGCTGGTTGCGCGCAACCACGTCGTCGTCTGCGAAGATTTGCAAGGTCGCCAATGCGGCCGCACACGCCAGCGGATTGCCGGTGTAGCTATGCGAATGCAGGAACGCGCGCTCGCGCGAATCGTCGAGGAAAGCCTCGTACACCTGCTGCGTTGCCAGTACCGCCGACAACGGCAGGAAGCCGCCGGTGAGTCCTTTGGACAAGCACAACAGGTCGGGCATGACGCCGGCCTGTTCGCAGGCGAACAAGGTGCCGGTACGACCGAAGCCGGTCGCAATCTCGTCGGCGATCAAAAACGCGCCATGCGCATCGCATAATTCGCGCGCGCGGCGCAGATAGACCGGGTGGTACATGCGCATGCCGCCCGCACATTGCACGCGCGGCTCCAGAATCAGCGCGCAGATTTCGCCGGGCGATCGTTCGAACATTGCCTGCAGCGCGTCGGCCGCTTGCAGCGCGTAGTCTTCCGCGGTCTGTCCGGGTTCGGCCAGATAGGCGTCGGGCGAGGGCGCGAACATCGATTCCAGCAACAGCGGCGCATACACGCGCCGGTACAACGGAATGTCGCCGACCGACAGCGCACCGATGGTCTCGCCGTGGTAGCCGTTTTCCAGCGCGACGAAGCGCGTGCGGCGGTGCTCGCCGCGATTGTGAAAGTAATGGAAGGCCATCTTCAATGCCACTTCCACGCCGGCCGAACCGTTGTCGGCATAGAACACTTTGGACAACGGCGCGCGGCCGGCCTGACGCGGCGCGATCGCCAACAGCCGCTCGGCCAGCTGCACTGCCGGCGAGTGCGTGAAGCCGGCCAGCATCACCTGCTCCAGTTCGCCGGCCTGCCGCGCGATAGCCGCACCGATGCGCGGTTCGGTATGGCCAAACAGGTTGGTCCACCAACTGCCGACCGCATCCAAATAGCGGCGGCCATCGTGACCGACCAGCCACGCACCGTCGCCGCGTGCGATCGGCACCAGCGGAAGTGTGTGCGGGTGCTCACGCATCTGCGTGCAGGGGTGCCAGAGCACCGCAAGATCGCGTTGCCGCCAATGTTCGGCAGCTTGGGAGGCTGCGTGGTCTGCTAGGATTTCGGGTTCATGAACATGTCGATGCATACGCCTATTCTATCGGTCGGCTCCGCTGCTGCGTGTTACGCATGAGCCCGCGCCTGCCGACCATCCACAAGATCACCGATCTGGGTGACGGCCCGTTCCGTCGACAGCAACTGGATCTGGAATTTTCCAATGGGCAGCGCCGTTTGTACGAACGCCAACTCAGCCAGGGCCACGGCGCCGTGGTGGTGGCGCCAATGCTCGACGCGCAGACCGTGCTGCTGGTGCGCGAGTACGCGGCCGGCGTGCATCGCTACGAGCTGGGCCTGGTCAAAGGCCGCATCGATGCCGGCGAGACGCCGGAGCAGGCGGCCGACCGCGAGCTCAAAGAAGAAGCCGGCTACGGCGCACGTCAGGTGCAGGTACTGCGCGCGATGACGCTCGCTCCTACATACATGAGTCACCAATCCTGGTTGGTACTGGCACGCGATCTCTATCCCGAGCGCCTGATGGGCGATGAGCCGGAAGAGATGGAAGTGGTGCCCTGGCCGATCGCACGTCTGGACGAATTGATGCTACGCGAAGATTTTTCCGAAGGCCGCTCGCTGGCCGCCTTGTTCATTGCGCGCGAGTGGCTGGAGCGCCATCCATGATCCGCATCCCGATGGAATTGCGCGAAGCCGTGATCGCCATCGCGCGCGATGCGGGGGCGGCGATCATGGAGGTGTACGCGCAGGACTTCGCAGTAGAGATCAAGGCCGACACCAGCCCGTTGACCCAGGCCGACCTGGCCGCCAATCGCGTCATCGTCGACGGGCTGCGCCGGGTCGCCCCGGACGTGCCGGTGTTGTCGGAAGAATCCACACACGTGGACTGGGAAGAGCGACAGTCCTGGACCACTTATTGGTTGGTCGATCCGCTCGACGGCACGCGCGAATTCGTCAAGCGCAACGGCGAGTTCAGCGTCAACATCGCACTCATCCATATGGGCGCGCCGGTGCTAGGTGTGGTGCAGGCGCCGGTCGATGGGCGTGTCTGGTATGCCGCACGTGGCGAGAACGCCTTCCGTCGCGATGGCGACCGCGACCAGATGCTGCACACGCGCATTCCCGCGGCTACACCGTTGCGGGTTGCGGCCACCCGGTCGCACCGCGACGCGCGCACCGCCGCCGCGCTCGCGCGCATGGGCCAGATCGATGTGGTTGCGCAAGGGTCGTCGTTGAAGTTCTGCCGCATCGCCGAAGGCGACCTGGATGTCTACCCGCGCTTTGGTCCCACCTCCGAGTGGGACACCGCTGCCGGCCAATGCGTGTTGCATGCTGCCGGTGGCGTGTTGTTGGCCAGCGGCACCGGCAAGCCGTTTCGCTACAACCGCCGCGACAGCTTGCTCAATGGCGAGTTCGTTGCGTTGGGCGATCCCAATCTGCCGTGGCGCGATTGGCTTGCGTGAGCGCCGCTACTAGATGACTGTGCATGCGACGCGGCAGTGAGTGCGCAAAGTCCTCATGAAGTGAAATTGTAGATTCCTGCTACCGCTCGCCTCCGCTGCATGATGCCGCTGCGATGGTTCTGAGTCGCTGCCGCGCTATTGCGTAGGCAGCGCACCTCAACTGCATAACGCCCCAGGAATACACGATGCCTCAGACCCCGCCGACCGGTAACATCCAGCACCTGCTGCAGCTGATGGCGCGCCTGCGCGATCGTGAGCACGGCTGTCCTTGGGATGTGGAGCAGACCTTCGCCAGCATCGCGCCGTATACGATCGAAGAAGCATACGAAGTTGCCGATGCGATCGACCGCAACGACCTGCCGGGTCTGCGCGACGAATTGGGCGACCTGCTGCTGCAAGTGGTCTTCCACGCACAGATGGCTACCGAGCAGGGCGCCTTCGGGTTTGCCGACGTGGTTGCCGCACTCAGCGACAAGCTGGTGCGCCGCCATCCGCACGTATTCGCCGAGCAACAGGCCGAAGACGCGCAGGCCGTGCGCGCCAACTGGGAGCAGATCAAGCGCGACGAACGCCGCGCCGCCGGCAACCAGGACGACTCCGCACTCGCCGGCATCGCGCGCGGTCTGCCGGAATGGCAGCGCTCCACCAAGCTGCAATCGCGCGCGGCGCGGGTTGGCTTCGACTGGCCGGGCCCTGTGCCGGTGCTGGAAAAACTGCAGGAAGAAATCGAAGAGCTGCGGGTGGAATTCGCACGCGGCCCGGTGGCCGACAATCAGGCCCGGCTGGAGGACGAGCTCGGCGATGTGTTGTTCGTCTGCGCCAACTTGGCGCGGCACGCCAAGGTCGATGTCGGCGCCGCGCTTCGACACGCCAACCTGAAATTCGAACGCCGCTTCCGTGCGATGGAAGTGCAGGCGCACGCTATGGGCACCACGTTGGCAGCGTTGTCGTTGAGTGAGCAGGAAGCGCTATGGCAACAGGTCAAGCGTGGCGAGCGAGGTGGTGACGTATCGGCTCTCGACAAGCCAGCCCTCCACGCGCCTAGTTCCGATGAACCTGCCGTCGGCGAGCAAGCTCCCGACAACCCGGACGTGCATCAGGCAGACTTCGACAAACCACGCTCCAACACGCCAAGCTCCAACACGCCACGCCACGCATGAACTTCGCGCCCACTACGCTGCTGCTGTTCGCGGCCACCGCGATTGCCGAACTGGTCGGCTGCTATGTTCCTCCTCTATCGCTGCGCAAAGGTAGCAGCGTGTGGCTGCTGCTGCCGACCGCGCTGAGCCTTGCCATCTGTAATGGCTGTTGAGCCTGCATCCGGATCCCAGCGGGCGTGTCTACGCCGCCTATGGTGGCGTCCGTATCGCCAGCGCCTTGCCGTGGCTGTGGTATGCGGAGCAGGTGACGCCGACGCGTTGGGATCTGCCGGGCGCTGCCTGTTGCCTGCTCGGCATGGCGGTCATCACGTTCTCGCCGCGTAGCGCCTGAGCAACGCGGTATGTCGCTGCTCCGGCGCGGGTTGCGCATTGCCTGCCAGCGTGCGCATGCCGTTCCCCCCAAGCGCGGCCTGGCAGCGATAATGGCTGTCTTATCCTTTGGACCGGCGCGCATGACCCAGAAGACCATCCTCAACGACACCCATCGTGCGCTCGGCGCCAAGATGGTCGACTTCGGCGGTTGGGACATGCCGATCCATTACGGCTCGCAACTGGACGAACACCATCAGGTGCGTCGCGACGCCGGCATGTTCGATGTCAGCCACATGACCGTGGTCGATTTGCGCGGCGCACGCGTGCGCGAGTTCCTGCGTTATCTGCTCGCCAACTCGGTGGACAAGCTCAAGGTTTCCGGCAAGGCGCTGTACACCTGCATGCTCAATCCGCAGGGCGGGGTGATCGACGACCTCATCGTCTACTTCATGAGCGAAAAGTTCTTCCGTCTGGTGGTCAATGCCGCCACTCGCGAAAAAGATCTGCAGTGGATCTGCGAGCAGGCTGCGCGCTTCCAGGTGCACGTGGAAGAGCGCAATGACTTGGCGATGATCGCGGTACAAGGCCCCAACGCCCGCGCCAAGGTCATCAAGTTGTTGGATCCGGACGCCACTGCTGCGGCGAGCAAGCTCGGCCGTTTTGCCGCATTGCAGACGCGTTCGAGCGATGGCGTTGACCTGTTCCTCGCACGCACCGGCTACACCGGCGAAGACGGTTTCGAGATCGTGTTGCCGCAAGACGCCGCCGTCGCATTCTGGAACGCGCTGCTCGCGCAAGGCGTCGAACCGGCCGGTCTGGGTGCACGCGACACCTTGCGTCTGGAAGCAGGCATGCATCTTTACGGGCAGGACATGGATGACACGGTCAGCCCGTATGAAGCCGCACTGGCCTGGACGATCACATTGGACGAAGGTCGCGACTTCATCGGCCGCGCCGTGCTCGAAGCGCAAAAGGCACAGGGCGCGCCGCGTCAACTGATCGGTGTGGTGATGGATGACAAGGGAGTGCTGCGGCACGGTCAGACCGTGCTCACCGCCGTTGGCGAGGGCGAGATCCTGTCCGGCACGTTCTCGCCGACGCTGGGCAAGGCGATCGCGTTTGCGCGCGTGCCAGCCGGCAGTATCGACGCGTTGCGCGTGGACATCCGCGGCAAGCAGCTGCCGTTGCGCGTGGTGAAGTTTCCGTTCGTGCGCGATGGCCACGCGCAGCCCGGCGTACTCGGCCAATGATGAGGCGATGCCGGCCGCACAGACAGCGGCCGGCATCGTGCAATCCGCAGCAACGACCAACCCGACCGATGCGCGTGCACCTGTCTTGTCGCGCGGTCTAAACTAGCCACCTTTCCTCAACCCCTAGCTTCCCGGAGCACACCCATGCGCGAGATTCCTGGCGACCTCAAGTTCCTCAAATCCCACGAGTGGGCCCGCCTCGAAAGCAACGGCCGCGTGACCGTCGGCATTTCCGACCACGCGCAGAGCTTGCTGGGCGACTTGGTCTACGTCGAACTGCCGGGCGTCGGCGACACTGTGCAGGTCGGCAACGGCGCGGCGGTGGTGGAATCGGTCAAGGCCGCCTCCGACGTCTACAGCCCGGTCAGCGGTACTGTCGTCGAGGTCAACAGCGCGCTGAGCGACACTCCGGAAACCATCAACGAAGATGCATATGGCGAGGGCTGGATCTTCGTGGTCGAACTCGACGACAAGGAACAGCTCAACGATCTGCTGTCGCCCGACGACTACGCCGAGTTGCTCGAAGACGACGAACACTGACCTGGCGTCGTCCGCCGCAGATAACGATGGCCGCTTTCAGAGCGGCCATTTTTTTGGGTGCGATGTCGCTGGCAGGATGCGGTGTCGGTTCGGCGATGGCGATCAAGCGGTCGAGTCCAAAAGTGATGCGTGCATGCTGTCGGCCAGTCGACATCGATGCGATCGGCGGTGAAGCAGCGGGCGGTGTGCGTTGGTAACAACGATCAAAAGATCTTTCGATGACGCCTGCACGCAGAGGCGCCGGATTTCTGACGTGAGTCACTCGTGAGGATCTTACGTACGCGCAGTGAAACGGTCGTGCTGCATTGCCTGCATCGATCATCCAACACGAGGCGCGATGCATGCTTTGAGTCGTGTACGTGTACGCGCGCGTGGCGATCAAACGTCTCAACAAGTTTGCGCATTTTTGCTTGTGCGACGCCGGAAGCGCAGTTGTCGGATAAAAATTTTTCATCTATCGGACAGGCAGCGAGCAATGCGTCGACACGCGCCTTGGCTGCGTGTCGACGTAGCGCTCAAACGCGTAGGTCGTTGCATCGCTTGAAAAAAACAGCGCAAAAGAAGCACTTTTTCCAAAGCGCTGTTGCATGGACGCTTGCATCGGTCGCACGTACGTGGCCGTGCGCGGTGTCTTCTGCTTGCTTCAGTGCGGTGCATTGGGATGGCTGGCTGAAAAAAAAATGCAAAAGAGTGTTGACAGTAAAAAAAAGCGTGATTAGGTTTCGCCCAGCAGACATTGCTGCGTAAGAGAGTAAGCAAAATCGACATCAGGCCGACACGCTTGTTCCAGATGTCCACCGAAGCGCCATCCACGGTGGAGTCGGGTTCGCTTCTCTCCAATAAAGTAGTTGTCGTTCCGATCACGCACCCGTGTCGCCGTTCGATGCGGGTGTTTTTGTATCCGTCCCGTCGCGCATCACCTGCGGACGGTTACCGACGACGGCATGCCGTCACAGGTTGCTTCAACTGGGCGTTTCACCTCCATAGTTCACTGACGAGGAGCCAATTACATGGCCACTGCAAAAGCTGCGAAAAAGAAACCCACTGCCAAAAAGGCAGTGAAGAAGACTGCCGCCAAGAAGGCAGTCAAGAAGGTCGCCAAAAAGGCAACCGCCAAGAAGGCAGTGAAGAAAGCTGCTGCCAAGAAAACCGTCAAGAAGACAACCGCCAAAAAGGCAGTGAAGAAAACTGCAAAGAAAGCGACCAAGAAGACCGCTAAGAAAGCAGTAAAGAAGACTGCGAAGAAGGCGACCAAGAAGGCAGTGAAGAAGGCGGCAAAGAAGACCGCTAAGAAAGCAGTAAAGAAGACTGCCAAGAAGGTGACCAAGAAGTCAGCCACCAAGAAGGCTGCTGTAAAGAAGACTGCTGTAAAGAAGACTGCTGTAAAGAAGGTCGCCAAGAAGAAGCCGGCTGCTCGCAAGAAGAAGGCCGCTCCGGTCGCGCTGCCCGCAACTCCGGCACCGCTGATCTGATCTGTAATACCCGATCGCCGTAAACATCGAGCTCTCCCCCCGACGCCCAGCGGGGAGGGAGCTTTTTTATTGGCAGCAAGCCGTCTGGCGGTTTTCGAGGCAGCTGTAGAACTGCGTTATCCGGGTCGCAACGATGGGGCTTGTACTCAGAGGAGTCGCCGCGCACGTTCTGGCTCTGGATCGGCGTGGTCGCTGCCATGCCAAACATTGCCAGCCATGTCAGCCATGCTAGGACGGTCCGATTTTTTCAAGCGCGGCATTGATGCCGCTGGATCAAGACAACGCGCGAGTTGTGTGGATCAGTCGTCGCGGACGGATTGCCAGCACAAAAAGACAGCACGCGCGTGGGCCGTCTAGCAGCATTCCATCTGACTTGGATGGCCATCCAAGCATGCTGCAGCTGACAGCGTTGCCGGCGGCAAACCAGCCGCGCGGACCGTACGAACCCAAAAAAGGCGACCGAAGTCGCCCTTGTCTTCATTCGCAGCGACGCGGCGCCTAGTGCCGTTATCCAGCTCAGCGCGGCGATGCAACCGACTTGCCGGACGAGGCACCCTTGCCGGCAGGATCAGGACGCTCGGCCAGCATGTTCTCGCTGCCGAAGTCGCCGTCCACATCGATGTCCAGCCAGCGCTTGGTCGGCAGGCCAAGTGCGCGGTCCAGAATTGTCGGCAGCATGCCGGAGGGCAGGCCGCTTTCGCCGTTCCATAAGATTGCGATACCCAGATCGCGCTCGGGCAGCAGCGCGACGAGGCCGCGATAGCCTTGCACCGCACCGGCATGGAAGACCACCTGATGGCCGGCGTAATCGAATACGCGCCAGCCCAGCGCGTAGCTGGCGGCATCTACGCGCTCATGCCGCCAGCCCGATCGCATTTCTCCCGGCGTGGAGATCAGAGGAGCATGCAACGTTGCCAGCAGTGGCGCGGGCAGCACGTCGGTGCGGTGGCCGGTGTGTGCAAGCAACCACTGCGCCATGTCGCTGGCGCTGGCGTTGACGCCTGCGGCGGGCGCAAGACGGTAGTAGGTCGGTTTAGGCGTCAGCGACACCCAGCCGTTGCGATTGCGCACATGCGGGCGCGCCCAATGCGGGCTGGCCTGGATGCCGGCCAGACCCATGCTCGCATCGTTCATGCCCAGCGGCTTGAAAATGCGGCGTTCCACCGACTGCTCGTAGAAGCTACCGGAGGCTGCAAATACCACATCGCCGACCAGGCTGAAGGCAACGTTCTGATACGCATAGCAATCGCCCGGCGCGCAGCGCAGCGGTGCGGCCGAGAGTTTGTGGCTGAGGGAGTAATAGTCGACGTTGGATTCGATATCGCGGTCGTAGGCATTGCGGGTCAGCCCGACGCGATGGCTTAGCACCTCGGCGACGGTGAGTCGACGGGTGGCGGCGCTGTCGCTGAGCTGGAAGCCAGGCACGTAGTCGATCACCTTGCTGTCCCAACGCAGCACACCATCGTTGACCAGCAGCCCGGCCATGGTGCCGGCAAAAGCCTTGGACAGCGAGGCGAGGCGGAACACGGTGTGGCCATCGACAGGCTGCGGATGGTTGACATCGGTAACGCCATAACCGCGAGCGCTGAGCACCTTGCCGCCCTGCACGATCGCCATCGCCATGCCGGGCACGCGGTTACCGTAGGTCAGCTGTTCTGCCATCGACTCGAAGGCCGCCACACCGAAGCCTGTGGCCGGCGCCAACACTTTGCTGGCCGCCAGCGATGTGCGATAGGGCAACGGCGCGGTATGCGGCTGTGTCGCGGTGGCCGGCTGCAGCGTAGAGGCAGCCGGCGCAGGTATCTGCGCGGTGGAAGAGAGGGCAAGAGGCAGCAATGCCCCAAGCAGCCCGATGGCCAACGGTCGGAACCGTCGGCGCCTGCGCATTTCTGTCATGGTTGTCCCGCCCGTTCCGCTGTCTCCAGCGATTCTAGCGCCGCGCTTCGCAATAGCACAAACTGCCAGAAAATGAATGGGCATCGTATTGATCCTATTGACGATTCTGGGATCAGAAATCGAGCGTTCCGAGCCTGGCTCCTCGCCTGTCCTGTGCGGAGGTGGCGGCAAGCGGCGTGCTGCATCGCCGCACGATCTACCCCGCAGCGTCCTGCGGCGGGCGCTGGTGGTGCTCCGCATGGGATAACTCGCGCGCTTGTTTCGCGAGTGCTGCTGCTGCCCTGTCTTTGGCTGTCAGGCTCGTTTATGCGGGCGCCCGTTACACGATGGCCAGCCCGTCTCTGCCGCGCTCTGCGGCCGGCCTTCTGGGCGTGGCAGTGCGCACTCGCCGCCGCCGGCATGGGTGTTCCTGCACTTCTTTATGCCTGCTCAGCGGTGACTACGTGCTGCGCCCTGCGCGCGCGGCGATGGGTGCCTCGGACGATATGGAGGTGCTTTTTACCTCCCGGAATAATCGCGTTCTTCGCTGCGCATGGCATGCCGCCCAAGGACTTCACGCTGCAGGTGCTGTTTACTGGCACCTTCCTGATCATGTTGCTGCTGTAACCGTGTACGGTGCGTTGGTCAGCCGTTATCTGCGGCCGGTGTTTTTGCCGGTGGTGTATGAGGTCTTCATGGCGACCTTGTTGTTGTTCTGAGAGAGGCTAACAAAACGACTGCGCTCACCGCCAGGCGGGCGCGGCCGGTGCTCGGAATCGGCATGTACCACGCGTACACTCCGGTTTCTGCGCGCCGTGAGCACCCACCTGACGACTGCTTCCTACGTTTTGTTAGCCGTTCTAAGTGCTGTTGGACATCACTCGCGACCGCGCGGCACGTGACTGGCCGCGTTGAGCAGCGCGATCGCAATGGCGGCTATGCTAGCGGCCACAGTCACCACATCTCTCTGCCATGTCTCCGTTCGCCATCGTTGCCGGTCTGTGCGTCGCACTGTTACACGTCTACATCCTGTTGCTGGAAATGGTGCTGTGGACGCTCCCACTGGGCTTAAAGACCTTCCGCAACACCCCCGAAAAGGCGCAGGCCAGCCGTGTACTGGCAGCCAACCAGGGCCTCTACAACGGCTTCCTGGCTGCGGGGCTATTCTGGGGCGCGCTAGCCGCACGTACCGACGTGCTGAGCTTCTTCCTGGTCTGCGTGGTAGCGGCAGGTTGCTACGGCGCTTATAGCGTCAATCGCCGCATCTTCTTTGTGCAGGCGCTGCCGGCGTCGATCGCCTTGGCATTGGTGTGGTTGCCGCTGTCGATTTGATCGTAGTGCGCAGCCGGTTATCGCTGGACGAACGCTGCCGTCTTGCTTGCGCGCATGCGCCGCCTCCTGCATCGCCATGCAGCACCTTGCAGCGGCACCAACGCAAACGGCGAGCTGAAGCTCGCCGTTTGCGTTGGTCTACCTGACTAACTCAGACCGCTGGCTCAGGCCGCTTCGCGCGGCTGCTGTACCTGCGTCTTGTCGTAATGGCTGGCGGCACGCAACTCGTGCGGATCGAAGTCGTCGACGGTGATGGTATCCATCATTATCTCGCGCAACTCTTCCAGTAACTTGCGTTCTTCCGTGTTGATCACGCCTTCGGCTACGGCCTCGTCCAGCTGCGCCGGGAACTCCAACGCCTGGATACCCTTGCTCTTGAGCGCTTTCAGGAACTTGCGCTCCACCGGCTCGGCCATCACGGCCTTGGTCAGGTAGCTGGCGATACGTCCACCCGGATTGTTGGCGCATGGAGTCAGGAACACGCCCTGACCAAGACGATCGCGCGCCTCGTTGGGTGTCATCAGGATCGATGCCACCCGATGTCCCAGACGGTCACCCGGCGCTTCGGCGCGACGGCCCAGCGGAAAGATCAATATCCACATCAACCAACCTACCGGACGGATCGGAAAATTACGCAGGGCAGCAGACAGCGCGGTTTCGATCTTTTGCACGCTGTCGTGGAAGGCCCACGCCAGCAACGGCTGATCGGTCGCCGGTGCACCTTCGTCGTGGTATCGCTTGAGCATCGCGCTGGTCAGGTAAATGTGGCTCAGCACATCGCCCAGACGGCCCGACAACGACTCCTTGAACTTGAGCTTGCCGCCAAGCATCAGCATCGACACGTCTGCCATCAGCGCCAGGTTGGCCGAATAACGATCCAGCTTGCGGAAGAACCGCCGCGTGTACGCATCGCCCGGTGCGGCACCGATGCGTGCACCGGTGATGCCGAACCAGAACGAACGCACCGCGTTGGAGATACCGAAGCGGATATGTCCGAACACGCTCTGGTCGAACTCTTCCAGGCCACGACGCGTATCCGGATCCTGCGCCGCCTTCATTTCCTTCATGACCCATGGATGGCACAGGATCGCGCCTTGGCCGAAGATCAGCAAACTGCGGGTCATGATGTTGGCGCCTTCCACGGTCACCCCGATCGGCGCAGCCTGCCAGGCACGGCCGGCGAAATTGCGCGGCCCCAAGATAATGCCCTTGCCGCCGATCACGTCCATCATGTCGCTGACCACTTCGCGGCCCATGGTGGTGCAGTGGTACTTGGCGATCGCCGATGGCACCGATGGCACGTCGCCACGGTCCACTGCCGCCGCCGTCGCCTGCGACAGCGCACTGATTGCATAAGCCTTGCCACCGATACGTGCTAGCGCTTCTTCCACACCTTCGAAACGACCGACCGATAGACCGAACTGCTTGCGTATGCGCGCATACGCACCGGTCACCACTGCAGCGGACTTGCTACTGCCGCTGGCCGTGGAGGGCAAGGTGATCGAACGACCCACTGCCAGACACTCGTTGAGCATATTCCAGCCCTTGCCGACCATTTCCACGCCGCCGATCAACTGGCTCAGTGGGATGAACACTTCCTCGCCATGGATCGGGCCGTTCTGGAACGGCGAATTCAGTGGGAAATGGCGACGCCCGATCTCCACCCCCGGGGTATCGCGCGGCAGCAGCGCCAGGGTGATGCCGATGTCCTTCGTGTCGCCGATCAGACCCTCCGGATCGTAGGCGCGAAACGCCAGACCGATCAGCGAGGCCACCGGGGCCAGGGTGATATAGCGCTTGTCGAAGGTGAGCTTGACGCCGAGTACGTTGGCGCCATTCCATTCGCCCTTGCACACGATGCCGTAGTCGGGAATCGAGGTCGCATCCGAACCGGCAAACGGGCCGGTCAGGCCGAAACATGGCACTTCCGCACCAATGGCCAGACGCGGCAGGTAATAGTCCTTCTGTTCCGGCGTGCCGTAATGCAGCAGCAACTCACCCGGCCCGAGCGAATTCGGCACACCCACGGTGGAGCTCACCACACTGGAGATCGAGGACAGCTTCTGGATCACCTTGTGATGTGCCAGTGCGCTGAAACCCAAGCCGCCATACTGCTTGGGA
Source organism: Xanthomonas fragariae (assembly GCF_017603965.1). Taxonomy (NCBI): domain Bacteria; kingdom Pseudomonadati; phylum Pseudomonadota; class Gammaproteobacteria; order Lysobacterales; family Lysobacteraceae; genus Xanthomonas; species Xanthomonas fragariae. The sequence goes on along the minus strand of NZ_CP071955.1, from coordinate 2,935,351 downwards.
ATGATCATGCCGAAGAACTTGTTCTTCTTGATGAAGTCCCATAGCTCCGGCGGCAGATCGGCGTAGACGTGAGTGATTTCCCAGTCGTTGATCATCTTGCACAGCTCTTCGACCGGGCCATCCAGGAACGCCTGTTCTTCGGCGGTCAGTTGCGGCTTGGGATAGTTCAGCAACTTCTGCCAATCTGGATCACCGGTGAACAGCTCGCCTTCGAAACCCACCGAACCGGTTTCCAGCGCGATGCGTTCGGTCTGCGACAGCGGCGGCAACACCTTGCGGAAAAAGCCCATCAGCGGCGTGGTCAGCAGCGGCTTGCGCAGGAACGGCAGCAGCACTGGCGCCGATACCAGCACCACTAGCACGGTAGCGACGATGGTGGCGATGAGATTGGCACCCAGCAACCAGCATGCCACCAACACACAGGCGCTCAGGGCAACCCAGGTGGCAAGGCGCATGCGGTGGTAGGCAGCGATGCCCGCCGCCAGGATGACGAGAAGGAACGGTGCAACGATGCTCATGGTCTTGCTCCAGTGACAGGCTCGGTAATAGTGGACGCTGCGATGGTGCCAACGGAGGGATGTGCGTCCAGATAATGCAACACGGTGGCAGTAAACGCTTCGTTGTCGCCGCCGGCCAGCATGGGCGTGGCATCGGACGAATGCACATGCTGCGCATGCGGCGCGATCGACAAAAATTCGGTGATGTTGGTTGGCGTCACCGGATCGCTGCGCCCACAGCTGATTAGCAGCATCGGCCAGTGCAGCTGCGATGCAGCTTCCAGTAAACTGTGCTGCTGAATCTGCGCATCCTGTCCCGTTAGCTCATCGACTAGGCGCAGGTGTCCATGCCACTGCCAACGTGTATCGGCGGGCTGTTGCAACAAGGCCTGCAGGTGGGTTGTCGTCTTGTGAGGACGATGCGGCATGTAAGCGGCAATCGCATCTGCAGGCGCATCGAGGGGCGCGAGGCCGTCCGGGAGCGCGGTCGTGAAGCGCAGAATGCGTTCCACATCCTTGGTATCCCCGCGCGGTGTGATGTCGACCAATATCGCGCCGAACAAGCTCGGGCAGCGCATTTGTGCAAGCGCAGTCGACGTGGCCTCCCACACGTGTCGCCTCTGCCCAGCTCCATGCGCCAGCAGCACCGACGGCGCATGTTCCGCACCTTGCACCGACACGACAAGCACCGCTTCGCTAGCGCTGCACACGCACGCAGTGTGGGCAAGTCTGGATGGGGATGTTAACATACCTAATAGTATGGATGCGCCCGACGGCTGTCAATACTCAGTGGTATGGCCGGTTAAGCTATTGAATCGCTGTGCTTATGTGTCGATTGTGTGATGCATACTGCAACTGACCCGAGCGTATGGTTAAATCGCTCCATGAACGACATCACCGACTCCAGCCTTACCATGCCCCGCGCCAGTTCTGGTCGTGGCAACCGCCTCCGCGCGGACGATTGGGCACAGGCCGCACTGGACCTGATCGCCGAACAAGGCGTCGGCGCGGTTGCAGTGGAGCCACTCGCGCGCCGGCTCGGCGTCACCAAAGGCAGCTTTTATTGGCACTTTCCCTCGCGCGATGCATTGCTGCAGGCAGCCCTGGAACGCTGGGAAATCTTTGAACAGGAGGAAGTCTTTGGCAGCCTGGAAGACGTCCCCGACCCGAGCGCCCGCCTGCGTGCGCTGTTTCAACTGGTCGCGCACGAAGTCAAACCGCATGTCATCTACAGCGAACTGCTCAAGGCCCTTGACCACCCGGCCGTGCGCCCGGTCATCGACCGCGTCTCGCAACGCCGCCTCGACTACCTGATCGCCTCATTTCGCCAGGCCGGCCTCACCCGCACCGACGCCCAACACCGTGCCCGCCTGGCCTATGCCGCCTACGTCGGCTTCCTGCAACTCTCGCTGCAACTGCAGCAACCCAAGCAGGCCCGCGAAGAGTTCGAGTCCTATGTCGAGCATGTGATTCAGACGTTGATTCCGGGATAAAACTCAAAGTTCAACGAGTTCGATCTGTAGGCATCGGGCAAAAAAACCGCGGCTCTTTTGAGCCGCAGTTTTTTGTTAGTCGCTCTAAAGCTCTCTCTCCAAGTGATCTTGGGTACTGCCAAGGGTTGTTTGCCTGTCGGGGGTTCCGAAAGAAGCGGATCCAAAACGTCAGGGTGAACCGATGGTATATGCGCTGCACGAGGAATTAAAGTCTCGTTGAACAATAAAGAAGAAAGCTGTGAAACCCCATTCTGGGGCGACGGCTGAAACGAAAAACGCCACCGGCTGTTAACCGATGGCGTCATAAAAATTCTTTTTAAATCAGTTGGCTACAGGTCTTGCTCGTACCTGACGTACGGAACAGTTCCGTCGCTGTTGCTCTCGTTGCTTGGGGCAAAAGGATTCTTGCCGCGAGAGATCACATTTTCCGCGCCGACTGTCAACTGACCGCTCCAGGGGGTGCGCCAAGTCAGACCCAAGCCTAGGCCTTCCCACTTCTCCGGCTGGCCGGGGACGTCGACGACGCGGCCGATGACATTCGCGCTGAAAGCGCCGTAGCCGCCGCCGACGCTGAGGGTCTTGCTGTCCCACTGGTCGGCGATTGCCGGGGAGACATCGGCCAGCGGCACAAGTCGCGCGCGGGCGTAAGTGCCGCCAATCGAAACAAAGCCTTCGCGGCCGATGTTCTTCTGGCCGAACACGGTCAGGTCGTTCTGTTCGACACGGGTCAGCTGTGCCTTGTCGGCGCCGATCAACCAGGCGGGCAGGGTGTCGCGTCCGGTGCCCGCGGTGACGCCAGCGCGTGCGCCGCCACGGTTGAAGCCCAGCGTGGCGGACACGCGGCGCGAGGCGGCGGCGCTGTCTTCTTCGTCATCGCCGATGCCTGCGAGCAGGCAATGACTGGCGAGGCTACTGATGTTGGTACCGCGGCTGCTGTTGCAGAGCAGGCCTAGCGAGTCGCCGGAGGTAAGGCCGAACGCCGCATCCAACGAATTGCGGCCGAAATGCCAACGTGCGCCGGCCTTTTGCTCACCGGTGGGCTCCAGGTACAGGAAAGCTTCCACCTTGCCGCTGCCCTTGTTCCACACCGGCAGGATGGTGCTCTCACGCAGCTGCTGGGATACCGATTGCGCATGTGCACCCGTGGCTGCCGCAAGGGTAACCATCAAAGCAAACGGAAGGCGCAGTAGGTGTCGCATACCAGAGTTTGGACCCAGGGGCAGTTGTTAAGTTCCCGAGAGCGGGCAAAGAGGATGCTAGGGCTTTTATGATTATTTAACAAGTAGCCAAGTTCCCCAGAAGTAGCCGCGTTCCCCAGAACGCACCCGCAATCTATCTACTGCAATCTTTCCGGCGCTTCTTGCGACGGCCGCGCCGGTCCGAACAGTACCTCCAGCGCGGTCAACGGAAAGTGATACTCACGGCCGCAGAATTCGCAGCGCACCTCGACATCGCCGGTTGCCTCGGCGGCGGCACGTGCTTCTTTTTCGCCCAGGGATTGCAGCATCGAGGCGACCCGCTCGCGCGAGCAAGAGCAGCCGAAGCTGAGCGGTTTGCTGCCCAGCAGTTGCGGACCTTCCTCGTGAAACAAGCGGTACAGCAGTTTTTCGCCAGCGACCGAAAGCAGTTCCGGTGCGCCCAGGGTGTCGAACAGCGCGCCGATGCGGCTCCAGCCGTCATTGTCGCCCTCGTCGCCCGGCAGCTGCTGCAGCAACAGGCCAGCCGCCTGGTCCGGGCCTGCGGCCAGCAACAGGCGGGTCGGTAGCTGCTCGGACTGGTGGAAGTAGGTTTCGAAGGCTGCGGCCAAGTCAGGGGCCTGCATGCTGACCAGGCTCTGGTAGCGCTGCGGTTCGCTCGGGTCCAGGCCGGGGTTTTCGATGGTGATCGCCAGCAGGGTCGCCTCGCCCAGCTTGCGTAGGTCGGTGGGTGCATCTGCACCGTCGGCCAGCTGCACGATGCCGCGCAAGGTGCCGGCCGCAGTGCATTCGGCGAACAAGGTGCGCAGCGTTTGGTTACCACGCAACTGCACCGACAGGCGCCCGCCGACCTTGGTATGGCCGGTGAACAATGCAGCAGCGACGATTGCCTCGCCGAGCAACCGGCGTGCGGCCGGCGGGTACTCGGCTGCGCCCTGGATGTCGTGCCAGGCATGGGTCAGGCGTACGTGAACACCGCGCACACCGGCGGCAGGCAGCAGGAAACGGGAAAGCTGATCGTAATCGGTCATGGAAACATCGGACGTAAGGGACGCCGGTTGCCGGATAATGCAACAAGCGCCGTATGAAAGGTCGTAGCAAACAATGGGGACGGATGCATGGGATGGCAAGCTGGTGGCGCCACTGCGGCGCAAGCGCTGGCTGCGCTGGATGTTGGCAGCACCGCTGCTGTTCGCCGCGGCGAGCGTGTTGCAGGTGCTGGTACTGCGAGTGGCCGATCCACCGATCAGCAGCATGATGGTGGGGCGCTATCTGGAAGCCTGGAGCGAGGGCGACTGGAGTTTTTCGCTGCATCAGCAATGGCGTGACTATGACGCGATCGCCGCTAGCTTGCCGATTTCGGTGGTGGCTGCGGAAGATCAGCAGTTTCCTGTTCACCATGGCTTCGATCTGCATGCCATCGAAAAGGCGCGCGATCACAACGCCCGCGGCGGGCGCATGCGCGGGGCGAGCACGATCAGCCAGCAGGTCGCCAAGAATGTATTCCTGTGGCAGGGCCGCAGTTGGGTACGCAAGATTCTGGAGGCTTGGTACACGATGCTGATCGAGTTGTTCTGGCCCAAGCAGCGGATTCTGGAGATGTATCTCAACGTGGCCGAGTTCGGCGATGGGGTGTACGGCGCACAAGCTGCCGCGCGGCAGTTCTGGGGCAAGGATGCAGCGGGCTTGTTGCCGGCCGAATCCGCATGTTTGGCGGCGGTGTTGCCCTCGCCACGTCGCTATGACGCGCGCCGCCCCGGTGCTTACGTACAACGGCGAGCCGCGTGGGTGCAACGGCAGGCGCGGCAGTTGGGCGGCGCTGCGTATCTGCAGGCACCGTGAGCGTGCATACGTTCGAGGCAACGCAGTTGCCGGTTGCAGCAGATCGCCTCACGGTGGTTATCGCAGCCTATAACGAAGAAGCCAGCATTCCCTTGCTGCACCCGCGCCTGTGCGAGGTGCTTGTGGGATTGAGCGAATTGCAGACGCACGTGCTGTATGTCGACGACGGTAGCACCGATGGCACCTGGGACGTGGTGCAGGCGCTCGCCGACGCCGATATGCGGGTGAGCGCGGTGCGGCTGTCGCGTAATTTTGGCAAGGAGGTGGCGATTTCCGCAGGCCTGGATCATGTGTTGCCGGGTGCGGCCGTGCTGCTCGACGCCGATGGCCAGGATCCGCCGGAACTGATTCCGGAATTCGTCGCGCTGTGGCGTACGGGTTACGACAACATCTTTGGTACGCGGATTTTTCGCGAAGGCGAGAGCTGGCTCAAGCGCAGTGCCGCGCATGCGTTCTATCGCGTGATCCGACGGTTATCGCGCACGCCGATCCCTGCCGATACCGGTGACTTTCGCTTGTTGTCGCCACGTGTGGTGCAGGCCTTGCAGCAGTTGCGCGAGCGCCATCGTTTTATGAAAGGGCTGTTTGGCTGGGTCGGATTTCGCCAGGTTGCGTTACCTTATCGGCGTGCGCCTCGGCTATCGGGGCGCAGCAAGTTCACGGTGTGGCGGTTGTGGAATTTTGCGCTGGATGGCATCACCAGTTTTTCCACGCTACCGCTGCGTGCGGCCACGTATCTGGGGCTGCTCACCGCGGTGGTCGCATTTTTATTCGGTGGCTGGGTGGTGATCAAGGCAGCGCTGATGGGCGATCCGGTAGCCGGTTGGCCGACCATGATGTCGGTGATCCTGTTTCTGGGTGGTATCCAGCTGATTGCGTTGGGCCTGATCGGCGAATACCTGGGCCGGTTGTACGACGAGGCCAAGCAGCGCCCGCTATATCTGGTCGATACCCACCGCGGCATAGTGGGAGTAGTCTGCGATCACCAGACCAAGCGCGGAGGGTGCCATGCAGACCGTACGACAATTGTTGGGGACCAAACAGGTTGAGGTATTCGCGGTTGCGGCCGATGCTGCAGTGATCGAAGCGATCAGCTTGATGGCCGACAAGGGCATCGGTGCGGTGCTGGTGATGGACGGGCCGCGCTTGGTCGGCATCGTGTCCGAGCGCGATTACGCGCGCAAAATCGTGTTGCGCGATCGCTCCTCCTCGACCACCAGCGTTGCCGAAATCATGAGCGCCGAGGTGGTGACGGTATCGCCATCGGACACGGTGGAGCACTGCATGCGACTGATGACCGACGGACGTTTCCGACATTTGCCGGTGATCGAAAACGGCCGCGTGCAGGGGGTGATTTCGATCGGCGATCTGGTCAAGGCGGTGATCGCGACGCAGCAGCGTGACATCGATCAATTGCAGCGTTATATCGCCAGTTGAAGCGCATGTCGCAGTGAGAGCTGCTTGCAGGACATAATGAGCGGTCATTGGGGCTGCCACGCTTGGCACTAGCCAAGCCTGGAACCGGAGCATACAAGTCGCCCGGTTCCAGCACTGCAATATCAGTCGGCGACCGCGCAGGTCTGCCGGCCACTCTTACTGCGCGTACTTGCCACCACAATCGCTGTCCTTGCCCGGGCCCGGCTCGAAGGTCGCCAGTAAGGCGGCCGGCGGCGCGATGCTGCCGAGTGCAATTGCAATCGCACCGCGCACGCCCAGCGCCTTGAAGTCAGGGCGGAAGGTCGGATCCTTGAAGGTTCCGCCGATCCGCAGCGGTGAGCGCAGGCTCAGAATGCTACGGTCCTTCGGGCGTGGGCGCAGCAGCAGATCGAGTGTTTCATTTTTGAGGCTGATATTGCCGTCGCCGACGATGATGGTGTCGGTGCTATCGAAGGCCAATGCGCGCGATTGCATCAGGCCGTCCTGCACGCCGAAGTCGCCGAAGATGCAGCGCACCGGTATCTGACGGTCTTTGGTCATCAGGTATTTCAACGATTCGGCAATATCCAGGCCAGCGAGCTCCATGATCAGGTTGCCGACGTGGCCGTGGCCCATGCCGACGCCGATCGCGCCATCGGCAGTGCCGAGCATGGCGGCGATCGAGTTGCCACGACCGCGCAGATCCAGTTCGCCGCCGATTGCGCCAGAAGCCTGTTTTGCCAAGGTGACATCGGGAAACAGCTGATCCAGACGAATGCCGCTAATGCCAGCTTTCAATTGCGTGGTGATGATCGCGTTGCGCGCGTCCATTTTGATGGTGGAACGGATATCGCCACCAGCAACGCCGAAGTTGAGCGGGTCCAGCTGCAGCAGGCCGCCTTTCAAGCTCAACGAGGCATCCATGTCTTCCAGTGGCCAAGAGGGGGCATTGATGCGCTGCGCACGCCAACGCACTTGCGCATCCATCGCACGCAGTTTGGACAAGTCGTATGGCGTACTCGGCAAGACACGTGCGCTGGCAGCCAGTTGCGCAGCTTGCTTTTTCTGTTCGGCATTGGCCGACTCGTTGGCACTGGTCTTGGGTGGTGCACCGACAAAGCCGGCCAAGTCATCGAAATCAAGCCGTTTGGAAGCCAGGTCCGCGCGCAGGAACGGACGCTTGTTGCGCAGGTCGACTTCCGCAGTGCCTGACAGATCGCTGTCGCCAGCGGTCCCGGTAAATTTTTCATAGTGCCAGACATCGCCGTCGCGACGCAGGCGGCCATCGAGCTTGTACGGCGGTGTCGATGGCATGGCCACGCCGGTCAGCGGATACAGGTCTTGCATGTCTTGGCCGCTGAGCGCCATTTGCAGATCGATGACCTGAAAACGGAATGGATTGGTCAGCGTGCCGCGCACATGTGTCCGCGTGGCGCCGGCACTGCCGCGCAGGTCGATGCGGAACGGATGTTCGCTTTGGCTCAGTTCCAGCGGTGAGGCGGTATCTCCCTCGAGTGTGAAGGGGTAGCCCTTCCAGCGGCCTTTGCCATCGATGCCGATCGGGGCCGCGCGCTGATCACTGTTTGGTGGAGCCAGGCTGTCGATCGCGACATCTACGTCCGAGCGATTGGCGTCGTCGATGTATTGCAGTCGCCCATTGTCCACCAGCAGCCGGCCCAGGCGTGGCATCGTCACGTCGCTATCGTTCTGGTCGAAGACCCAGTTGCCAGGATGGGTAGCGTTGCCGGCTTCCAGCACCACGCTCGGGTGCTCCAGGCGGATTTCCGGCAAACGCACTTTGCCGCGCAGCAGAGGCCACAGTTCGACATCGATTTCCGCCGAATTCAACTCGGCCATGGGGCCGCGTTTGGACCACTGCGCATTGGCCAGACGCATTCGCTCGCCGCGCACCGTCGTCGTGCTGCCGAGATCGACGTTCAGATGACCGAGGTGAAACTCGCGACCGATCTTGGCGCTGACCACGCGTTCGACCGGGCCGCGTAACCAGTTCCAATCGAACACGAGCACGAAGATCACCACGATGGTGGCGACGATGCCGAGCCCGATCCACCAACGTCGACGACGTGGCATGTGGGAGGACGGGGCAGCAGAGGATTTGGTCGGGTCGTTCACGTGACCAATGGTTGGCGATGCCTCGTGCAAGGCGCGCGAACGCGCCGAACATCACAGATCACACCACCTGCGCGATGACTGCAACGAAGTGGCAAGCGCTACCGGCAAGCACGAACAGATGCCAGATTGCATGGAAATACCGTTGTGTGTCGCGTTGGTAGAAATACGTGCCCAACGTATAGAAGAGCCCGCCGGCCAGCAGCCAGCACAACGACCAGGCATCGACAGAGCTTAGCAATGGTTGGATCGCCACGACGATCAGCCAGCCCATTGCCAGATACAGCACCGTCGACAGCAGGCGAAAGCGGCCGGTGAAAAACAGTTTGAAGATCACCCCTGCGGCGGCAATCGTCCAGATGGCGGCAAACAATCCCCACCCCCAAGAGTCGCGCAGATTGATCAGCGTAAAGGGCGTGTAGGTGCCGGCGATCAATAGATAGATCGCGCAGTGATCTAGTATCTGCAGGCGCGCTTTGGTGCCCGGATGCGGGATGGCATGAAACAGCGTGGAGGCGACGTAGAGCAGGATCAGCGTCGCACTGAAGACGATGGAGGTGGCTAGCTGCCAGCGATCTCCATAGATGGCCGCCAGCGTGATCAGCACCGAGCCACCGGCCAAGGCGGCAATTGCACCCAGGCCGTGGGTTACGGCACTGGCGATCTCATCGCGCAGGTCGATCGAGGGGGAGGCATCTGCGTTCATGCCAAAAAGGTACCGTAATTGCGAGCAATTCGCATCGCCAGCAGTTGCGTTTCCTTGCATCGGTTCAAGCGCAGGTCAATCGATCGCCTTGGCGTGCGCATGCTCGCGCGTGGCCGAGAAGCGAACATCCGGCGCACGTTCCTGGGCCAGTTGCAGGTTGACCCGGGTCGGTGCGAGATACACCAGCTGACCGGCCGCGTCGATGCCCAGATTACCGGCATTTTTCTCGCGGAACTCCTCCAGCTTCTTGGCGTTGTCGCAATGCACCCAGCGCGCAGTGGTCACGCTCACCGGTTCGAAGATCGCATCCACGCCGTACTCGTCCTTGAGCCGGTAGGCCACTACGTCGAACTGCAGCACGCCAACTGCGCCCAGGATCAGATCGTTGCTCATCAACGGGCGGAAGAACTGGGTAGCGCCTTCTTCGGACAGCTGCGCCAGGCCCTTTTGCAACTGCTTGAGCTTGAGCGGATCGCGCAGGCGCGCGCGGCGGAACAGTTCCGGTGCGAAGTTGGGAATGCCGGTGAACGACAGCGATTCGCCTTCGGTGAAGGTGTCGCCGATGGAGATGGTGCCGTGGTTGTGGATGCCGATGACATCGCCCGGCCAGGCTTCGGCGGCGATCTCGCGATCGGAGGCCATGAAGGTCAACGCATTGGCCAGCTTGACGTCCTTGCCGCTGCGCACGTGCAGGGTCTTCATGCCGGCGGTGAACTTGCCCGAACACACGCGCATGAAGGCCACACGGTCGCGATGCTGCGGGTCCATGTTGGCCTGGATCTTGAACACGAAGCCGCTGAGTTTGGCTTCGGTGGGCTGCACGCGACGACCGGTGGTGTCGCGCGCCTGCGGTTGCGGTGCGTGTTCGATAAAGAAATCCAGCAGCGGCTGCACGCCGAAGTTATTGACGCCCGAGCCGAAGAACACCGGGGTCTGCTGGCCGGCGCGATATGCCTCCAGATCGAACGGATTGCTGGCGCCTTGCACCAGTTCCAATTCATCGCGCAGCTCGGCCAGCATCTGCTTGCCGATTTTCTCGACCAGGCCCGGCGCATCCAGCGACGGGAAGATGGTCGAGTCCTGGCGGGTGAAGTTGCGGCCCTGTTCGTACAGATGCACTTCGCCGGTGATCAGATGCACCACGCCCTTCAAACGCTGGCCCATGCCGATCGGCCAGGTCACCGGTGCGCACTGGATGCCGAGCACGGTCTCGACTTCATCCAGCAGATCGATCGGATTCTTGCCCTCGCGATCGAGCTTGTTGATGAAGGTCATGATGGGCGTGTCGCGTAGGCGGCAGACTTCCATCAGCTTGATGGTGCGTTCTTCCACGCCCTTGGCGACGTCGATGACCATCAACGCCGAGTCGACCGCGGTCAGCACCCGATAAGTGTCCTCGCCGAAATCGGCATGGCCGGGAGTGTCGAGCAGATTGACGATCTTGCCTTCGTACGGGAACTGCATCACCGAGGAGGTCACCGAGATGCCGCGCTCCTTTTCCAGTGCCATCCAGTCCGAAGTGGCGTGACGCGCAGCCTTGCGGCCCTTGACCGAGCCGGCCATCTGGATCGCACCGCCGAACAGCAACAGCTTTTCGGTCAGCGTGGTTTTGCCGGCATCGGGGTGGGAAATGATGGCGAAGGTGCGGCGGCGCGCGGCTTCGTTGGAGACGTCGGACATGGACTGAGCGCGCCCGGTCGGACGCCTGCGGAAACTGAGGAAGCAGACGATTATAGCGGCTTCGGTGGGGCGGGCCTTTACGCGCGCGCGCTGCCAGCACGGGCGTGCCCTGCGGCATTGCCAAGTCCACCGCACCAGTTGGGTCGGTCGGTATGACTGAAGTACCCGCCCAAGCCCTGATCTACCTGCACCGGAACCTCGCGGAACGGGAGCTGGTAGTGCACTGGCTGCGGGTGTGCCTGTGGATCGCCGGGCACCACATCGAGTTCAGGCCCCGCCACCAGTGGATTGAGGCCCCAGGCCAGGCAGGTGCCTGCCATTCCAGTTGCAGTGATGGGTCGCTGCCGGCGGGTACGGGCGCTATCTGCGACGTCGTTGCGCCTGGCGAGGTCGTGCCCGCAGCTCCGGTCCAATGCCAGCGCTGCTGCGCAGCGGTCGATGTCGTACAGGTCAGCAGCGCACCGACATATGCCAAGGCGAGTGCGTGCAGGGCGGTGCGGGGTACGTGCTGAGGCACGCCATCGACTCGGACCAAGAAGGGCGCAAGTATGCGGCTCGTCACGAAGCTGGTGGTATCGGATGAAAATATATCTTTCCATCCGCATGAAGCGATTGACATCGTACAACGGCGGTGGCATCTTGGCCTCACCATCGAGACCGGCGGAGGGACAGGCCCTTTGATGCCGGGGCAGCCAGCGGAGCGCGCAAGCGCCCGCGTTTGGTGCCAAATCCTGCGGGGACGTCGCGTCTGCCGAAAGATGGTTCGACTCGTGCCCTGGGCACGTCGAACGCGAGCTCCCGTCGAAGCTCGATGGCCGATCCACCCTGGACATCGCCATGAGCCTCGTGAATACAGTATCGCCGTCTACTAACGATTACACCTATTCATCCGCCGTCACTGATGAGGGTACGATTGTCGTGCGCGGCGATCTTGTCGTTGCCTTGCCGATGCGGTATGCCGGCATGCGCGAGGTGCGGCTGCGCTACGAATTGGTTGGCGCGGCCAATGCGCCGGTGGTGTTCGTGGCCGGCGGTATTTCTGCGCACCGCCATCTTGCCGCCAGTGCGCTGTTTCCCGAGAAGGGCTGGGTGGATGGGCTAGTCGGCAGCGGCCGCGCACTGGATCCTGCATCGCGCCGCTTGCTGGCATTCGATTTCCTCGGCGCCGACGGCACGCTGGACGTGCCGATCGATACTGCCGATCAGGCCGATGCGATCGCCGCATTGCTGGATGCGCTAGGGATTGCGCGCTTGCATGGCTATGTCGGCTATTCGTACGGTGCCTTGGTCGGTCTGCAATTGGCCATCCGCCATGCCGCGCGCGTCGGCACCTTGGTCGCGGTGAGCGGTGCGCATCGCGCGCATCCGTATGCTGCCGCGTGGCGCGCATTGCAGCGCCGCGCGGTGGCACTGGGCCAGCTGCAATGCGCTGAAAATCACGGGTTGGCGCTGGCGCGGCAGTTCGCCATGCTCAGCTACCGCACGCCGGAAGAATTCAGCGAGCGCTTCGACGCGCCGCCGGAAGTGATCAATGGCCGCGTGCGTGTGGCGGCCGAAGACTATCTCGACGCCGCCGGTGCGCAGTACGTGGCACGTACGCCGGTGAACGCGTATTTGCGCTTGTCCGAATCCATCGATCTGCATCGCATCGACCCGGCGCAGGTGCGCGTGCCCACCGTCGTGGTGGCGGTGGAGGGTGATCGTCTGGTGCCGCTGGCCGACCTGGTCAGCCTTGTCGAAGGCTTGAGCCCGCGCGGTAGTTTGCGGGTGTTGCGCTCGCCCTATGGCCATGACGCCTTCCTCAAAGAAATCGATCGCATTGATGCGATCCTCACTACTGCCCTTCGCATCACCGGAGAAACCGCATGAGCTTTCGTGACCCCACCGACGCCCCTTGTACTGCTGCCACTGCCGCCGTCCGCGCCGGTATCGATCGCGATACCGCCTATGGTGCGGTGACACCGCCGATCGTGCTGTCGTCGAACTTCTCCTTCGATGGCTTCGGCAACAAGCGCCAGTACGATTACACGCGCAGCGGCAATCCCACCCGCGATCTGCTCGGCGAAGCGCTGTCCGAGCTGGAAGGCGGCGCGGGCGGTGTGATCACCTCCACTGGCATGGGCGCGATCACCCTGGTGCTCAATGCGCTGCTGCAGCCCGGCGATACACTGGTGGTGCCACACGATGCGTACGGCGGCAGTTGGCGCTTGTTCAACGCGCTGGCGAAGAAGGGCCACTTCGCACTGATCACCGCCGACCTCACCGACCCGCGCTCGCTGGCCGATGCGTTGGCGCATTCGCCCAAGCTGGTATTGATCGAGACGCCGTCCAATCCTTTGCTTCGCATCACCGATCTGCGTTTCGTCATCGAAGCTGCGAACAAGGTTGGTGCGTTGACGGTGGTAGACAACACGTTCCTGTCGCCGGCACTGCAAAAGCCGTTGGAATTCGGCGCCGATCTGGTGCTGCATTCCACTACCAAATACATCAATGGCCACAGCGATGTGGTGGGCGGTGCGGTGGTTGCGCGTGACCCTGAGTTGCATCGGCAACTGGTGTGGTGGGCCAATGCGCTGGGCCTGACCGGCTCGCCGTTCGATGCATTTCTCACCTTGCGCGGTCTGCGCACGCTGGATGCACGTCTGCGCGTGCATCAGGAAAACGCCGACGCAATTGCCGAATTGCTGGACGGGCATGCGGTGGTCAATCAAGTGTATTTTCCGGGTCTTGCGGCGCATCCGGGGCATGCATTGGCCGCGCGCCAGCAGAAGGGTTTTGGCGCGATGATGAGTTTTGAACTGGAAGGTGGCGAAGCTGCTGTGCGCGCGTTCGTCGACGGCTTGCGCTATTTCACCCTGGCAGAATCGCTGGGCGGTGTGGAAAGCCTGATCGCGCATCCGGCATCGATGACGCATGTAGCGATGACCGCTGAAGCACGGGCTGCAGCCGGTATTTCCGATGGTTTGCTGCGGTTGTCGATCGGTATCGAATCGGCCGAAGACCTGCTGATCGATCTGCGCGCCGGGCTGGCACGCGCCCAGGCGACCCTGACCACTGCAACCCGCAAACAGGTCGACGCGTGAGCAGTGTGCTGCCTGTTTCGCGCCGTGCGTCGGCGGCAACAGTGACGCCCACGCCACGCCTGGCCTTGCTTGGCACTGGCACCGTGGGCCGCGCCTTCGTGACGCGCTATACCGCGCTCCAGGAGCGCCAGCTGCGCTTGCCGCGCTTCGATTGGCTGGCCAATTCGCGTATCGCTCACGACTGTGGCGTCAGTGCAGAACAGGCGCTGCAACTGGCCAATGCCGCGCCGCGCGGCCAGGCGGTGTTGCAACCGTGGGCACAAACCGCTGCGCTGCATGCCGGCGATGTGCTGGTGGACGCGACCGCCAGCGACGTGGTGGCCGATTGGCACGTCGAATGGCTGTTGCGTGGTGTGCACGTGGTCACTGCCAACAAGCTGGCACAGGGCACCGCATTGTCGCGTGCGCAGGCATTGCACGCGGCGCGTCATGCCAGTGGTGCGCACTACGGCGATAGCGCGACTGTAGGTGCTGGGCTGCCGGTGTTGAGCAGCGTGCGCGCGCTGGTGGCTGGCGGCGATCATATTCATTCGATCGAAGGTGTGTTGTCAGGATCGTTGGGGTGGTTGTTTCATCGCTACGATGGCAGTGGCGCGTTTTCCGAGTGCGTGCGTGAGGCGATGGCAGTCGGTTACACCGAGCCGGACCCGCGGATCGATCTATCCGGCGAGGATGTGCGGCGCAAGTTGTTGATCCTGGCGCGTGCGGCCGGTTGGCAGCTGGAGGCCGAGCAGGTGCATGTGGAATCGCTGGTGCCGGCCAGCATCGCAAGGCTGTCGCTTGTCGAGTTGGATACGCAGATGGATGCACTGAATGCGGGCGTGGATGCACGCTGGCAACAGGCACGCGCCGCAGGGCGTTGCTTACGCTTCGTCGGTCGCGTGGATGCGCATGGGACAAGCGTCGGCCTGCGTGAGTTGGCGCTGGATCATCCGCTTGCCGGTGGCTCCGGCACCGATAACCGTGTCGCCATCAGTAGCGATCGCTATCGCCAACAGCCGTTATTGATCCAGGGGCCCGGCGCTGGCGCCGAAGTGACTGCAGCGGCGTTGCTGGATGATGTGCTGCGGATCGTTGCGGGGTGACGATTGGACGATCCAGAAAGAGGCAAGGCCTGTCTGTGGATCTGACTGTCACTGCCTGCGCAGACAATCAACCTGTCGCTTTACATAAGAGCGGCTAACAAAACTACTGCGCAATCGCCAGGTGGGCGTGGCCGGTATTCGGAATCGGCAGTTGCCCAGGCCGTGTGTCATGCCTGGCCTCCAATCACTGCGCAATCGCCTTCAATAATGCGGCATTGAAGCGTTTCGCATCCTGCATCTGCGGCGAGTGCCCAAGGTCGGCGAACTCGACCAGTTTCACGTTCGGAATCGCTTGAGCAGCACGCTGGCCCAACTTTGCATAATCGCCGACGCGCGCCTTGACCTCTGGGGGCGCAGTGTCCTTGCCGATCGCGGTGCGGTCCTTGAGGCCGATGAACAGCGTCGTCGGCACCGCCAGCTTGGGCAGCTCGTACACCACCGGCTGGTTGAACACCATGTCGTAGGTCAGCGCCTGATTCCATGCCACCGCCTGCCTGCCGTTGCCCAGATACATGCCCGCCTGCATGCGCGCCCAGCGTTCGAACTCTGGCTTCCATTGGCCAGCGTAGTACACGTCCATTTGATATTTCTTGATCCCTTCCAAGCTGGTCTTCAGTTCGTTGTCATACCAGGCATCGACGCTGCGCCACGGAATGCCTTCGGCCTTCCAGTCTTCCAGGCCGATCGGGTCGACCAGTGCCAGATGCTCGGTGGCTTGCGGGTACATCAGCGCATAACGGATCGCGAGCATGCCGCCCATCGAATGTCCGACCACCAACGCGCGTTCGATGCCTAATTTTTCCAGCAATGCATGCGTGTTGTCGGCCAGCTGCGCGAACGAAAATTGATAGGCGGCAGGCTTGCTGGATTTGCAAAAGCCCACTTGGTCCGGCGCGATGACGCGGTAGCCGGCCTGGCTCAACGCGGCGATGGCCTGTTCCCAGGTGGCTGCGCAGAAATTCTTGCCATGCAGCAGTACGGTGGTATGTCCGTTGGGCTTGCCGGTGGGCGCGACATCCAGGTACGCCATTTCCAGCGGCTGCTGTTGCGAGGTGAACGCGTAGGTCTTGACCGGGTATGGGTAGTCGAAGCCTTCCAGGCGCGGGCCGTAACTGGTTTCCCGCGCCATCAGCGGGCTGCAGGCCATGGCAAGGGCGAGGGTGCACACAAGCTGTCGCATCGCAATTTCCTTCTGAATCCAGCCTGCAACGGTACACATGTGGGTGTGGTGATTGCGTACAACGCATCAGTGCGTGTGCGTGTGCTGGTGCGCGTGCAATGGCGGACCAGTTTGCTGCGTAGGTCGTGCTGCGGTGGGTAAGCTGGCCATGTACTTGCAGATGCTCGGTAGGGAGCCTAGTTCTGTTTCGCTCAACGCGCACGCATTTCAGAGCTTAGGCGGACTGCATCTTCGAATCGGGTTTGAATGCATCGAACCTAATCGTTGAGCAGGAGGCATGCTGATGAGGCCAACCACATTGATGCCATTTTCGCGCACTGGCAAAACAGAGGCGACACACGATGCCCACTCATCTGCCGAGCATGGAGGCCACGTGTTGCCTCAGCAAGTCGACCACCACGTCAATGCGCAATTGGCGCGAAGTTTTCCACGGCGGCCCGTGCATCCGGCACCTTTTCGGCCCCCGCGCGCGTCTCTTGGCGAGCGCGTTGCAGAGAGTGTCGCAACCACAGCTGCTACCTTACGCGTGGTCCCCAATAGCGCGATGCGTCTAGCTCCGGCCTTGTTTGCGTACAGCATCGCCAGAAACGATCCAAACGTGCGAGCCTGCTGGGCGATCGCGGGTGGCTGCGGTCTTGTGGGGCATATCGGGCTACGCGGCGTCGAGCAGATGGCGCGATATGCCCAAAGCAGCGCGCGCTGGTATGCATCAGTGCTTTCCTCACGACCTGTCACGGTCGCTGGCAGGGCAAAAGAATTGGGAACGAGTGAAGCGTGTTTGTACGAGGCGCTGGATTTGGTCACCATATCCGGGGAAGAGCAAGGCGAGTTCGAGATGAGCGAGGCTGAATTGAACGCGCTTGCCAAGGATCTGCATCATATTGCGACGGAACAGAAAATGCGCTTGGATCCTGATCTTTGGCGTGCGGCCAGCGGCCATGGCGACAATGCATCCGCGCTGATTGGTCATCTTTTGGAACTTGCAAGAAGCCGCGCGGATGTCGCATCGTCGCTGGCATCGTCGGAGACGAGCTGATGCGCCCCCAACGCGGGCTCGGCCGATCACGTCCACTGCCAGGCCGCCACGGCTGGTTTCCTTGTATTTGTCCCGCATATCGCGGCCGGTGTCGCCCATTGTCTTGATGACTTTGTCCAGCGACATCTTGTGCTTGCCGTCGCCGCGCATGGCCATGCGGCTAGCGTTGATCGCCTTGACTGCGACCATCGCGTTGCGTTCGATGCACGCGATCTGCACCAGCCCGCCGATCGGGTCCCAGGCGAGGCCGAGGTTGTGCTGCATGCCGATGGTCGGCGCAGTGACCACGCGATCGCCGGCTGCGTTCTCTTCGTTGATAGCGAGTGCGTAAAGATTGACCTAATTCAGCGTGGTCAACGGATCGCGCATCGCCGCTTCCGGTTTTGACGCAAGTTCGCGATACATTGCCGGTGCGCGCCGCGAAACGTTCAAGCCGCCAGGCAGCGTGCCTTCTTCACGGATGCCGCGCCCCACACAGGATTGCATCGCATTCCATAGTTGGCGCAGGCCCGCGCGGATTTCGTCTTTGCTACGCCAGCTTTTTTCGTTTTCGAATATGAGCGCGGCAATGCTCAGGCCGCTACGCGCGCACTGCGCCGGCAGTTCGTCGCCGTTGAGGAACGAATAGGGCAGCGGTGTTTCGTCGGCCACGATGCGGTCGTCGTCGGCGTTGTCCTGGTTGACCACAAAGCCACCGCCGACGGAGCAGTAATGGCGCGTGGCGATCACACCGTCATCGGCATCGTAGGCGGTGAAGCGCATGCCGTTGGTGTGGTGCGGTAGTTTCTGCCGCTTGTTCATCGGCAGATCGGGTTTTTCGTCGAAAGCGATGGTGTGCTGGCCCATCAAGCTGATGCGCTTGCTGGCGCGGATGCGCTCCAGCGTGGCGGGGATGATGTCCGGGTTGATCAGATTCGGGCGGTGGCCTTCCAATCCGAGCAACACGGCCTGTCGGTGCCATGGCCGCGGCCGGTCAAGGCCAGCGAACCAAACATTTCGGCACGGATGCGCACCACGTCCTGCAGGCGTCCGGCGTCGAGCAGCCAGCCGTGCACGAAGCGCTCGGCGGCGCGCATCGGACCCACCGTGTGTGAGGAACTCGGACCGATGCCGATCTTGAACAGGTCGAACGTGCCAACAGACATGCTTGCCGAAGAGGTGAGCGGAAGGCGGCTATTCTAGTCGGCCAGCAATTGCGGCACGGCTGCAGCGCAGCATTGAGGGATGTGCGATGGCCTTGATTCTCTATCAGCGCGACGCTTGCCACCTGTGCGACCAGGCCGTGGAAGTGCTGGTGCAGGCGCGCGCAGGCGAGTTCAGCAGCGTCTTTATCGATGACGATGCGGCGCTTGAACTCGCTTATGGTGAGCGCGTTCCGGTGCTGCGCGATGCGCTTGGTCGCGAGTTGGCTTGGCCGTTCGATTGGCAGCGTTTGCGTGCGTGGCTGGATGCCGCTGTGCGTTGATATGTGCCTGTGCCTGTGCCTGTGCCTGTGCCGTTGTTCCGCACCGGGCGTGGTGTGAGTGCGCATCGCCGTCCTTGAGATGGATACCTGGTCTAGCTGTCGTGCGGTGTCATCCACCGCCAGGGCACAAAAAAACGGCTGAGCTGACGAGCTAATCCGCCGTTCGATGGCCGCGTCCGGTTGCGGCCGGTGGCGTTACTTCGTCTTCAACACGACCTTGGTGCTGATCGCGGTTTCGTTGGGAATGGTCTTGGTATCGGCCCAGTCGCCGCTGCCCACGGCGAAGTCCAGCCGTTTCACCACTGCCTTGCCTGCCAGCACCGGCTGCGCGCCGGAAGTCCAGGTAAAGGTGAGCGTGACCGGCTTGCTGACGCCGCGCAGCTCCAGCGTACCGTCGGCGGCGTACTGGTTGCCGCCGAGTGCACGAAACTTGTCTGCGCGATAACGCGCGGTGGCGAACTTGGCGACATTGAAGAAATCCGGCCCCTGCAGGGTCGAATCGCGGTCGTCGTTGCCGCTCTTGGCACCGGCCAGCGCAATGCGTACATCCAGTTTGGCACCAGCCAGGTTGGTCGGATCGAAGCTCAGCGTGGTGTCGAAGCGCGGGAAACTGCCGGTGAACACTTCGCCGTCGTACTTGCTGGCAAACACCAGCGACGAGCCGGGCGCCTGGACGTAATCGGCGGCAAGCACCGGCGCTGCGGCGAAAGTGGCAACCAATGCGGTAGCAATTAGCAGCGGAGAGGCAAACAACTTGGACGACATGTGCAATCCTTAGGGTTTGGAAGAGAGCCAGCCGTGCGGCAACATCCGGGCCAAGGTGGCATCACGCTGGAACAGGTGGTGGTAGAGCGCGGCACCGGCGTGCGTCAGCACCATGGCAATCAACAGCCAGAAGCCCCACGTGTGGATGAAGTGCGCAATCGCGCGCAATCGTTCGTCCGGCGGGCTGAGCTTAGGGACCGCAAACAGACCGAACCAACGGAATGGACGCAAGCCGCTGGTGGAGTCGTATAACCAGCCCGACAGTGGCATGGCGAAGAGCATTGCGTACAACAGCCAGTGGGTAAGGCCGGCGATGCGTTTCTGCCAGCGCGGCGTGCCGGCCACCGGCGGCGGTGCACCCGCATGGATGCGCCAGCCGAGCCGTACGATCACCAGTGCCAACACGGTCAGGCCCACCGATTTGTGTGCGGTGTAGACCCAGAAATATTTCGGCGTCCTGGGCAACTCGCCCATGGTCAGGCCCACAATGCCCAGGACCAAAATCAACAGCGCGATTAGCCAGTGCAGGGTCTGGCTGACACCGCCCCAGCGTTCGACGTTCTTCAGGCTCATGCTCAGGACTCCGCGCTGGCTGCGGCGTCAGGCGTGGCGGGGGCTGTCTGCGGTTCGGGCGCGTCGTCTTCCCGGCCTTCGCGTACGGCTTCGGCTTCGATCCGCAGTTCCACCTTGTCGCCGATCATCGATTTCCACGCATCGATCCCGAACTCCGCACGGCTCAGTGTGGCGGTGGCAGAGAAGCCGGCGGTGCGTCGGAACGGCGGCAGCGGATGGCGTTTGAGCGCATTGAGGGTGACCTCTAGGGTGACCGGGCGGGTCACCCCGCGCAGGGTCAGGTTACCGGTGACTTTGGCGTGGTTTTGGCCGCTGGCTTCGACGCGGGTCGAGACGAAATGCGCGTCGGGAAACCGCTCGGCGTCGAGTAGGTTGCGTGCCAAGGTGGCGTCGGTCCACTTGGTATCGCCCAGGTCGGCGCGGCGCAGCGGGACGGTGACGTCAAGGCGCGCTGCGGCCCAGTCGTCCGGGTCGAAGACCAACGTGCCATTACTTCCGGAAACGGTCCCCAATGCCTTGGAAAAACCGGAATGCTCGACTGCGAACAACACTCGGGTATGCACCGGATCCAGTGCGTAGCGCACCGGCGCAGCGGTAGCGGCAAGGCTGGTCACTACCAGAGCGGGAAACACCAACAGGCGGGCGAAGGTTGTCATGGGCCGATTCTAGACACATCCCGACGACGCGCGCGCCGCTTGCGCTCGCAACGATCCGTTGCGAGCATGTTGGCTGGACGTGGAAGGGATGCCCACATGCGTGCGCTTGTCGTTGTGCTGGTGTTGCTGCTGGGTGTGTTGCCGTGCGCGGCGAAGATTCCGGAGATACCGCGCTTTCGGATCGTGGGTCCCAGCGAAGGGCTCCCGTCGACCATGGTGATTGCCATCAACCAGGATCGTGCCGGCTACCTGTGGCTCGGCACCTTGGATGGCCTTGTGCGTTACGACGGTGCAGGATTCAGAACCTGGCGTCACGACCCGACCGATCCTGCGTCGTTGCCCTGCAACGCGATCCAGGCGCTCCACATCGATGCGTTGGACAGGATCTGGATCGGGTGCGGCAAGACGCTGAGCGTGATGGACGCCGGTCGCAGTCGCTTCCGGCATTACCGCGCCGTCGATTATCCATCGATGAAAGACGGCAAAATCTACAGCATCGCTGCGTTCGATGGTGATATCTGGGCCGGAACCACGACCGGCGCGCTGGTTCGCATCGATGCCGGTGGGACGATGGTGTCGGTGGATCTGGGCGCGGTGGAAGGCGAGCTGGATCAGGCCATGGTCATGAACCTGGCAGCGGACACGCGGCACCGGTTGTGGATCGGAACCAGCAGCGGCCTGGCCTATTACGATGGAAGGCGCATGCGTCGTGAGTATATTCCGGACGAACCGAACCGGCAGTCAGCTATCTTCGGTCTGCAATGGACTGGAGACCGTCTGTGGGTGGGTAGCGAGTCCGGATTGCATGTCATGAGGTCCGATGATCGATGGCAGCCGCTCGCCTGGGGCACGATGTTCGGTAACGGCAACGAGTTCTGGAGCGCAGTGGCTGCTCCGGATGGCGAATTCTGGCTGGGGAGCGGACGCGGTCTGTGGCGCACGCACGGCCAGCGTCCGCCGGTACCTGCTTTCAGTGGCGAGGGGCCGTTGTCGCGCCGCAATGTCATCGGTCTGCTGGGAGCGGCCGATGGAGGGCTGTGGATTCCGATGCATGGCACCGGTCTCGGGTATTTGCCGGTAGATTGGAAGCGCAGTGCCGTGCTCAAACCCGCCGTGCCGACCGGGGACGCCATGTATTGCAACCTGGCGCCTGCCACACGTTCCGGTGGCTTGTGGCAGGCCGATGCGGAAGGTCGTCTGTTGCGCGTCGATCCGAGCACCGGCGACACGTTTCAGACAGGTCTGCAGTCGCCGTATCTCAAGGGAATGGAGTTGGTATCGGCGCTGGAGGATCACCTGCAACGGGTGTGGCTGGGCAATTTGAGTTTTGGTCTGTCGCGGATGGATCTGCGCACCGGGGAGTTCATCCACTGGCCGTCCGACGGCCCCGAACCGGCATCGGCGCTGTCGGCGCCGGATTGGATCATCGAGCATGACGATACGGTGTGGATGGCGTTCATCGACATGGTGCAGCAGCGCGATCTGCGCAGCGGCCGGGTCTTGCAGCGCATCACGCAACAAGACTTGCACGGTCTGCGCGACATCGGCATACAGCAGCTGGAGCAAGGCCCCGATGGGCGAGTCTGGGTTGCGGGCGAGGGCGGCATGTTCGCGTGGGACCAAGCGTCACGCCGCTTCGTGCCGGTTGCAGGTCTCCAAGGAACGCCGATCCAGGCATTTGCCAGCCAATCATCGGAGACGGTGTGGGTGTATCGGGCCACCGGTGCAGAGCAATGGAAAAAAACCGCAACACGCTGGGCGCGTGCACGCCACGTGGGCGAAGCCGACGGGCTGGACGGGTTCGACGCGTCCGCAATGCAGATCGACCCGCGTGGCCGGGTCTGGATTTCCAGTTTGCGTGGGCTGTGGCGGATCGACCCCTCGGCAACGCCGGCACGGTTGCGCAATATCGGCACGCGCGATGGCTTGACCAGTCAGGAGTTCATCCAGCATTGCCTGCTGATGTCGGGCGACACTTTGATTGGTGCGACCAGCGATGGCTCTACCGTATTACTGGATACCGCGATGCCCGATATCTCGCCTTTTGTTCCTGCATTGCAGTTGGAACATGTCAGCGTGCTACGCGATGGCGCACGCGTCGCGTTGCCGATGGATCGCCCGTTTCAGTTGGGACCGGGTGATCGGCAGTTGCAGGTCGTCACCCGACTGCTGTCGTACAGCGATCCTCTTTCCAATCGTTATCGCAGTTTCCTGAAAGGTTTCGACACCGAATGGCAGACGTCGGGCAATGCGGGTATCCGCGAATTTGCCAGCCTGCCTGCCGGCAACTATGAGCTCGCGCTGCAGGGAGTGGATCCTCTGGGAAATCGCTCGCAGGTGCAGACGCTGCAGTTCTCGGTCAAGCCGCCATGGTGGCGCAGCAACGTGGGCATCGCGCTGATCTGCATGTCGGGATTGCTGCTCAGCGCGTTGCTCGCCGCCGCCTATCGCCGGCGTGTACGTATGCGTGCGCAGTGGCAGTTGGCGCAGCACAAGCGCGAGCTTGCAGAGCAGGCGTCGTTGGCCAAGACACGCTTTCTTGCCACCTTGGGGCACGAGGTGCGCACGCCGATGACCGGTGTACTGGGCATGAGCGAGTTGCTGTTGCAGACGCCGTTGGATGGGCGTCAGCAAGGCTACGCGAGTGCGATCCAGCTAGCGGGCAAGCATCTGCTGCGTCTGGTCAACGATGCACTGGATCTGGCCCGGATCGAGGCCGGCAAACTGCCGCTGGAGTACCGCGACTTCAATCTGCGTCAACTAATCGAACAAGTGGCCGGGCTGGTGAGCCCAAGTGCCGGGCAGAAGCAGCTGGCCTTCGAATGCGTGCTGGATGATGTATTGCCGCTGGCATTGCATGGCGATGCCAGTCGGGTGCAGCAGATATTGCTTAATCTGCTCTTCAACGCGATCAAGTTTACCGAGCGCGGTAGCGTGCACTTACGGGTTTCGCCATTGCCGCAAAATACGACGCAGGGAATTCGGGTAGAGGTATGCGACACCGGCCCGGGCATGAGCCAGGAGCAGCGCGGGCGTTTGTTCCAGCGCTTCGAGCAGGCGGAGGGAGCGCTTACGCTCGCGCGGCACGGGGGCAGCGGCCTGGGGCTGGCGATTTGCCGCGAGCTCGCAGCGGCGATGGGTGGCGCGGTGACGGTCAGCAGTGAGTTGGGGCAGGGTGCATGTTTCGTGGTCGAACTGCCGTTGCGCTGGGTGGCTGCGTTACCGGTAATGACGCCGAATGCGACACATGCACCTGCGCTTCACGATCGGGCGCCGTTGCAGCTGTTGTTGGTCGAAGACGACCCGACTGTGGCGCAGGTGATCGTGGGCTTGCTACAGACGCGCGGTCATCACGTTACCCATGTTCTGCATGGTCTTGCGGCCTTGGCTGAGGTGAGTACGCACAGTTTCGATGCAGGCCTGTGCGACCTGGATCTGCCTGGTCTCGATGGCGCGGCGCTGGTGGCGCAGCTGCGCGTGCGCGGTGTGCGCTTCCCGATTGTTGCAGTGACCGCGCGTGCCGATGCCGATGCCGAACCGCAAGCGATGGCGGCTGGCTGCAATGGCTTCCTGCGTAAGCCGGTGACCGGCGATTTGCTTGAGCAGGCCTTGGCGCGGGTGCTCGCCGACGCCGGCGACACGCAGGACAGTGCGACCGCCGATTAAGAGCGGCAACTTGATCGATAGATCCATAGCATCGTTAGCGAGGATGTCAGCCTCGAAGGCGATTTCGCCACGGCGCGCGGGATTGGACAGCAACTCGGACTGGTTGAGCTGCACCCACTCCAGCCGCGGCAGCATGACGCTGTCGGGGTGGCCGGCGGAGTCGGTCACGATCGGATTAAGCGTGTACTGGTAAGAGCGGCTAACAAAACGTAGCGAGCAGTCGTCGGGTGGGTGCTCACGGCGCGGAGGAACTGGAGTGTACGCGTGGTACATGCCGATTCCGATCACCGGCCGCGCCCGCCTGGCGGTGAGCGCAGTCGTTTTGTTAGCCGCTCTAAGGCCGATGCGGCGGTAGTTGCCACGCAAGGCATCTGCCAAGGCCGGATGTGCGCATCGGCATGGTTGGCAGCTGCGCGACACGGCTATGCTCGCGAGCTTCCACCATCGGCGAGACGATTCCATGCAGCGAGTGTTCGGGCAGTTGCCAAGCGGTGTACAGGTGCAAGCGTTGACGTTGCGCAGCGATGCCGGGCTGGAGGCAGAAGTGCTGACCTATGGAGGCATTCTGCACGCGCTGCGGTTGACTACTGGGCAAGGTGTCGTGCCCTTGCTGCTAGCCTTGCCGGATCTGCCCGCGTATGCCGCAGATGGCGACAGCCTCAATATTCTTGTCGGCCGCTTCGGCAACCGTATCGCTGGCGCGCGTTACACGCTGGATGGTGTCACCCACACATTGGCGGCCAACGAGGGGCGCAATCAGTTGCACGGCGGCCTGCGCGGTTTCGGGCGGCGTGTGTGGGGCGTGCTGGAGCAGGCGCCGGATCAGGTGCTGCTCGGGTACGACTCTCCCGATGGCGAAGAAGGTTACCCCGGCAATTTGCAGGTGCGTGCGCGCTTGCAGCTCCACGGGCGCAGCCTGCAATTGGACTTCGAAGCGCAGTGCGACGCCGCCACTGCGTTGAACCTGACCCACCATCCCTACTTCAACCTGTCCGGCGACCCGCACCGGCCTGCCGCATCGCAAGTGCTGCGCGTGCCGGCTGAGCGCTATCTGCCGGTGGATGCCGAATCGATCCCGACCGGCGAAATCGCCCCGATCGCCGGCACGCCGTTCGATTTCCGCACGCCCATCGCACTGGCCGACAATAGCGACCCTGCACATCCGCAAGTGATGCTCGGCAAAGGCTACGACCAATGCCTGGTGCTGGCCGCCGATGCTGACTGCGTTGCCGAGCTGTATTCGCCGCACAGTGGCGTAGCGCTGCGTATCACCAGCGATGCACCGGCGGTGCAACTCTACGAAGGTCAGCATCTGGACGACCATCATCCCGGCCTGGGCCGCGGCGTGTGCCTGGAGCCGCAGGACTACCCGGACGCACCCAATCAGCCCAACTTCCCGTCGACGATTCTGCGCCCCGGTGAGGTCTACCGCCGCCGCATCGCCTATCGCTTCGCCAGTCCGGGTCCGGATCAGCCGTGGGCAGCTGTAAGCGCTGCGCTGAATGCCTGAGAGCGTCTGTCAGAACGACTGTGCTGCCATAGGCGGGCAGGGCCGGTGCTCGGTGCTCATTGCGGCAGGTGCTGCTCCTACAGCTTTGGTTGTGAGCGCACGCTCTGCGCTCACCTGGCGACTGTTCGCCGCGTCACTGCAAAGGGCAGGGTGCACCGACGTGCGCACAGTGGCGTGCGCACAGCGCGCCGCCTCGCAATTGCTTGCATCACACATCAAGCCTGCCAGCTACGCGATCAGCGCGACCCCAGCACCAGCTCGATCACGAACTTGCTGCCGAAGAACGACAGCACCAGCAACGCCATCGCGGTCAGCGTCCAATGTACTGCCTTGGTGCCGCGCCAACCATTGCGCCAGCGGCCGACCAGCAGCGCACCGAACACGATCCACGACAGAATGCTGAGCACGGTCTTGTGCAGCAGCCGTTGCGCCAGGAAGTCCTGCACGAACAGCAGGCCGGTCAACAAGGTCAGGCTCAACAGCACGAATCCTACCGTGATCATGCGGAACAGCAGCGTTTCCAGCTCGGTCAACGGCGGCAATGCGCGCAACCAAGTGTGGAAATCGCGCCGGCGCAGCGCGCGCTCCTGCAGCCATAGCATGATCGCCAGCAGCGCAGCGATGCCCAGCGTGGCGTAGGCCAACAGCGCAATCCACGCATGCAATTCCAGCCGCCAGCCCAGGTCGGCGCTCGGTTCGTGGCCGTAGGCGTGATAGCAGGCCAGCAGGATCGCCGACAGCGGGAACACCACCACACCCACCGCCGCCATCCGTCCACGGCCGCCGAACACTGCTGTCAGCGCGGCCATGCCCAGGCCGCACAACGACAGTGCGGCGAAGAAATGCATGTCCGGTCCACCCACAGTGCGAAACGCCACCAGCACGTGATACCCGGTATGCAGCGCCACCGCCGCCAGCGCCGGCGCCAGCCAGCGCGCTGGCGCCTGGTTGCCATCGTGCAGCACCGCCCGGGTGAGCAGCGTCGTGGCCAGCAGGTACAAGGCGAACGCGATGAAAACGATTGTCATCGTGGAAGTTTCGCACACTGGTGGAGGGGGGGGGGGCAGCTCGGGAATGGTGACTTGGAACTCGGAAGAGCGGACATGCCAAGTCAGGCGGGGCGGGCAGCTGGTGTGTGCCGCTATAATCGGCACCTGTTTCCCCTCTGCGGTCTTTTGCGCATGTTCGAGTCCCTTACCCAACGTCTCTCCGGCACCATGGAGCGCCTGCGCGGTCGCGGCCGTCTGACCGAGGAGAACATTCGCGAAGCCACCCGTGAAGTGCGCATCGCGCTGCTCGAGGCCGACGTCGCGCTGCCGGTGGTGCAGGCGCTGATCGAGCGCATCAAGGTACGCGCAGTCGGCCAGGAAGTGCTCAAGTCGCTGACTCCCGGCCAGGCGCTGATCAAGATCGTCCGCGACGAACTGACTGCGGTCATGGGCGCCGCCGCCGCCGACCTCAACCTCAACGTGCCGGCGCCGGCAATCATCCTGATGGCCGGCTTGCAGGGTGCGGGCAAGACCACCACGGTGGGCAAGCTCGCAAAGCACCTGAAGGAAAAGCGCAAGAAGAAAGTCATGGTGGTCTCGGCCGACGTCTACCGCCCGGCCGCAATCGAGCAGCTCAAGACGCTGGCCGAACAGGTCGGCGTGCTGTTTTTCCCATCTGAGGCTTCGCAGGAGCCGGTCGACATTGTGCGTGCCGCCATCAGCGATGCCCGCAAGTCGTTCGCCGATGTGCTGCTGGTCGATACCGCCGGTCGCCTGGCGATCGACCAAGCAATGATGGACGAGATCAAGGCGCTGCACGCCGCGATCAACCCGACCGAGACCTTGTTCGTGGTCGATGCGATGACCGGCCAGGACGCGGCCAACACCGCCAAAGCCTTCGGCGAGGCGCTGCCGCTGACCGGCGTAGTACTGACTAAAACCGACGGCGACGCCCGGGGCGGTGCCGCGCTGAGCGTGCGCTACATCACCGGCAAGCCGATCAAGTTCGTCGGTATCGGCGAAAAGACCGATGGGCTGGATGTGTTCCATCCCGATCGGGTCGCCAGCCGCATCCTGGATATGGGCGATGTGTTGTCGCTGGTGGAGCAGGTCGAGCACAGTGTCGATCAGGAAAAGGCCGCCAAGCTTGCCGCCAAAGTCGCCAAGGGCAATAAGTTCGACCTCAACGATATGAAGGAACAGCTCGAGCAGATGCAGAACATGGGCGGCATTCATGGGCTGATGGACAAGCTGCCGGGCATGGGCCAGATCCCGGACAACGTCAAACAACAAGTCACCGGCAAGGAAGTGCCGCAGATGATCGCGATCATCAACTCGATGACCAAGAAAGAGCGCCGCAACCCGGCCCTGCTCAACGGCTCGCGCCGCGCCCGCATCGCACGCGGCTCGGGGATGTTGCCGGCCGATGTCAACAAGCTGATGAAGCAGTATCAGCAGATGGAAAAGATGATGGGCAAGCTGGCCGGCGGCGGCATGAAGGGCCTGATGCGCAACATGAAAGGCATGATGGGCGCCATGGGTGGCCGCGGCGGCATGCCGTTCCGCTGAGTTGAGCGATGCGCTGACGCAGCATGCGCGGCGCCGCACTGGCCGTGCGCTGGCGATTGTGGGGATCGCTCCGCAGCAGATGCATGTGCGCCTGTGTTGCGTCCTCGCCGTTTCGTGTCGTGTCGTTTCTGCCCAGGTCAGGCGCTGCCGTTGCCATGCGCCATAGGTAGCGCGAGCGGTTATCAACGTTGCTGCGCCATCGGGCCAGCGCGGCGCGTACCAGTCGCCACTATGGTTCTGGCCGCGCCGTCCATACTCGCCGACCTCTGCTTGCAACGTTTGTTGGCCGCACTTATTGGCCGCACTTATCCCAATAGACATGACCGACAACCGCATGTATATCGCAAACGATGAAGATGCCGCACTGCAACCGGTCGACGCGGCGGCGTGCGATACCGTCAAGTTTTTATGGCGTGAGTTGTCCTGGGAATATCGCCGCATCGTGCCTGGCGTGGAGATGGCCGCGGTGCAATTGCCTTTCGCGACCGATGTTTCCGCCGTCGACGCGCCATCGCACGCGCACGTTTGGATTTCCAATGTGCAGTTCGATGGGGACCAGGTATCCGGCCGCCAGCTAAACGATCCGGAATGGATTGCAGGACGCACTGCCGTCGACGCTGGGTTTGCACCGATGGCCGACCTGGAAGACTGGATGTCGGCAGTCGATGGCCAGATCTATGGCGGCCATCCCATCGATGCGATGTGTCGCACGATGTCGCTGGCCGAATGCGCCGAGGACGACGCTCCATGGGGCCTGGACTTCGCTGAGACGGGCGCAGTACGCCCGGTGCCTGCGCCCGTGCAGGAACGCAAAAGGGCGTGTTCGGCAAGATGTTCGCTAGCAAGCCGGCTCAGGCTGCCGCAATGGAGCAGGATTCGTCCGAGCGCTAGCATCCGATGAGCAAGAACATGGGCCACAACTTCGATGAAGGCCTGCGCGATCAGCCTGACATGGCGCATTTCCGCGACGAAGCCGGTTGGGCGCTCCTGCAACCCGATGCCTTGGCGGGCAATTACCAACCGGTGTCGCTGCTGCTCAGGCACGGCGTGGTTGCCTCGCCACGCGCGCTCTCCGGCAAAACAGCACTGGACCTGGCGCGACAGACGCATTGGCCCAGGATCGTGCAACTGTTTGAGGGCAGTTACTGACATGCCGACGTCGTCGCCCACGTTAACCGGCCCGGACGCAAACCTCGCGCGCTTCTGCCAGCTCTTTGGCCTACGCCTGCCCATCCTGCTCAGCCCCATGGCCGGCGCCTGCCCGGTGCCATTGTCGGCGGCGGTTGCCGAGGCTGGCGGCATGGGAGCGATGGGTGCGGTGTTGTCGCAGCCGCAGGACATCGTGGCGTGGATGACGGCCTTTGGCGACGCAAGCGCTGGACCAGCGCAGGTCAATCTCTGGATTCCCGATCCGGCCCCTGCGCGCGACGCAGATGCCGAGGCGCACATGCGCGAGTTCCTGTTGCAGTGGGGGCCTTCGGTTTCCGAGGCGGCATGCGATCCAACGCCTGCCGATTTCGACGCGCAATTCGATGCCTTGCTTGATGCGCGTCCAGCGGTCGCGTCATCGATTATGGGCGTGTTTCGGCCCGATCAGGTTGCGCGCCTGAAGCGCGCGGGTATCGCCTGGTTTGCCTGCGCCACCACGCTGGACGAAGCGCGCGCGGCGCAGGCCGCGGGCGCAGACGCGGTGGTTGCGCAAGGTGCGGAGGCCGGCGGCCATCGTGGTGCGTTCGACGCCAGCCAGGCCGAGCGGCAGATGACCGGGTTGTTCGCCTTGTTGCCGCGATTGGTCGATCATCTCGATATCCCGGTGATCGCCGCAGGTGGCATCGCCGATGCGCGTGGCATCGCCGCAGCGCTGATGCTGGGCGCGAGCGCAGCGCAGATATGCACCGGCTTGCTGCGCACGCCCGAGGCGGCAGTGCCAAGCGTCTGGTCCGATGCGCTGGTCAAGGCAGAGCCGGAACAGACCCAGCCAACCCGCGCATTCTCCGGCCGGCTGGGGCGCGCGCTGGACACGCCATACGTGCATGCCGCCCGCGCTGCGGATGCGCCACCGCCCGCGCCTTATCCGGTGCAGCGCGGGCTGACTGCACCGATGCGCCAGGCCGCGGTGCGCGACAACCACCTGGACACCATGCAGGCCTGGGCCGGCCAGTCCGCCTGGATGGCGCCCGTACAACCGGCCGCGCAGTTGGTGACGCAGTGGTGGGAACAAGCGCAGGCGTTGCTGTGTCGTTGATTTTCTGCAATGGCACACCCGCGACGCTGCAGCAACTGGGCGCGGCCGCATTGATCAACTACGGCCACTTCACCACGCTGCAAGTACGCGACAATGCAGCGCGCGCGCTGGACTTGCATCTGCAGCGGCTGCAACACGACAGCGTTGCCTTATTTGGCGCATCGATCGATGACTTGTCCATTCGCGCCCAGGTGCGCGCTGGGTTGTCCGCTGCCGGAAGCAAGGACGCAAGTGTGCGCATCACCGTGTTTTCGCAGGATTTCGAGCTGTGCGATCCAGCGCGTGATGTCGCACTGGATGTGCTGATGTCCCTCTCACCCGCCGCACAGATGCCTGCCAGCGCGCTGCGTGTGCAGCCTGTCCGTTATGTGCGCGAGCAACCTCAGCTCAAGCATGTCGGCATCTTTGCGCTGCTGCATCTGCGTCGCCAGGCCATGCTCGCCGGGTATGACGATGCACTGTTGATCGACGCCCAAGAACAAGTAGTGGAGGGCGCCTTCTGGAATCTGGGCTTGTGGCGGCAGGGTAGGGTGGTCTGGCCGCAAGGGCCGGCCTTGCCCGGTACCCAGCAGCGTCTGCTGCAGGCGGGTCTGCAAGCGCTCGGTATCGAGCACGGATCTGGTTCGGTCACGCTGAGCGAGCTCGACAGTTTCGACGGTGCCTTCAGCTGTAACGCACGCGGTCAACAAGCGATCGTGGCGGCTGGATCGGTGCGCTGGTCCGCGCAGGCCGCGCAGCTGCCGCTACTGGAGCGGGCCCTGGAAACCCAAGCCTGGCAACGGATCTGAGCGATTTCGCGGTGACTTGGCTTCGCCACCGGGGCCCGCTATAATCGCCTGCTTACCGCGCCACTATGGCGACTGGGCAACTTAGGAAACTACATCATGGTCAAGATTCGACTGACCCGCGGCGGCGCCAATAAGCGCCCCTTCTACCACATCATTGTGACCGACGTGCGCAGCGCGCGCGACGGCCGCAACATCGAGCGTCTGGGTTACTACAATCCGGTTGCCCAGGGCGCAGAGCAGCGTGTCGTGCTGGATGTCGCTCGTGTCGACCATTGGGTTGGCCAGGGCGCTCAGCTGACCGATAAGGTGCGTAACCTGTATCGCGAAGCGTCAAAGTCCCAGGCCGCTGCGGCCTGATTCTGGAGAGCCGAGCGCATAGTTGGCCTAGTCGACCAGATGAAACAAACCGAGCGCCGTATCCTGCTGGGTAGGATCGCCGGAGCTTTCGGTGTCAAGGGCGAGCTCAAAATAGAGTCCTGGACCGAACCGCGTAGTGCAATCTTCCGGTATCAACCGTGGACTCTGCGTAAGCCATCGGGAGAAGAATCGACGCTGAGTGGAGCGCGCGGGCGTGATCAGGGCAAGCATCTGATCGCGACATTCCCCGATATTTCCGATCGCAGCACCGTCGAGGCCATGCACGGCGTAGAGATCTACGTCTCGCGCGGCGCGCTGCCGCCACCCAAGCCCGATGAATATTATTGGGTGGATCTGGAAGATCTGCAGGTGGAGACCGTCGAGGGCGTCAAACTCGGCATGGTGTCGCATCTGTTCTCCACCGGTTCCAATGACGTGATGGTGGTGCGCGGCGATCGCGAGCGGCTGGTGCCGTTCGTGCAGCCGGATTTCGTCAAGTCGGTCGACTTCCAAGCCAATCTGATGGTGGTGGATTGGGACCCGGATTTCTGATCGGAGGAGTGCTTTTGAGCCGCTCTTGACTTACTTACTCCCGATTCCCACCCAGTGCGCATCGACGTCATCAGCCTGTTCCCTGAGTTCATCGACCAATGCGCGGCGTTCGGCGTAGTCGGGCGGGCGCAGGAGCGCGGTTTGCTGGAATTGCAGGGCTGGAATCCGCGCTATCATGCGCAGGGCAATTACCGTCGCGTGGACGATCGTCCGTTCGGTGGTGGGCCCGGCATGGTGATGTTGATCGAGCCGTTGCGGGCCTGTCTGGATGCGGTGCAAGCCGCTGACAGCCGGCCAGCGCCGGTAATTTACCTCAGTCCGCAGGGGCGCTCGCTCACCCAGTCGCTCGCACGCGCGCTGGCGCAGTTGCCACGCATGGTGCTGTTATGCGGGCGCTACGAAGGGGTGGACGAGCGCTTTCTGGCGCAGGCGGTGGATATGGAAATCTCCATCGGCGACTACGTGTTGTCCGGTGGCGAACTGGGCGCTGCAGTACTTGTGGATGTGGTGACGCGGTTGCAGGAGGGGGTGTTGAACGACGCCGAATCTGCAGCCCAGGACAGCTTCGAAGGCCCGCAAGGCCTGCTCGACTGCCCGCACTACAGCCATCCTTCGACTCACGACTGGGGCGATGTGCCGGATGTGCTGCGTTCGGGTAACCATGCTGCCATCGCGCGCTGGCGCCGGCAGCAGTCGCTGGGCCGGACCTGGCTGCGTCGTCCGGATCTGCTCAACGAGGCCGGGTTGGATGAGAACGATCGCCGTCTGCTGGACGAATTTCGCCGCGAACTTGCCTCAGGCGACGGGAAATAAGGGCTCACCCCTAGCTCTTGCAAGATTGAATGGGGCATAATGTACGGCTTACTGGCCAGCCTTGCGTCTGGCTTTCCTACGAACCTCGAGCAATCGCCGTGCGGCGACTGCCGGTCCAATATCACCAGACACGCGGTGCCCATCATGAGCAAACTCAACAAGACCATCCTGGCTGACTTCGAAGCCGCCCAGATTCAGCGCCAGCTGCCGGACTTCAATCAGGGCGATACCGTCGTAGTGAATGTCAAGGTGAAGGAAGGCAACCGTGAGCGCGTGCAAGCCTATGAGGGTGTGGTAATCGGGACCAAGAATGCCGGCCTGAACTCCGCATTCACCGTCCGAAAGATCTCGCACGGCTTCGGTGTCGAGCGCGTGTTCCAGACCCACAGCGCCATCATCGACTCGGTCGAAGTCAAGCGTCGTGGTAAGGTGCGCGCCGGCAAGCTGTACTATCTGCGTGGTCTGGAAGGCAAGGCTGCCCGCATCAAGGAAGACTTGGCCGCTGCGGCACAAGCCAAGGCCGCTCGCCAGGCTGCTGCAAAGGCGGAGTAAATCACTGGCAGGCTTGTGTCCTGTCGCTGCCAAACGGCCGCCTTCGGGCGGCTGTTTGCGTTATGGAAATTGGGATTCGGGAATTGGCGCTTGTTAATCCAACAACGTTCGCGAAACGAGCGCGCGAACGTCTGCTGTTTGCGATGCGACACCTCTACGCAGCGGCTCTGCAAGCAGGCGAGCCGGCCTAGCCGAGAAAAAGCATCTGCTCACTGCATCGATCAGGTCGACAGGGCTCCTGCGCCTGCTTTCGGCCCACTGTGACTTCAGTTGTTGTGGCAGCACACCGCTCGGCAATGCCAGCCGACGTCAGCGCTGGCGAGATTGCGGCAACTCCGTCATTGGCGCGGTCTCGGCAACTGGCAATGCAGGATGCGCCGGCACTTCGGCGGCGGCAGCCAATTCCGAAGGATGCGCTGGTGTGGTCAGCATGCGCGCCTTGCGCCAGCCGCCCCAACGGTAATAAGCCAGCGACAGCAGCATCGAACACATCGAGCTGATCGGAAGACTCCACCAGATGCCATCGGCTCCCAGATGTGGAATCAACGCGTTCGCCAGCGGCAGGCGCACGCCCCACAGACCGAACGCCAGGATCAAAAGGGGCGGGATCACTGCACCGGTGGCACGCACCACGCCGGAAATCACAAAGTTCACGCCAAACAGCAGGAACGACCAGATGCCGATGTGATTGAGATGCCGAGCGACCTCCAGCGTCGGGCTGCCAGTTGGCAGAAACAGCGCCAGCGTCCAGCGATCGAACAGGATCAACAGCACGATCAGCACGCCGGTCATCAAGAAGTTGGCAAAAATGCCGGTGCGCGCGGTCGCATCCACGCGATTCCACAATCCCGCGCCCACGTTCTGCGCCGCCATCGTCGAACAGGCCGCGCCCAGTGCCATGGCCGGCATCTGCACATAGGTCCATAGCTGCAATGCCGCACCGTAGGCGGCTGCGGTGTCGGTGCCGAAACCGTTGACCAGCGTCATCATTGCGATCATGGCGAGCGAAATCAGCACCATCTGCAGGCCCATCGGCACGCCCTTGACGATAAGCGCGCGCAGGATCGTCGGAGAGATGCGGAACAGTTGCAGCTCGCGGCGCCCCAGCCACAGTACGTGGCCTTGTTTGCGCAGATACAGCAACAAACCGCCGATTGCGACCGCCTGTGCCAGCAGCGTGGCCCAGGCTGCACCGGCGATACCAAGTGCAGGAAACGGGCCCAGCCCGAAGATCAGCAGCGGGTTGAAGACGATGTCGAGCACCACCGACACCAGCAGAAAGCGGAACGGCGTGCGTGCATCGCCTGTGCCGCGCAACGCTGCCGACAAAAAAGCGAACATATAGATCAGCGGCATCGCCAGGAAGATCACCCGCAGGTAATCCTCGGCCAGCGTTTGCGACGCCGGCGGTGTTCCCATCGCGGTCAATAGATGCGGCGCCAGAAACCAGCCGAGCACGGCGATCACCGCCGATAGCCCGCCGAAAAAACTGGCGCTGGTGCCCATGACCTTACGTGCTTGTGCGATGTCGCGCGCGCCCATCGCCTGGCCGATCAGGATAGTCGAGGCCATGCCGATGCCGAATACCGAACCGATCAGGAAGAACATGATGCTGTTGGCATTGGCCGCGGCGGTGAGCGCAGCCTCGCCGAGGTAGCGGCCTACCCAGATCGCATTGATCGAGCCGTTGAGCGATTGCGCGATATTGCCGGCCAAGATCGGTATTGCGAACAGCAGCAGATTCTTGCCGATCGGGCCTTCGGTCAGGATAGCGGATTTGGGCATCGCAGACAGGCCGTGGTGCGGAAGTTGCGAACACTAGCATTGGAGTGTGTGAGGTGTGCTGTCGCCTGGCGATTTTGACGATACGGGGCACTGCATGAGCTGTGCAGATCCACCTGTATCGGTCAGCCAGAGAGTGAAAGGCAGGCCGGGCCAGGTCGTTGGCGATGCTTGAGTTCCGGCGACGTTGCCCAGATATTTCTCGCTCAACGCAGCCCGTCGAGGCGCCGATGCAGCGGCGATGACGACACCGGTCTGCAGCCCATTGGACCCGACGGCAAGCACAGCGCGATGACTCAATCGATAGAACAAGCGACGACGGTCAGGCTGGACGTCTGGCTGTGGGCGGCGCGCTTCTTCAAGACGCGCAGTCTTGCCAAGACGGCAGTGGACAACGGCAAGGTGGATGTCGCCGGCCAGCGGCCCAAGCCGTCGCGCACCCTGCGTAGCGGCGAGCAATTGCGTATCGACCGTGGCGGTGAAATCTTCGAGATTACCGTCGCCGCGCTCAGCGACGTGCGCGGCCCGGCACCGGTTGCACAGACGCTGTACGTGGAGAGCGAAGCCTCGCGCGAGGCGCGTTCGCAATGGCGGCTGCAGCGCGTCGCCGAGCGTACTGGCTATCGCCCCCCGGAAGGTAAGCCGGACAAACGCGCGCGTCGCTTGATCGCCGCACTGGGCGATATCGACGCGTTTTGAAAAAGATGGGAACCGAGATGGATCATGTCCCGAGGTCAATAGTCAGGCTTAGAGCAGCTAACAAAACCTAGCGAACAGTCGTCAGGTGGGTGCGGACGACGCGGAGAAACCGGAGTGTACGCGTGGTATATGCCGATTCCGAGCACCGACCGCGCGCCTGGCGGTGCGCGCAGTCGTTTTGTTAGCCGATCTAAGTATGACTTGTTGTCGGCACCTCTATGAGAGGCACCAGCAACATCGGTTTGCTTTACGCCAGATCGAAACGATCCAGCTGCATCACCTTGGTCCAGGCCGTGACGAAATCGTGCACGAACTTTTCCTGTGCATCGGCGCTTGCATAGACTTCGGCAACCGCACGCAGGATGGAGTTGGAACCGAACACCAAATCCACGCGGGTGCCGGTCCATTTCTGCTCGCCGGTGCGGCGGTCGCGTCCTTCGTACAGCTCCTTGGTGTCGGACGTGGCTTTCCACTCGGTACGCATATCGAGCAGGTTGACGAAGAAGTCGTTGCTGAGCACGCCGGGCCGGGTGGTGAACACGCCGTGCTTGGACTCGCCGACGTTGGCGCCCAGCACGCGCAGGCCGCCGACCAGCACGGTCAACTCCGGTGCGGTCAGGGTGAGCAGCTGCGCCTTGTCGATCAACAGCGCCTCGGCAGGCACGGCGTAGCTGCGCTTGGCGAAGTTGCGGAAGCCATCGGCCACCGGCTCCAATACTGCGAACGATTCGACATCGGTCTGTTCCTGCGATGCGTCGGTGCGGCCCGGCGCGAACGGCACGGTGATGCTATGGCCAGCTGCATGTGCAGCGTGTTCGATGGCGGCATTACCGGCCAGCACGATCAGGTCGGCGAGCGAGATCTTCTTGCCGCCGGACTGCGCTGCATTGAACTCGGCCTGGAGGTGTTGCAGCGCGCTCAGCACCTTGGCGAGTTGCTCGGGCTGATTGGCTTGCCAATCCTTCTGCGGCACCAAGCGGATGCGTGCACCGTTGGCACCGCCGCGCTTGTCCGAGCCGCGGAAGGTCGAGGCCGATGCCCATGCGGTGGAGACCAGCTGCGCCACGCTCAGCCCGGAGCCCAGAATGGTCTGCTTGAGTCCGGCTGCGTCTTGCGCATCGACCAGGGCGTGGTCGACTGCCGGTACCGGGTCCTGCCACAGCAATTCTTCGCTCGGCACGTCCGCGCCGAGATAGCGTGCACGCGGGCCCATGTCGCGATGGGTGAGCTTGAACCAAGCGCGTGCGAATGCGTCGGCGAACTGGTCCGGATGCTCATGGAAGCGCCGCGAGATCGCTGCATAGGCTGGATCGAAACGTAGTGCCAGATCGGTGGTCAGCATCGTCGGTCGATGCTTTTTTGATGCATCGTGTGCATCGGGAATGATGGCGCCGGCCTCTTTGGCCACCCACTGGTGCGCACCGGCCGGGCTCTTGGTCAGCTCCCACTCGAACTTGAACAGATGATCGAAGAAGTCGTTGCTCCACTGCGTCGGTGTGGTTGTCCAGGTAACTTCCAGGCCACTGGTAATCGTGTCGGCGCCCTTGCCGCTACCGTAGCTGTTGTGCCAGCCCAAGCCCTGGCTTTCCAGGTCGCTGGCTTCCGGCTCGGCGGCCACGTGCTCGGCATCGGCTGCGCCGTGGGTCTTGCCGAAGGTGTGGCCGCCGGCGATCAGCGCCACGGTCTCTTCGTCGTTCATCGCCATACGCGCAAAAGTGTCGCGGATGTCGATCGCGGCCGCGATCGGGTCGGGCTTGCCGTCCGGGCCTTCCGGATTGACGTAGATCAGGCCCATCTGCACGGCAGCGAGCGGGTTTTCCAGATCGCGGGTGTGCTGCACCTGGCTGTCGTCGTCCTTTACCAGCACGCCGTGCGCTTCGTCCACGCCCGGCGAGCCTTGCGTGTAACGCTCGTCGCCGCCCAGCCACTTGGTTTCACGGCCCCAGTACACATCCTGATCCGGCTCCCAGGTGTCTTCGCGGCCGCCGGCGAAACCGAAGGTCTTCAAGCCCATGCTTTCCAGCGCGACGTTGCCGGTGAGGATCATCAGGTCGGCCCAGGAGATCGCTTGGCCGTACTTCTGCTTGATCGGCCAAAGCAGGCGACGTGCCTTGTCCAGGCTCACGTTGTCCGGCCAGCTGTTGAGCGGTGCGAAGCGCTGCTGCCCGCGACCGCTGCCGCCACGCCCATCGCCGATGCGATAAGTGCCGGCGCTATGCCAGGCCATGCGTACGAACAGCGGGCCGTAGTGGCCGAAGTCGGCTGGCCACCAGTCCTGCGAGTCGGTCATCAGCGCACGCAGCTCTTGCTTGAGCGCTTGCAGATCGATGCGCTTGAATGCCTCGGCGTAATTGAAGGTCTGGCCCAATGGGTTAGATTTGCTCGAATGTTGGCTGAGCAGATCCACGCGCAGTTGCTTGGGCCACCAATCGTTGTTGGTGGTTCCGGTACCGACGACGGCGTGATTGAACGGGCACTTTGCTTCGGTGGTCATGGCGGTTACCTGTGTGCGTGAGCACTTGGGGAGCTGCGTGCCAAATGTGCCGACACGTGCGGGTGGAATCGAAGTGGCGGGCAGTGCTTAAGAGCGGCTAACAAAACGACTGCGCTCACCGCCAGGCGGGCGCGGCCGGTGACCGGAATCGGCATGTACCACGCGTACACTCCGCTTCCTGCGCGCCGTCCGCGCCCACCTGACGACTGCTCGCTACGTTTTGTTAGCCGCTCTAAGTCTGGGTCATCGGGACGGGGCGCGATCGGTTCCAATGCCGAGTGGGTGTCATCGCCGCGTTTGGCGGTGTTGGCGCCTGCCCGGATGGTCCGGAATAGGTCGACGGGCTTTTGGCGGAGCCTGCAGGCGTGCGCATCAGGCGTACTCATCATGGCGGCTTTCTAACACGATAATCGGCATCGATCATTTAGGGAATTCGAATTCTCCAACCTTATCGATAGCGCGTTGCTATGGATACTACGCCTGTGCCGAACCGAACGTGCCATCGACGCATCGGTGCCGCCGGCCTGCTATTCGTGCGCCCATCAACAGCGGCAGCGTAGTGTGTACAGCCAATTGTGCCTGCTCGGGCGGAATGTCGAGCTAGTGGCGAGCTGCTGCAGCTGCGCGGCAAGTTGATCGATAACGAGGCCGATATGGTCATCGGTGTGGTCTCCGGTTGGACAAAACGTTCCGGCAGAGTGCGCCCGTCGGGCCATCAGAGCAATTCACACGGCAGGCACCGCTGCGCAGAGCGTGATACAGCGGCATTGGAGCAGTGTTCAAGCCAACCCATCCGAGCACAACGCTGCAATGGATTGGCCAACGTAAAGCGTGAAGCCATGCAGCTAAGCTTTCACGAATCACGAATCACGAATCACGAATCACGAATCACGAATCCGGCCATACCCGACGCGACGCCGTGACGATTCCCCACTCCCGATTCTCAAATTCCCACTCAAAGCAACGCCTTCAACCGATACAGCGCCTCCAGCGCCTGTTTGGGCGTGAGCTCGTCCGGGTCCAGCGCCTGCAACGCTTCTTGCGCAGCGGAAGATGGCGCGGTGAACAAGCCGAACTGCTGCGGCGCATCCAGTGCGGCGGGTGCCATTTGGGCGCTGTGACTTTCGCCACCGCGTTGTTCCAGCTCCGCCAGTCGGCGCCGTGCCTGCGTCACCGCCGCCTTGGGCAAGCCGGCCAGCGCAGCTACCTGTAGACCGAAGCTGCGATTGGCCGGGCCGTCCTTGACCGCATGCATGAACACCAGCCGTTCGCCGTGTTCGACTGCATCCAGATGCACATTGGCAATGCCGCTGGCGCCACCGGCGTGCGATTCGTCGGCCAGTGCAGTGAGCTCGAAGTAATGCGTGGCGAACAGCGTGTAACAGCGATTGGTATGCGCCAGATGGCGTGCAACCGCATCGGCCAGCGCTAGACCGTCGTAGGTCGAGGTGCCGCGGCCGATTTCGTCCATCAGCACCAGCGATTGCGGCGTGGCGTGATGCAGGATGTAGCTGGTTTCGGCCATTTCCACCATGAAGGTGGATTGCCCGCGCGCCAGATCGTCGCCGGCACCGATGCGGGTGAGGATGCGGTCGATCGGCCCGATCACCGCGCGGCTGGCCGGCACGTAACTGCCAACATGCGCCAGCAACACGATCAAGGCGTTCTGGCGCATGTAGGTCGATTTACCGCCCATGTTCGGGCCGGTGATGACCAGCATCCGGCGATCAGTGTGCAGATCCAGATCGTTGGGCTCGAACGGCTGATCGCGCACTGCTTCCACTACCGGGTGTCGGCCGCGTTCGATGCGCAGGCACGGCGTGCTCTCCAGTTCCGGTTGCGACCAATCCAGCGCCTGAGCGCGTTCGGCAAACCCGGCCAACACATCCAGTTCGCTCAATGCAGCGGCGCAGCGCTTGAGGCCTTCCAGTTCGCCGCCGAGTGCGTCGAGCAGGCCTTCGTACAGCAGTTTTTCGCGCGACAACGAACGCTCGCGTGCCGACAGCACCTTGTCCTCGAAGCTCTTGAGTTCTTCGGTGATGTAGCGCTCGGCGTTGGTCAGCGTCTGCCGGCGGCTGTAGTGCAGCGGGGCTTTTTCCGCCTGGCCCTTGCTGATCTCGATGTAATAGCCGTGCACGCGGTTGTAGCCGACCTTGAGCGTGGCGATGCCGCTACTGGCGCGTTCGCGTTGTTCCAGATCGATCAGAAACTGGTCCGCGTTGGTGGACAGCCGCCGCAGCTCATCCAGATCGGCGTCGTAACCGGTGGCGATGACGCCGCCGTCGCTGAGCTTGAGCGGCGGTGTGTCGGCCACCGCGTCGATCAGCAAATGCGCGGTGGCATCGTGCTCGCCAAGCTCGGCATGGAGGGTCTGCAATCGCGGCGAATCCAGCGGTGCCAGGATCGCACGCACTTTCGGCAACAGCGCTAGGCCGTCGCGCAAGGTGGAAAAATCGCGTGGCCGCGCCGAGCGCAGCGCCACGCGGGTGAGGATGCGTTCCAGATCGCCGAGCGCGCGGAAGGCCTCGCGCACATCGGCATCGGCCCCCGCGTCGATCAAGGTGCCGACCGCATGATGACGCTGCACCAGCACATCGCGCAGGCGCAGCGGACGGTGCAACCAGCGTCGCAGCAGACGCCCGCCCATCGGCGTGACCGTGCTGTCCAATACGCCGAGCAAAGTGTTGCGGGTATCGCCATCGACGCGGGTGTCCAACTCCAAATGGCGGCGTGTGGCCGCATTCATCGAGATCGCCTCGCTGGCCACTTCCATCGCGATCGCGGTCAGATGCGGCAGGCGTTGTTTCTGAGTTTCTTCGACATAGCCAAGCAGCGCGCCGGCCGCCGCCGTGGCCCCCGGCTTGTCGTCGATGCCGAAGCCGGACAGGTCGTGCAGTTTAAAAAACGCCAACAGCTGACGACGACCGCTATCGGCGTCGAACAACCACGGTGGCCGACGCCGCACGCCGCTACGTCCGCGCAGGAATTGCGGCCAGTTGTCTTCGTCGGGCACCAGCAGCTCTGCCGGTTCCAGGCGCGCGATTTCCGCCTCCAGCGCTTCCACGCTATCCACTTCATTGACCAGGAAGCGCCCGCCGGCCAGATCCGCCCACGCCAGGCCGTAGCCTTGCTTGCTGCGCGAGATCGCCATTAACAGCGTGTCGCGGCGCTCATCCAGCAGCGCTTCATCGGTGACTGTGCCCGGCGTGACAATGCGCACCACCTTGCGTTCGACCAGGCCCTTGGCCAGCGCCGGATCGCCGATCTGCTCGCAGATCGCTACCGACTCGCCTAACGCCACCAAGCGCGCCAAGTAGCCTTCATACGCATGCACCGGCACGCCCGCCATCGGGATCGGCGCGCCACCGGAACTGCCGCGCTGGGTCAGGGTGATGTCGAGCAGCCGCGCAGCCTTGCGCGCGTCGTCGTAGAACAACTCGTAGAAATCGCCCATGCGGAAGAACAGCAGCAGGTCGGGGTAGTCCGACTTTGCCGCAAAAAATTGCTTCATGGCAGGCGTATGTTCTTGAGGGGCCTTGCCAGGCTTGGAAATATCTGAGGAAACAGTCACTTATGAATTTGCTCTGTAACGGAACTGACGGTCAAAAGAAGGGTGTGGCGGGGAGTAACGGTTTTTTTCGTTGCGACCGTGTTGCGACGATTCAAAAGGAGCCGCGATTTGGCATGTTGCGACGAATTCGCATGGTAAGAAAAGCGTGTGTTGTTGCG
Source organism: Xanthomonas fragariae (assembly GCF_017603965.1). Classification (NCBI taxonomy): domain Bacteria; kingdom Pseudomonadati; phylum Pseudomonadota; class Gammaproteobacteria; order Lysobacterales; family Lysobacteraceae; genus Xanthomonas; species Xanthomonas fragariae. The sequence goes on along the minus strand of NZ_CP071955.1, from coordinate 2,892,803 downwards.
ACGTGGGTTGCAACCAACAACACTCACACGACAGCAATGGAGGATGCATGAGCAAGACGTCGGGGCTGCCAGACCTGCCAAAGAGGCGTGGGTCGCTCAAGTTTAAGCCGACCTACGCCCAAGTCCTGAGCCTGTCGGTGGATCGGATCCCCGTGATGGACAACGCGGGCAAGGTCAAGTTGGTGGAGAGGTCTCCTGAAGAAGGTGAAGCAGGTCAGTGTCGAGGCAGTCCGTAGCAGCCTAGCTCGTCTGGAGCGACCCGAGGTGGGCTTGGCCGATCTGAAGATTCGGGACACGCGGACCGAGGACGTTGTGCGGGGATACGACGCGTTGCGCAAGAGCGCCATGCTTGGCTCCAACCGCATCCCGACTTCCATAGCGCCATGCCTTGGCGTCCCACGACGACTGGGCCCAACTTTCCACAGCTCAGCTTGGAGAACTGGGCATCGCTGGGAAATACATTCAACGGGTGAGGGCCGCGGTACTTGCCGCTGCAGAGCACACCTTCACCGATGCAAAGCGCTCTGTGGACATGTTCAACGAAGTGGAACAAGAACAGGCACACCAGGCTCGGCGGGAGCCCAAAACGATCTACAACCCGTTCCAAGCCATCTACAGCAAGGATCTGCTTCGCGGGGCTCAGGACCTGCGTAACCACTACAGTCGGGCTGAGGTGCGCAATCCCTTGGGCGATGACACGCCGCCGAAGGTGTTGAGGGTTATCCTGGCTCGCCGGGATGAGCAGGGCGGTTTGAACGCCGCCGGTGCCGATTACCTGCTGCTGACCCTGTTGTGGGGCACCAGACCAAGCGAAGCAGCCGCGTTGCGATGGTTTGACCGTTGTACGCCAGGCTAGCTGAGTCAGCGCGAGGTGTCGTGGGTGTCGTTGACCCCAGGGGGAGAGGTCAATCCTTATCACCCGTCGTGAGGGGGCGCAGGTCTACCTGTTCGACATCAAGAACGGAGATGAGCGCTATTTGCCCGGTGACGTATTTTGCCGAGCAGGTGCTTCAACGGCGTCTGGATGAGTGCTTGGACGATACCGAGGCAAAGAAAGACGTGGCGACCACGGAAGGTTTGCTTCGATCCGCCAAAGCCAAGCGCGCTAGCCGGGAGCTAATCAAAGGATTGAAGGAGTTTTGCGGCAAGGCCATGGTCGCCTGGGCGCATGCCCGTGGTGTGCAGTTCCGGCTTATCCAACCCGGCAAGCCGAACCAGAACGCCTACGTCGAATCCTTCAACGGCCGGTTGCGCGACGAATGACTCAACGAACACTGGTTCCCGACGTTGCTGCATGCACGCACCGAGATCGAGCGCTGGCGACGCGAATACAACTAGGACCGACCCAAGAAAGCAATCGGCGGCATGACACCGGCTGCGTATGCCCAATATCTGGCCAACACCGATATCATCAACCCCGGACTCTAAACCCTGCCGCCACTCAGGGCGGGAGGGACGTCGGACACATAGCACGAGGCCATCCAGTGCTTGGCGTGCTCATACGCTGCGTTTCGATCAGGAAAGGCGGAACTGGAGACTGGGTAGCGGCGAAGCGTGATGCCGCCTGATCAAACGCGCCAGCCTACAGCCCCCAGCCGAGCAGCTCAGTGAATCAATGGATGGAGTGGAGTGTCTGGCCATGCCGGGCACTCGTGCAACGGGGTGATGCTTGGCTCCGAGATGGTTTGACGAGCTAATCAAGCGCTTGATCGGTATTGCGACCTCACATACCGTGAGGCTTATATTTTTTGCGGATAGGTAGCCCATGCTCCTGCCTGATCGAGTTTTCGCTCGGTTGCTTGGTCTTCCGATATTCGTACTTTCCGACGCCGACGGCCCTGAGTTCCTCTTTTCCTGCTTCGGATTTTTCGTTGTAGCGATTTCCACCGTTATGGGCTTTCGATGTGCCCGCCAATAGATGCTGAGCATGGATAAGCTCGTGTGCAAGAACCACAAACGAGTCCTCGGAATTAGAGCCAAGACGAACAGGGGAGCCGTTGGCGTTCAGTTCGATATGACTCTGCGGGCTCCATTCTATGATGGCATTGCATCCACTTCCTTTTCTTGCTAGTTCCATGGCGAGCGTTTTGTTATCGGCGAAAGTCCTCGGCTTATATTCTTCAACCTCCCTCGCACTGAGGACGGCTCTGGTGTTGGGCTGCTCTTCAGCACCTATCTGCGCTATGGTCACTTTTCGATTCTTGCGAGCGCTGATACTGCTTAGACCTTGAAGAAGGTCATTGCCGGAGCTGCCGGCTGCGATCTTCTCAAGGGCTGACTCAACTTGATTCTTGTATGGCTCTTCTTGAGCGCTTGTCTGGGTGGAAATATAGATTCCTGGAAATTTTGTTTGATTGATTGGCATGTCGAGTATAGGTCGTCGAAGTGTCTGTAGTGTTGCCACTCGAATGGTAATGATGAGGGGCCAGGCATCTTGCCGCTATGTGAAATCCTGTCATCAATGGCGAATGGATGACCCATTTCGGAGTCCGTGAATTGATTCGCGGCGGTCTGCAGGCCCGCAAGCCTTGTGGGGCTGCATGGTGTTTTTTCACCAACGTTAGGCCTCTTAAAGAGACCTTGGCTTCGCTGGGGTTGTCTTCCTCGACACCCGGCATCACATCCTGGCGACCGAACATCTCTTCTTCGGCACGGTCGACGGTTGCGAGATTCATTCCCGAGTGGTCGCACAGCGCGCTCTTCAGCTCAACGCGGTGGCCGTCATCCTCTTCCACAATACGCCTGCAGGAAGCCTTTGGCCTTCTGGACATCCGGGTCCTCGACCACTTGGTGATCGTTGGCCAGAAGAACGTCAGCCTAGTCCTACTGTGTCATAAATAGGTTATCCTGCAAGCAGTCTCTCCCACGGCGGGATCGTGATGGCCGCAGTCAGCAACAAAGCGCGTTTCTCCGCTTATCTCGATGAACTCTCCGCTGCGCTCGGTCATGCTGACCGCACTGCGGGCCTGCGAGGCGATTGCAGTGCGTTGATGCTGCCTTTGGAGCGCAAGAGTGTTGAGCCCCTGGCTGCTCATCTGGATCCGCTTCGAACCAGGGCTCGCCATCAAGCCTTGCACCACTTCGTGGCCAAATCAGAGTGGTCCGATGCGGCCATGTTGGAGCGGGTTCGTCAGTACGTTTCGTCGCTGCTGGATTTGAAAGACGAGGTGTACTGGATCGTGGGCGACACGGGTTTTCGCAAGAAGGGCAGGTATTCGGTCGGTGTGGCCCGACAGGACTGCGGCGAGATCGGCAAGCAGGACAATTGCCAGGTGGCCGTGAGCGTATCGTTGGCGACGCCGGCAGCGAGCATTCCGATCGCTTTCAGGCTGTATCTGCCTGAAGACTGGGCCAGCGATGCAGCACGCCGGGGAAAAGCGGGAATTCCCCACGAGATTGAGTTCGCGACCAAACCGCAGATCGCACTGGCGCAGATGAAAGCAGCCCATGCCACGGGAGTGGCGCGCGGCACGGTGTTGGCCGATGCAGCCTATGGCAGCAATACGGCCTGGCGTGACGCGCTGGCTTGCCTGGAACTGAACTATGCGGTGGGAATCGTGTCGAGCGTGAAAGTCTGGCCGCCCGGACAAAGGCCCGAATCGCCGGCGGCGTGGAAAGGCCAAGGCCGACCTCCGGTTCGCCATCGTCGTACAGCCGACCATCAGCCACAGTCGGTGCAAGCGCTGGCGCTGTCGTTACCCTCCCGCGCCTTCAGGACAGTCGCGTGGCGGGAAGGCGGCAACGCACCGTTGTCGGGACGTTTCGCCGCCGTACGCGTACGTGCAGCACAAGGTGATCGCTTGCGTCAGGAGGAATGGCTGTTGATCGAATGGCCCAAAGGCCAAGACAGGCCGACCCGATACTTTCTGTCCAACCTGCCGGTAAACACGCCGCGCAAGGATCTGGTAAGGACGGTCAAGGCGCGCTGGCGGAAGGCAATCGCGCGCCCAGCGCCACGCGAGCGACTCGATCGCGACGCTGCGCTGGACAATCGCCATGGACATCGCAGCGGCACTACTTGACGGGATGCCTCCGCATCTGCGGATTTAATGACACAGTAGGATTAGCACAGGTGCGAGTTATATGTACAACAACGATGACATCGCCGCGCTACGTGCAGCGCTACAAGAATCGATTCAGGCCAATCACCAATCCGCCAAGGCGATGCTTACCTTGCGAACTGAAATGGTGCAGCGCGAACAGGACATAGGCTTGGCGTTCAATCAAGAGCTGCAATCTCTGCGCAATGAAGTTTCGATGTCACGTCGCGAGATTGCCACCATCGTCGGTGGCGCCAAGACCCAACTCGCCGAAGACGGCAAGCAAGCGCTGGCGCCGGTGGCAGCCCAATTCGACCGCGATGTCACGACTACGACTGCGCGGTTGAAAGGAGCCAGCAAGACCGTGTGGACGTGGTTCGCCGCCGGCGGAGCCATCTTGCTGCTGGTTCTTCTCGTCGGCTGGGCCGTTTTGGGCTACTACCGTCGTGAACTCGCCGCCACGAAGGACGAACTCCAGCGCTATGAAAACGCGGTGCCTGTCGTGCAGGCGTTTTACGCTTCCGACGCCATCGTGTGCGCCGACCGGATTTGCGTCAACGTTGACCCCACTGGCCTGCGGCAAGGAGATAAACGTCAATACCGGCAGGCAAAACCACGCGAGCAATGATAGAACTCATCGATCAGAGGGAACAGCGTGCAGCACGATCATGTCCAACCAATCAACCGGGCAGATCAATCACTTGCGACATGATCGTCTGGAAGAAAGTGCGCGCATGGCGCACTCTTCAAGGTGCCTAAGCCAGAGAAGGTTGACGACCATGCGCGCCAGCGAAGTATTGCAGAAGTGCCTGCCCAACTCACTGTCCGGGATGCATGCGTTGCGCGAACGCGCGTTGCTGCATGCGGTTGAGGCGTTGTTGCACGGACGTGCGCGGCGCGCAACCGGTAATCGTCATCGACTTGAGCGATTTGAAGCCAGACAAATCGTGGTGTCTGCTGCGCGCAGCGGTGCCGGTGGGCGGCCGCACGCTCACCTTGCTGGACATGGTGGTGCCAGGAAAGCAGCAGGGATCGCCTGGTGCAGAAAAACGCTTCTTGCAATAACTGAGGGCACTGGTTCCGGACGATGTTCGCCCGATCCTGGTCACTGACGCCGGCTTCCGGACACCGTGGTTCCGCGCCGTATCGGCCATGGGCTGGTGTTGGGTTGGGCGACTGCGCGGGCGCCCGCAAGTCAAGCCGCAGAACGTGCCGGATGAGGCAGAGCAATGGAGCGACAGCCGGAAACGGCACGTTTTGGCGTCCAATCGTGCATGCGAGTTACCGCTAAGGTCTTGCAACTCCTAGAAGATCGGCGCGAAGGAGGGAAAGGCGAATCTGGACACCATGCCAGTCCCCGAATGCACCTGCGTCGTGGACACCTGCGACGGCTCGAAAGCAAAACTGTCTGGGTGCGTGCAACGATGGTGAATGCCGCCTCTAGCGCCGTGCCGCTGTCACCGACGCCACTTGGCGCTTGAAGGGGATTTTTCAGAGGCGACTAGTGATCGACCTGTTTTCCAGGCAGGTCGTTGGCTGGGCGATGCGCGATCGGGCCGATACCAAGTTGGTCGTGCAGGCGCTGTTGTCGGCGGTGTGGCGGCGCAAACCTGGATCGGGCTGCCTGGTTCACTCGGACCAAGGGTCGGTCTATACCAGCGATGACTGGCAGAGTTTCCTGGCGTCCCATGGCTTGGTGTGCAGCATGAGTCGAGGTAGCAACTGCCACTACAACGCACCGGTGGAGAGCTTCTTGGGTCTGTTCAAACGCGAGCGGATCAGGCGGCGAGTCTATCCCACCAAAGACGCCGCACGCGCCGACACGTTCGACTATGTAGAGTTTGAACGGCGCTACGCGCAACGAGGGTCCTGAGTGTCTACGAAACTTTGGGCGTATCAGTGGTCTGCAAGAACGTTGTCCGGAATCTGGCGGTCGATAGGCGCGGGTGGCGTGGCGGCGTCTTTGCTGCGCGGATGTGACTGCGCTGCGCGAAAGGGGCCGATGCGCGGTCGCGACGAACAGACCAGTTGGAATGGAACGAAAGAGGCGGTGGCTGGAGCAGGTCCGGCCGCGTCCGGCGGGCAAGTTTAAGCCGATAGACCGAGAAATCCTTGGGTCGTCGTTTGAGCATTGTCCAGGGTGCGCGGCGCTGGCGCTTCGGGGGACGCAGGAAGGGGGGCGGTGAGGTGGGCTGCCGCTGTGCGGCTGGAAAGTGCGAGCAACCCTGGCTTGGGGCAGATTCCGCGGCAGCAGCGAGCGCAGGCAGGTGATATCTCACCTACTTGCGTGAAGTTGAAGCATGTAGTCGAGCTTGTTTTCACAACTGCAACGCAACGCGGTGCTTCAGCCAGGCGCCAACGCCGCCAACAATCCGCGCGCGGCATTGAAACGGTCGGCGCCTTCCGGCAACGGCAGTTTGATGCGCAATTTGTCCGGACCATCCATCGTGTAGATCTTCGGCTGTTTCTGGATCATCTGGATGATGGTCATCGGATCGATCGACGGCTTGGCTTCGAATACCAGACGCCCACCGTTTTCGCCCAGATCCAGCTTGCGCACGCCCAATGCGTTGGCCTGCAGCTTGAGCTCGGCAATCGCAAACAGATGCTTGACCGGGTCCGGCAGCAAACCAAAGCGGTCGATCATTTCCACCTGCAATTCGCGCAAGCCATCGGTATCGCGTGCGCTGGAGATACGCTTGTACAGCGTCAGGCGCGTATGCACGTCGGGCAGATAATCTTCGGGTATCAGCGAGGCCACATGCAGCTCGACCTCCGCGCCGCGCACTTCATCGCCGGCATCCAGATCGGGCAGCTTGCCCTGGCGGATGCTGCGTACTGCGCGTTCCAGTAGTTCGGTGTAGAGGCTGAAACCGACTTCGGCCATCTGCCCGCTCTGGTCTTCGCCCAGCAGCTCGCCGGCACCGCGGATTTCCAGATCGTGCGTGGCCAACGTGAAGCCGGCGCCGAGCTCGTCCATCGACGCGATCGCTTCCAGACGCTTGGCCGCATCGGAGGTCATCGAGCGACGATCCGGCACCACCAGATACGCGTAGGCGCGGTGATGCGAACGGCCGACGCGCCCACGCAGCTGATGCAGCTGGGCCAGACCGAAGCGGTCGGCGCGGTTGATGATGATGGTGTTGGCGTTGGGGATGTCGATGCCCGATTCGATGATCGTGGTCGACAGCAGCACGTTGAAGCGCTGCTTCTGGAAGTCCAGCATCACCCGTTCGAGCTCGCGCTCGGGCATCTGCCCATGCGCGATGCCGATACGTGCTTCCGGCACCAGCGCGGACAGATCGCGCTGCATGCGCACGATGCTCTCCACATCGTTATGCAGGAAATACAGTTGGCCACCTCGGCTGAGCTCGCGCTGGAAGGCCTCGCGCAGCAGCGTATCGTCCCACGCAGTGATAAACGTCTGCACGGCAAGCCGGTTCGGCGGCGGGGTGGCAATGATCGACAGATCGCGCAGCCCGGCCATGGCCATATTGAGCGTGCGGGGAATCGGCGTGGCAGTGAGCGTGAGCAGATGCACGTTGGCACGCATTGCTTTGAGCGCTTCTTTTTGCCGCACGCCGAAGCGCTGTTCTTCGTCGACGACGACCAGACCCAGATCCTTAAACTTCACATCCGGCTGCAGCAGCCGATGCGTGCCGATGATCACGTCGATATCGCCGCTGGCGACCTTTTCCAATTCGGCCTTGATTTCCTTGGTGCTTTTGAAGCGCGACAGCACTTCCACCTTCATCGGGTAATCGGCGAAGCGGTCGCGGAAATTGCGGTAATGCTGCTCGGCCAGCAGTGTGGTCGGTACCAGTACCGCGACCTGCTTGCCGGCACTGGCGGCCGCGAATGCCGCACGCACCGCAACCTCGGTCTTGCCGAAGCCGACGTCACCGCACACCACACGGTCCATCGGCTGGCTGCTGCCCAGATCGCGCAATGTCGCATCGATGGCGGCCAACTGATCGGTGGTCTCTTCGAACGGGAAACCGGCCGCGAACGGCTCGTACATTGCCCGGTCCACCTGCAGCGCCAAACCTGCACGCGCACATCGGCGTGCCTGGATTTCCAACAATTCGGCCGCGACGTCGCGGACTTTTTCGGCCGCCTTGCGCTTGGCCTTGGTCCACTGCTCGCCACCGAGCGAATGCAGCGGCGCGGTGGCGGCCGAGGCGCCGGAGTAGCGGCTGATCAGATGCAGCTGCGCCACCGGTACATACAGCCGGTCGCCCTTGGCGTATTCGATTTCGAGGAACTCGCCGGGCATGCCGCCGGCATCTAGCACGATCAGCCCGCGGTAGCGGCCCACGCCGTGGTCTTCGTGCACGATCGGCGCGCCTTCGGACAGCTCGCCCAGATCGCGGATGATCGCTTCCGGCTCGCGCCCAACCCGGCGGGTGCGGCGCGGCTGATTGGCCCGCTCAGGAAACAGCTGGCGCTCGGTCAATACCGCAATCTGCGGATTATCCAGGGCGAACCCGTCTTCCAACGGTGCCACCGTGATGCCGAAACGCAGCTTGCCCGCAGCAAGGAAGGCCGGCACATCGGCGACCACTTCAGGCTTCAGTTGCGCGGCGGCCAACACTTCCATCAAGGCTTCGCGGCGGCCGGCCGAATCGGCAGCCACCAGCACGCGGCCCGGGTAATTGCGCAGGAACGATGCCAGCGCCTGTCCGGCGGGTGCGTCTTTTGCGGCGACCGGCAGCGGCGGCAACGGTTGGTCGCCGAGTGCGGCGGCTTGGTCGATGCGTGCATGATCGCTTGCCCACACTTCGATGCGCACCAGCTTGTTGAGCCGCTCACGCAGTGCATCGGGCGATTGATACAACTCGTCCGGCGGCAGCAGCGGGCGTTCCACATCGTGGCGGCGCTGCTCGTAGCGATGCTGTGCCTGGGTCCAGAACGCATCGGCCGCATTGGACACACCGGTGGCGATCAACGGCAACACGCGCTTGTCCAGATAATCGAACAAGGTGGCGGTCTTGGCGAAGAACATCGGCAGGTAGTACTCGATGCCCGACGGTGCGATGCCGGATTTCAGATCCTGATACAGCGCGCTGCGCCGGGTATCCACATCGAAGCGTTCGCGCAGACAAGCTAGTACGCGTTCCACGCTGACATCGTCCATCGGCACTTCGCGGCCGGGCAACATCTTGACTGCGTCGACCTTGTCGAGCGAACGCTGCGATTCCGGGTCGAACGCGCGGATCGAGTCGATATCATCGTCCAGCAACTCGATGCGCAGCGGCGTGTCCGCACCCATCGGGAACACGTCCAGCAAACCGCCGCGTACCGCGAAATCGCCCGGGTCCATGACCTGCGGCACGTTGCGGTAGCCGGCGCTTTCCAGACGGCGTTTTTCTGCGTCCAGATCCAGTCGCTGGCCGACCTTGAGATCGAAGCTGCCACCGACGATGTAGCTCAACGGTGCCAGCTGCTGCATCAACGTCTGCACCGGCACGATCACCACGCCGCGGCTCAGCGAGGGCAGGCGATGCAGGGCGGCCAAGCGCTGGCTGATGATTTCCGGATGCGGGCTGAACTGGTCGTAGGGCAGGGTTTCCCAATCGGGAAACGGCACCACCGGCAGCGCGGACTGTCCGCTGAGCAGGGCATGCAGATCTACTTCGATCTGATGCGCGCTATGGTTGTCGCGTGCGATCACCAGCAGCGGGCCGGCGTGCGCCTCGGCTGTCCGCGCAATCGACCAGGCCAGCGCTGTCGGAGAGGACGGAGCGCGCCAGTAGACGCGGAGCTGGCCGGACTTGGGCAGCGGCGGAGAGGGGAAGGTAGGCGACGGCATCAGCCGGCAATTTTATCAGAGCGCCCGCCGCGGCCGGTCCATCTAGTATGAACGGCGGCGTGGTGGGTCACATGCGCGGCAGGGCGTCTGCACGGTCCAGGGTGCCTTGGGCCTTCCTTTCCCGCAGAAGAAGGCGCCATGTCACCAACCGCCCTGTGGCAACCTGGTGCCATGAAGCGGGGGGCGTAAGCACCTGACAGGGCGCATCGCGCTGGGCGATCTGGACCACGCAGCATGGCAATGCTGCGCAATCGACCACGCGGCGGTCATGCATTAACGTCGAGTCCCAAGTCCCAGCCACTCAAGCATCCAGCTCCAGCACCATCCGCACCAACTCCGGCGAATCCGGATGGGGCTGCGGCTTGAAGCCCAGCGACTCTGCCAGCTGCAGCATCGGCACATTGCTTTGCAGCACATCGCCGAATAGGCAGTCCAGGTATTTGCGTCGCGCCCACTTCACCAACTTGCGCATCAATTGCCTGCCCAGGCCTTGGCCGGCGACGAAGCTGCTGACCAGAATGGTGTACTCGGCCTGGCGCGTGCCCGGCACCAGCGCGGCACGCGCCACTGCGCCCACCAGGGCTTCGCCCGGTGGCAACTGCTCGGCGGCGACCAGCACGATCTCGTTTTTGGGGTTGGGATGCGTCAGACGCTGCACCATCTCCGGGGTGATTTCGGTGGAGGAACGCACGAAGCGCGCGCGGATTTCCTCCGGTCCCAACAGGCTGAAAGCGGCCTGCAGCGGCGGCCCGTCCTCGGGACGGATCGGGCGGAGCAGAAGAGTGCGGCCATTGGGCAGGCTGAAGTTTTCATGCCAGGGAGGCATGCGATTGCGAATGGCCATGACCGATGTTCCTTGAAGGTCGGCAGATTCTGGCACCAGCCCGGGGCACAACCGTGAATGAATCCAGTGCGCCGTTGGGGGCGGTTTGGACGGTGGCAGTGCTACCCACTTCACTGTAACGAACGATGCCGTGAGCCGTTCGTGAGCGCGGGGACGCTTGGAGCGGCCCGTCGCTGAGCGAACCGCACTGGTTTGGTGAGCGTTGGCGGCGCGGCCAACCCGTCGTAGGTAAGGGAAACAAACGATCCCGCTTATCGAGCGCGTAGGCTCGTCGGAATTGGCTGAGTGTCAGTTGCTAGTAAGGCGCCACCGCCGTGCGCTAGTGATGCGCACACCGCGGTGGCGCCGCGAATGCCTTGCCGCCTCTGCCTCCAGTGCCGCCATCAGCCATCAGCCATCAGCCATCAGCCCGGAAGGTTGTGTCGCTTCAAGCATCTTGGCGCAACCATTCCAGCCGGGTCGCAGCACCTGGCTCGCCGAGATGCTTTTTGAGCGCCGGAAGGGCTGGCGCCAGCACCTGGTCGAACTGCCACGGTGCATTGACGAGCAGCAGGCCGCTGCCGGTCAGGCGCAACGGCGAGTCGTCCGGGCGCACCTGCAACTCGGCCACCAGCACCGACTTGGCCGGCAGCGTGGCGGCCTTGCGCATAAACGGCTGCAGGCTGCGGCGCAGCTTGATCGGGTACCACACCATGCAGATCGCCTGCGGCCAGCGCGCCAGCGCTTCGCGCACGCTATGGATGACCTGCGGGTATTCGGCCTGCTGCGATTCGTACGGTGGGTCGATCAGCACCAGCCCGCGGCCGATCTTGGTCTCGCCGGCACGCGGCGGCAGGAACGCCCGGATCGCCGCATAGCCGTCGCCGGCATGTACGCGTACGCGGCTGTCGGTGGCGAACAGGCGTTTCAGCGCCTCGGCTTCGTCCGGCTGCAATTCGCAAAAGGCCATGCGGTCCTGTTCGCGCAGCGCTTGCGCCGCCAGCAGCGGCGAGCCTGGGTAGTGATTGATCTGGATGCCGGCAGTGGGGCGGGCCGGTTTTTGTCCGGGCGTGGGTGGGCGGGCGACGGTCTGGTTGTCTGCCTGCACCGCGCGCAGATAGCGCTCGACCACTTCCGGCAAGGTCGATTCGGCCATCAACCGCATCACCCCGGCATCGGCCTCGTTGGTCTTGCGGCTTTCTTCGCCACCGAGCTGGTAGCGGCCGCGTCCGGCGTGAGTGTCGAGCACGAAGAACGGCGAGTTCTTGCGCTTGAGGGTGTCGATCAGCGCCAGCAAGGCGATGTGCTTGAGCACGTCGGCATGGTTGCCGGCATGAAAGGCGTGGCGATAGTTCATCGCGGCAGTGTAGAGCGTGTCGCCCGGTTTGAGATCGGCTGACGCAGCTCCGGGCTCGGTCTGCCGTTGGTACGCGAGGTCGCGCGTCTGCACCAAGGTGAGCTTACGCTGGGGAATCGTCAGGGCGGCGGTGCGACGGCCGTGTTCCAGCTGTCGATTGCCTGATCGGACTGCGGGCTCATCGTTTCGCGTTGCAGTGCTGTTACTCGATGATGGTATAGATCTGCGGCGACACCGGTTGTGTGGCATGCATTCAATCGCGCATGCGGTATCGCAGTCGCGACGGCTCGCGTCGCGACTGGAATGGAATGCGTCAGTGAACCACGAGCGCTACGATCACATCTTTTGCGACCACCGACCACGCCAGTTTGCCGTAGCCCTTGTTGCCCCATTCGGTGCCCCAGCTGTTTTCGATCAGCAAGCCTTCTCTGTCGTAGCCCAGCGCAATGACTGCGTGGTAGCCCCTCAGCCTGCTAGTCGTGTCGCGATCAACCTGGTTGGTCGGACTCAGGTCTTCAAAGCCCTGGCGGACTGCAAAACCAATTGCGACCGGCGTAGCAGTGGCGAGCGCGCGCTTTACTTGATCGATCAACGGTTTTCCTGCATTGCCAGCGCCGGAGTAAAGCACCGTGTACTTCTGATAGCTAGTGGGATGCTTTGCGGCGTTGGCACGGTCTGCCGCAGTGGGCTTGTTCTTCCAGTTGTAATCGCCCCACGAATAATGCTGTGCCGTGTCGATGCCCTGGGCCAAGGCGATGTCCAGCGGCGCTTCCATCGTTGAGCCTCCATCGACACCGCCATTGATCTGGCTGTAGAGATACATCGGCGCGAACTGCGTCTGGGCCTGCTTGCCGGCTTTCGCATACCAGCCGGTCAAGGTGTGGGCGGTTGCCCAGGACACGCATGCGTCCACATTTTTCTGGTCGCCGGGTTCGATTGCCCACTCAGTGAGGTCTATCTTTGCCGGTAGCGGCTTGGGGTCGGTACTTTCGGTGCCGAATACCGCGGTGACCGGCTGTCTCATCGATGACGGCTTGAGACCCATGCCATGTACTGCGGCCTGCGCAGCGACGTTGACAGAAAGCCCAAGAACAGCGACGAGACAGGTGGCAAATAAACGTTGCTCGATCATCACAACGGAAGTCCTTATGAAATTTAGTGGGGTGGGGCAGGCAGCGCACACACATATTCTCTTGTTCTACCTGCGCTGCATCCTTCCACCAAGCCACTCAGCGGGGGTTTCTCCACTGCGAAGCGGAGGGTGCAAAACAGAAACTGCCCATGTGCATGGGTTGCAATTCTAGCGTTCGCCTCTGGCGCTGAGCATCACCATCACGCTTTGGTGGATAGGCCACTTCGCAGTCGCTTCAAATTCGCCTCAAACCCTGGACACCTGCGCATCGCAGCTTGGCCACCTCCCAGTTTCTGGCGCTGCGCTTCGTGGCGTTCGTAGCGTTGGTGTTGTTCAAGCGCTTGCCGATCCACCCGTTGCACTACCTGCTAGCGGGCCTGGCGTTGGCGATCCTCTTCCTGCTGCTGCTGAGTCTTTCCGGGCACATCGCGTTCTGGCAGGCGTATCTGTTGTCGGCCGCTGCGTGTATCGGCGTGCAGTTCTTTTTTCGACCAGCGCCAAGCGCATGCACGCGCGCTGCGCCGATGCGCACCGACTGCATTTTGTTCGGTGGAACGTGCGGAACGATCCGCGCAAACCGTCCGACTACCGGCCTGGCGATGCGTTCTGGCGCAAATGCAGTGATACACCGCACCGGGGATGCGCGTGGCGCTGGCGTAGGTGGAGTTGCAACGCGGCGAAATCGACCACAGCTTGAACGTCTGGACGCGCGTGCTGTCGCGGTGACTACTGGCGACTACATCGCCGTTTCCCACTTCATTCGATCAACCGCAGCAGGGCCCACAAATGAAGGTCGCAGTCGCCAAATATCCGATCGGCAAACCTGCCGATTTCGCCGCGCGCCAATCCGCCGTGGTCGGTGAAGCTGCTGTCAGCGCACGCGTGCTGATGCTGCCGGAATATCTGTCGCCGGAACTGGGCGCGACGTTTGACACGCATAGCGCAATCGGTCGACGCCGGCGAGGCGCCGTGGAGCCCGGCGCTGGACTTCAATACCTACGAAGCGGCGGTGTTGGCGCCGATGGATGTCGGTTTCCCGGCCGATGGCCTGCTGGCGCAGACGCAGGGCGACATGGTGTGGGCCCTGCTGTACTTCGGTGCATTCGAAGCCAGCTGCGCGTATGCGCAGGTCGCCAACGACCGCGATTGGTCCGTGCAGTTGGTCGCTGGCGTGACAGGTGTCAAGCTGGCTGCGTCCGATGGATGGAGCGCGGCTGACAAAACGACTGCGCTCACGTCAGGCACGCGGTCGGTGCTCGGTGCGGCATATACCACGCGTACACCCCGGTTCCTCCGCGCCGTCCGCATTCCCTGACAAGTGCTCGCGATGCTTTGTTAGCCACTCTCAGCCCCAGCAACACCACCCACCAGGTTCCCATGGCCAAGAAAACCCTGATTCCGCACAGTGTCCGTCTCGAATTTGCGCCCGGTGCGCTGGTGCACAGCAATCTGTCCGGCGCCGCGTTCACCGACGACTGGTTGTGGGTGGCTGGCGATGAAGCCTGCGCAGTGGACCGTCTGCGCAAGCTCGATTCGACCCAGCGCGAGACGTTGCGTTTCGGCGAAGGTCGGAGCTTTCCGTTGGCCGAGTTGCTGGATCTGCCGGGCGAGGCCGCCGATGAAGCGGACCTGGAAGGCATGGGTTTGTCGGATGGGTACCTGTGGGTCGTCGGCTCGCATGGCTCCAAGCGCAAGAATGCCAAGCGTGGCCGCAACGATGCCGACAACGCCAAGCGCCTGAGCAGGCTCAAACTCGACGCCAACCGCTGCCTGCTGGCCTGCCTGCCGATCGAGCGCGATGCCGATGGCGCTCCGCGACTGGTGCGCGAAGCTGCCGATGGCCGCCGCGCGCTGCGGCTCAAGGGCGACGCCAAGCATAACCAGCTCACCGACCTGCTGGCCGACGACCCGCATTTCGGCCCGTTCCTGAAGATCCCTGGCAAGGACAATGGCTTGGACATCGAAGGCATCGTTGTGGACGGCCAGCGCTTGCTGCTCGGCCTGCGCGGACCAGTGCTGCGGGGCTGGTCGGCGCTGCTGGAGATCCAGGTGGAAGCGCATGGCGACCATCTGCGCATGGCGCCACTGGACGAAGAAGGCACGCTGCTGCGCAAGCACTTCCTGCAATTGGGCGGGCTGGGCGTGCGCGACCTGCATTACTCCGGCGATGACCTGTATGTGCTGGCCGGGCCGACCATGGTGCTCAATGGCGAGATCGGCCTGTTCAAGTGGCCGGATGCGCGTGCAGTGCTGGCCGCCAACCGCGCGCCGGTGCGCTTCCAGCACGAGCTGTTGAAATCGGCGGTGCTGCCGCATGGCAAGGACAGCGACCGCGCCGAGGCGATCTGCAATCTGCCAAAACATCTGGCCGGCAGCACGCCCGCCTGGCTGGTGCTGTATGACGCACCAGGCCCCGCACGCAGCGGCGGCGATTGCGTGGTCTACGGCGACCTGTTGCGCAATCGCTGAGCCGCGGGCAGGGCAGGTCTGAGCTGCGCAAGGTAAAATCCGCTGATTCCCGTTCCTCCGAGCGCGCCATGATCTGCCGCACCCGTTTTGCCCCCAGTCCCACCGGTTACCTGCACATCGGCGGCGCCCGCACCGCCCTGTATTGCTGGCTGGAGGCACGCCACCGCGGCGGACAGTTCGTGCTGCGCATCGAAGACACCGACCGTGAGCGAAGCACCCAAGAGGCGATCGACGCCATCTTGGAGGCAATGGACTGGCTGGGCCTGGGTTACGACGAAGGCCCAATCTACCAGACCCAGCGCGTCGCCCGTTATCAAGAGGTCGCCGAGCAGCTATTGGCGCAGGGCAAGGCGTATTACGCCTACGAAACCCGCGAAGAACTCGACGCCATGCGTGAAACTGCGATGGACAAACAGGAAAAGCCGCGCTACAACGGCGCCGCGCGCGAGCAGCACCTGCCGTATCGTGATGACCCCAATCGTGTCATCCGTTTCAAGAATCCGATCGGCGGCACGGTGGCGTTCGACGATCTGATCAAGGGCCGTATCGAGATCGCCAACAGCGAGCTCGACGATATGGTGATCTTCCGCCCGGACGGCTTCCCCACCTACAACTTCGCGGTGGTGGTGGACGATTGGGACATGGGCATCACCGAGGTGATCCGCGGCGACGACCACATCAACAATACTCCGCGCCAGATCAATATCTATGAAGCGCTGGGCGCGCCGGTGCCTAAGTTCGCGCACATGCCGATGATTCTGGACGAGCAGGGCGCCAAGCTGTCCAAGCGCACCGGCGCGGCCGATGTGATGCAGTACAAGGACGCCGGCTATCTGCCGCATGCGCTGATCAATTACCTGGTCCGCCTGGGTTGGTCGCATGGCGACCAGGAATTATTCACTCAGCAGGAATTGCTCGACCTGTTCGACGTCAAGGACGTCAATTCCAAGGCCGCGCGCCTGGATATGGCCAAGCTTGGATGGGTCAATCAGCACTATCTGAAGACCGACGACCCGGCCAGCATCGCTCCGCAGCTGGAATACCAGCTTGCCAAGCGCGGCATCGACGTCGCCGCCGGCCCGGCCGCCATCGATGTGGTGGTGGCGCTGCGCGAGCGCGTGCAGACCTTGAAGGAAATGGCCGAAAAAGCCGTGGTCTGGTATCAGCCGCTGGAAACTTACGACGAAGCGGCGGTGATGAAGCACCTCAAGCTGGGCGCCGAGGTGCCGCTTGGCAAAGCGCGAGAACTGCTGGCAGGCGTGAGCGAGTGGAGCGTGGAGAGTGTGTCGGCTGCACTGCACGACGCCGCGGTCGCGCTGGAGCTGGGCATGGGCAAGGTCGCCCAGCCGCTGCGCGTGGCCATCACCGGCACCCAGGTCAGCCCGGACATTTCGCAGACGGTGTACTTGGCCGGACGCGAGTGCGCCTTGAAACGCATCGATGCGGCACTCATCAAGATAGGAGCGGCCTGACGCTGGAGTCTGTGATGAAAAGCAACCAACACGCCTGCACGGCACCGCATCACCACGTCGACGACGCCAACGGCTTCGTGCGCGCAGTGGAGCGCGCGTGCAGCGAGCGCGGTCTGCGGCTTACCCCGATCCGCGCCAACGTGCTGCGGCTGATCGCCGATGCCGGCAAGCCGGTCAAGGCCTACGAGCTGCTGAACTGGGTGCGCGAAGGCAAGGGCGTCGGTGCCGACGCTCCGCCCACGGTGTACCGCGCGCTGGATTTTTTGATGGCCAACGGATTCGTGCACAAGCTCGAATCGGTCAACGCCTTCGTCGCCTGCCACCACCCAAACAGCGCGCAGCACTCGGTGCCGTTTCTGATCTGCGACCGCTGCCATAGCGCAGTGGAACTTGAGGATCGCGACGTAGTGTCGCAACTCGAAGCCCGCGCCAAGGCGTTGGGTTTCCAACCACAGGCGCAGACGCTGGAAGTGCACGGGTTGTGCGCGAAGTGTGCGGTGGCGGAGTAGCCGCGTACCAGGCAGCCAGAGAGTCCAATTGCATTGCACGACGTTGCTGTCGCCAGCGATCAGCCGCCTTGGTCGGCTCCTGTGGCATTGCTGTTAGTGCGATGCGCTTGCCCGTGTTGATGGTCAACACCCTCGCGCGCGGGAAATAACCTAGCCCATACCGATCAGGCAACTGGCCTGATCGATCTCCGTGCATCCGTTTGCCAGCGTGTTGGCCTCGGAAAATTCAAGTGAACCCCGCACTAGCGCACCGTGGCCATCCGGCACATCGCGCGTGGCCATCAGGCCTTGCGTCGTTGGTGAGGCATGAGACAGATATGCAAACTGGCGGTGGGGTGATCGGAGGTCATGCAATCGGGCGTGCGCGGTGAGCGGAAAACAGCGCGCAGATGTCACGGCGCAGGAGGGCAAGCAGTCGCTGGCCTGATTGCACCGCCTCGCAGGCGATTGCCTGGTTGCTGCGCAATCGTTTTGTTGGCCGCTCTAAAAATGTCGGACCGCCTTGCGGCGGCCCAAATACTGACATCAGCGTTGCGTACTGCATAAATATCAGCGCATCACTTCAAGGCGTGGCGCTGGTCGCGCGTGCCGCCTGCGGCGACAGAATCGCTATCTGCGGCTTGTCGGTGCCGTCCTTGTTGGGATGCACGCTGTACTGGTAACTGCTGTTCCACCAAGAGCCGGCCACCCACCACGTCCAGCCCAGCCAGACATCGGCGTTTTTTTCTATATAGCCAAGCAGGGTTTGCAGCGCTTTATCGCATAGCGCGTTGTTGGCAGTGCCGAACTCGCCCAGGAAGCCACGTTTGTGATTGGTACGCAGCCACGTGGTGAAGGTGCGCAGACGATCGGCACCGACGGTGGCACTGACGCAGACATTGGTGGTGCCGCTGGAATTGGCATCCAGATACTGATGCACTTCGATCGCGTAATGATCGAGCGGGTCATAAATGGACGCCAGCGCCGTTGCGTTGGAATAGCCGTCGGTGGTGGTGGAATACCAACTGTGCGCGCCTGTCCACAGCGCGCCGGGCACCAGAATCAGATTATTGGCACCGGTGGCGCGGATGGTGTCGATCGCTGCTTGTGCAGCACCGGCCCACCCGCTGGCAGATACGCCATTGGGCTCGTTCATCAGCCCGAAGATCACTGCATTATCGCTAGGGAATTCCAGCGCAAGACGGCGCCATAAATCGGTGAACGTGGCGAGCGGCACTTCGTCGCTGCCAATCTTGTAACCGTAGTATTTGCCGTAATTGTGGATGTCCAGCACCAGATACATGCCCGATGCCTTGGCACGTGCCACCGCTTGTTGCACTAGCGCCAATTGCGCCGGATCCAGTTTGCCGCGTGCGGTGGGTTGCAGGCGTTCCCACAAAATCGGCAAACGGATCGTATTCATATTGACGCTGGCGAAATAGGTGTAATCACTGGCAGCCGGGTACATATAGTCCTTGTTGAGGATTCCCGGCTTTTTGGCAGATGCGAATTCGGCGCCAGCGAGATTGACCCCGGCATACGTGAGTGCGCGCGTCTGGGCGTGGCTAAGCGGCGATATGCTCAGCAAGATAAAGAACAGGGCACAAACTACAGCGTGTCGTAAAGAGAACGATGCAGTAAACATAAAGCACCTCCTTCGAGTAAATGGGAGGATGCGTCGCAACCTGCTGGCTGCGATGTGCGCCGAATGCGCTGCATCCGCCCTACCCCTTGCACCCGCCATGCCTTTTTTCGAACATTGTCGGGTGTGAAGGTGGCGTATTTGCCGAAGTGTGCGCCAAATCTTTTTTCACTTAGATGTAATTTACATTTTAATTAAAAAATGCAGCCAGCTCATTGCAGCGCAGATGCGCTGCGCACGAGCAATCACGTCAATTCCAGCAGCTGAATGTCGAATTTCCATCCTGCAGATGTACCAAATGTCAATAGATCGGCGTCAATCCATCGGCGCCGTCCCATGCCTGTACTTCTCAGCTCCAGTTCGCTTGCAAACAGCACTGCACTGCAGCATTGATGAGCCATACGTTCTGCATGGGCTTGCGAGATAGATAGCTGAAGCCGTTCACGTCCGTTCGCAGTGGGATGCAGATCGAGTGGTACCTGTCGTTTCACCATCTGTCCGCTGCCCATGCAGTCCAGCCCACCCACGCGTCACTGTTGGAGTCCATAGATGCCGGCATGTCGTTGAGCGTGGGCTTGCAGATGGGGTTGTTGGCGATGCCGAATTCGCCAAGAAAGCCGCGTTTTTATTCAGACGCAGCCATTGGGTGAAGCTGCCAGTACAAGCCGACGATCGGCAGATCTACCGAGGCCGCCAGATAGCTGCGGGCGGTAGGAGTACCCCTGTGTGCCCAGCATCTCCTGTTTGCGGCCTTGCGCCACCAGACACAGA
The DNA here is from genome assembly GCF_017603965.1 of Xanthomonas fragariae. Lineage (NCBI taxonomy): Bacteria > Pseudomonadati > Pseudomonadota > Gammaproteobacteria > Lysobacterales > Lysobacteraceae > Xanthomonas > Xanthomonas fragariae. The sequence continues at coordinate 2,872,797 of NZ_CP071955.1, read as the reverse complement.
GAATGTGGAGTGGCCACCGTGGGCGAAGCACTGCGCATGATCTGCCGCCCGGCGATCTGGGTGGCGTGCGTGCCGTCGGCAGGCGCGCCGCGCAGCAGGAGGGCGGTCAGTTCGGTCGGCGATGACATGCGGAGCCCGGCAGTGTCACAAGGCGGCGGGCCGCGATGCCGTTGATCGTGCAAGAGCGTCTGTCATGTGGCAGGCATAGGCCGCAACGTGGCGGTGGATCACAACCGAGGGCGCCAGCGGATGTGGCCGCGCCCAGCGCGCAGGCACAAGCGCAACCGGCGCTGGTGAGAACGCTCACACACTGCCGGTATCATGGATGTCCACTCCAGCGCCTGCGCCGCACCATGCCCGCAAAACGTTCGACCATCCCAACACCGACAAGCCCGGCCGACTGGAAGACGATCGAAGCCGCCGCCAAGGTAGAGCTCGCTCGGCGCACGGCACGAGCGCATCAGCAGATTCTGGAGGTGTTGACCACGCATGGACATCTGCTGAGCGAAGCGCAGCGGCGCAGCCTGAATAAGCGGTTACAGCGCGCAGGAAGCTAATCCGCCAGCGTGGCGATCGCCTTAAGGGCTTCGCTGGCCAACGACGCAGCGTACGGCATCGTCCAGCTTGGCCGCGCGTTCGCGCCTAAGAGTGGCTAACAAAACGACTGCGCTCACCGCCACGCGGGCGCGGCCGGTGATCGGAATCGGCATGTACCACGCGTACACTGCGGTTCCTGCGCGCCGTCCGCACCCATTTGGCGACTGCTCGCTACGCTTTGTTAGCCACTCCAAGCGGGCACGATTACGTCTTGATTGACCGTCACCATCAACGTGGGCTTATCGCCACCGCCTGCAGGGACGGTGCTGGTGCTGGTGCTGCGCGCTGCCCGGCCAAGCGTGATGACATCGGGTTCACGCCTGTCGGCATCCCGACATTGCCCGCAGCGCCAGCGCGGCGCGCAGCGGGCGGGTCGTTGCGCTGGCCGGCCTGTGCCTGGCCGTTGAATTCTGGCGCCGGGGACAAGTCTGAAGTTGGTGTCGCCGCTACTGAAACGCTGTTCATGAAGCGCTGCAAGCGCACCTTGCAACACAACAGCCGCAACACAGCAGTAGCGTCACAACAGCTGCGCAGCCCGTTGAATCACCTCGGGCATGATCGCACCCACGCCCTTGCTGCTCTGCAATTGTTTGCAGGTGTCCAATGCAGTGGCCACCGAACCCCGTCGGCATTGACGGCACCGACGACGATCATGGTCGTCAAACTGTTGATGTAGTCGATATTCGCACTGCTGCAACCAACCCCGAGCTGCCGCGTCCGGTCGGCGCAGCGGTCGATCAGTTTGCCCTGCGCATCCACATCGATCAGCGTATTGAAATCGTTGCCTGCCGACTTGACGTAGATGCCACCTTTGCCGCCCCGCTGGGCCTGCATCAGCGTTTCAAGCGAGCGTTGTTCGTTGGTGTCGCTGAATGGATAGGACGGCGCGGAGACGCCGAAGCTGTTGTTGAACACGTCCATGCGACGCCCCTCGTGCCCATCGCCCCACGCGTAGCGAATATCGACGTATTGCTTGCTGCCATCGGTTTCAGCGATCGCGTTGAAGCCGGCCAGGCCGGCGTCCGGCGCAACACCGCGCCCGCCAATGTTGTTCCATCCGCGCTCGGCGATAATGCCGGCGACCGCAGTGCCGTGGTTGCTGTCGATCTCGTCCGCAGGCGGGGTGGGGTTGTTGGAGTCCTTCAAGAAGTTATGCGACCCGCCGGCGACGATGTTGTCGACAAGATCCTCGTGCGCGATCTCCAGGCCGTTGATGCGGGCGGCAACCTTGCCATTGGGGAATGCGCTCGCCATCCGTGCATGCGCACCGCCAGCCGATCCATGCGCTGTTGTTGCAGCGTCCAGCTGCAGGTTCTCGGTCACGACCGTGCCGGGCAGCATGCGGAACATGTCCGGGCCGGATTGAAAGCGCTCGCCCGTGGCTGCCGTTTGCAGGGCTTGGGCATCCATGTATTGGGATGCATGCGCGGCACCGATGGAGGCGATGGAAAGCGTCAGTACACAAGCAACGATCATCGGTTTCATGTCAGTGCCCCAGGATGCGAAGTTTGAAGGCGTTGAGTGCAACGGTGGTCCTGGGCTCGCTCATGTCGGTGACTTCCAAGGTCCAGACCCCGCGTGATGCCTCATCCAGAAACGCATTGCTGGAAGTGAGGTCGATGTAGAAGCCGGTCTTTGCATAGGGGGCCGGATCCAATGCGGAGAAGGGCGTGGCGACTACGCTGCGTGTCCCGCTCGGCGACACCAGAACCACCCGCAGGTTGGAGGGTGTCTTGTGCGCGGAATGCAGCGATAGTTGTACCGCTTCGACCTTCATCGCCTGCTGGATACGGATGCGCAGTTTCCCCGGCCGCGCCGGCCCACCGATCTGGCTGGCCGCATCGGTGGAGCTCACCCACTGCGTGTCGCGTACAGGCGGCAGCGGTGTGAAGTGGCTCGCCTTGTAGACAGCCGCAGCTGCATCGGCCAAACCGAAGCCGTACCAGTTGCTGAAGCGATGTCCTGCCGCGTTGGTGATCCATCCCGGATCGATCACGCTGCCCTGATAGACCACAGGCGGTTGCCACGGGTCGATCTGGCGCGCAGTTGTCGCAAGAATGTATTTGACGTCACGCGCGCTCAGGCTGGAATTGGCGCTGAGGATCAGCGCAGCGACGCCGGAGACGGTGGGCACGGAGGCCGAGGTGCCGTTCATGGTGGCGCTGTAGTTGCACGATGGGTCGATCTTGGACTTGCTGCCGTCCAAGGCATTGTCGACCGTGGTGGGATCGTCCGCGTTGTCGCCTGCGGCGCAGCCGCTGAGGTCGGTGGTGACGATGGCCGGGTCGTAAGCGAATGGTGCGAACTCCGGCGGAAGACTGGACGCCGCATCGGGAGAGAACTTGCGTTGATAACCGAATTCACCGCCAAGACCGGAGACCCACAAGGCAGAGCCTGACGAGGAATACGAAGCGTGCTCGCCCTTGGCATTGACGCTGGCCACAACAATGGTGCCGGGCAGATTTGTTAACGGGTCGACGTTAGCCAATATGCAGCCGACGTTCAGTGTGCGCGATAGTTCGCTACAGAGGTTGACGATATTTCCGTTTTCGTCTACTACGCTCAGGTCCCTGAATTTATTGCCCGCCGACTTGATGTAAATGCCGCCAAGACCGCTGCGCGTCGAGCGCATCAAGGTTTCCCATGCGCGACGTTCCTCATCGGAGATGTCTAAATAAACGGTTGCAACCGTCCCCCAGCTATTGTTGAATACATCGATATTGCGTGCCTCTGGCCCATCACCCCACGCATACCGGACGCTTGCGTCGTTATTGGACGAAGCGCGTGCAAGGAAATCGAATCCTGCCAGCAGTACTTCCGGCGCCACGCCGCGCCCACCGCGGCCGTTCCAGCCGACCGCACCGATGATGCCGGCGACAGCGGTGCCGTGGCCATTATCAGGGTCGATAGGCGTGGTGTCGTGCGATCCATCGCCGAAGTTGTGCGAGCCGTTGGGCAGGATGTTGTCGGACAGATCTTCGTGACCCAGCTCCAATCCGTTATCTACCACGCCGACCCGCACGCCGCGGCCGCGGATGTTCAAGGCGTGCAGGATTTCCACATCCATATCGACGCCAGGCACCGGGCGGCTGTCGCCGATCACTGCCTGTCCCTGATTGAGCAGATGCCATTGGTAGCGCAGCAATGGATCGTTGGAGTTGGAGCTGGAGTTGGCATTGACAGCCGTAGCCGTCACCGGTGCTGCGGCCAGCGCCGAGGGTGGCGCGCTGCCGATCAGGAGGGCGCCGATCAACAGGGCGAGAGGTCGCCTGAGAAAAGAGTTCATTTTTAGAGTGGCTAACAAAACGTAGCAATCGGTCGCCAGGTGGGTGCGGACGGTGCAGAGCAACCGCAAAGTGCACGTGGTACATGCCGATTTCGAGCACCGGCTGCGCCAGCGTGGCGGTGAGCGCAGTCGTTTTGTTAGCCGCTCTTATTTAACTCCAGTCAAAGAATCGGTACGGTCGAAGCGACACAGCTCTCGATGCTGGGTCTGTATTGGCAACGCCTTGATTAATAGAGTAGGCAATCTCTGCCTGCAAGGCATGCGATGTGTGGCATCTGCGCGACACGCTGCGCAGTTTATGGCTGGCATGATACGTTGCGCGCTACATGCGAATTTTTCGGTATGAAACTGGCAGCGATACTTCGTAATGCCATTGATAGTGATCAATACAACGCATTGCAATACGTCGATCTGCTTCGCGTGCGAGTCGGCTTGCAAGACATATGATGTCTGCTGCGCCCATTGCGTGCGTAGCGCGAAGACCACTTTTCTACAACGGTGTAAAGTTGCTGGCGACTGGTTGGCGTCGCGTCTGGGCAGCGTCGCAACGAGGCAACGCAGGGGGGGCAAGTTCTGCAAGGCCGGCGCAGCACTCACCGCTGCCACGCGGACCAGACTTCTGTAGACCTACCAGCGATACGCTACTGACATTTGATACTGCCGCCCTGCGATCGGCCTGCCCATGAACACGTCGCCGGTCGCAGCACCGGGCACGCGCACGTTGCCTTCGGTCAATCCGAGCGTATCGGTGACATTGCTACCGCTGGCGGTTGCTCCCCAATGCTCGCCCATGTGCAGGTTGGCGCTAATATCCACCATGTCGTAGGAGGGCAAGCGCTGGCTATTGGCCAGGTCCGCGAAGCGGTCGCCGATGTACGAAGATGTAAGAATAGGTAGCGAACAATTTGAGTTCGCCGAACGGCAACATCCAGTAATAGCTGGGCGTGATGCGGAACTGGCGCTTGGGTTGGCGCATTAACTGATTGCCGGTAAATTCGTCGTAGTTGCGGTACTTGGCATCCAGCCACACGCCGGTGCCGGCCAGCTCGAAGCCGCCGAACCGACGGATCGCACCTTCTACTTCGATGCCATAGGCGCGCGAATCGCCGACCGTAGTGAAGCTGGTGCCGTCGGACAGAAATGCATGAAACGGCGAGTTTTCGAAGGTGTTGTAGAACGCAGTCAGAGACAGGTCATGACTGTTGGCGCCGGACTTGAGGCCAAGTTCTTATTGATCCACTTCCTGTACCCGATCCTGTCCATCGCGCAGGTTGTCGAAGCCGGGGAACTTTACGCCGGAGTTGGCACGTGCGAACAGACTGTTGTGATCGTCAAGGGTGTAATTCAGAGCCGCAGTCCACGAAAAAGCCTCATCGTCCTGATCGAGACGACGCGTCGTCGCCAGTGCCACCGAGGTGGCGTTGTCGTACAGCGCAGGTTCCCACTCGTCGGCAACGAAGGCGGCGATGTTCTGGCCGTCGTACTTCGCACGCAAGTTCAAGAACGCAGTGCTGGTGAAGCCCTGGCGCGTTGCCTGTTGACCATTGTCCAGCGCCACATCGATACGCCGCGCGTTGTTCTGCGCAGTGAGCAACATGGTGTTGCCCAGGTACCAGATGTCGGTCGAGGAATACTTGGCGTAGTACGCGCCCACGGTCAGCGTGTTGCCGGCGAAGAGTTCGCGCCTCAAGCGCAGGTCGTTGGTGAAGCAATTCAAGCGCTTGTCCAACGACCACCAGCCGGCTTCGAGCACCTGCTGATTTGGATCCACCGCGCCGCCGCCGTTGGTAAAGCTGCCGCTACCGGTAGTGCCATAGCTAGCGATGAAGTCACTCAAGCGCTGTGACGCATCGCTGGTGGACGGGGAGGGCGTAGGTCGGCGCGCTGCCGCTCATGACGTTGACGCGGTCGGCGATGGTCCAGTGCCCGGTTTCCCAGTTCAGTTCGCCGCCGAATAGAACGCGTCGTCGTCGTCGGTGTGACGCACGTAAAACGACAATTCGCCGCTGTCCCAGCGCTTGCTCAGGGTGGCACTGAACTGGCCGGCCTTGTCTGCAGAAAACTGCGGGTCGTGCACGCCATCGGTCTCCCGGAAGAAACCACCCGCGCTGTAGTACCAGTCATGGCCCATCGGCCCAGTGTTGAATATATCGATGCGGCGTAGAGCGTTATTGCCACCGGTCAGGCGCATGCTTTCTTCGGGCTTGTCCTGGCCGTTGTTCTGGATGAAATTGACCGTCAAGCCCGGCTGCCCGTTGGAGAAGATCGGGCTGGAACCGCCGCGCAACACTTCCATGCGCTCGACCGTGTCATCGACGCGAAACAGGGTGGAATTCTCAAGAAACGACAAGGTTGGTGGCGGGAATAACGGCGAACCATCCAGCTGCATGGTCGCGAATGGCGCGTCGCCTTCGGACGGCATGCCGCGAATGAAAATGTTGGCGCCGGTACCGCCGCCGCTGGGCTCGGCCCATACGCCCGGCACGATCTTCAACAGGTCTGCGGTGCTCTGCGGCACCGCCTACAGCTTCGCTCGCAGGCTCAAGGCCCTGAAGGGGCTGACACCGTACGAATTCATCTGCAAGCAGTGGACATCCGGACCCGAGCGGTTCAAGGTGGATCCGATCTATCTGATGCCGTGACTGAACACGTAGCGGGCAGTTGTGGTGCGCGCGCGAATGGGGTGCTCAGAACCGAAATGGACGCGTGGTAGCCGCCGCTTCCGAACAACGGCTGCACAAGTGATTTGTCAGTCGCTTTCATCTCGCATAGCACGACGCCGCCCGAAGGCGGCCTTGCTTATTATGACGGCGGGGGAGGGGACGCCGTCAGAAGAACATGCGCACGCCGAACGAGGCGCTGCGGCCGGGAAGCATCACATCGTCCTTGAGGAAGGAGGTGTGTACGCGTGCGTCCTGGTTGGTCAGGTTGTTGCCATCCAGGAACACTTCCCACGCCTTGCTGCTGCGGTCCACGTGGTAGGCCAGGTGCGCATCCACCATGGTGTAGCCGTCGGTCGGGGTTTCGTTCACTGCCACCTTGTCCTGCTGCATGGTGCGGGTAGCGCCGAGCGAGGCGCGCCACTGGTCGGCATTCCAACGCATCTGCGCACCGAAACGGCCCGGCGCGATACGCGGCAGGTTGCCGCCGTCTTTCAAGCGTGCGCGCACGGTGTCGCCGAACACGCGCAGATCCCAAGCGCCGGTGTCGTTGTCGGCCAGATGGAATGTGGCTTCGCCTTCGAAACCGTGGAAGATCGCATCGGCCTGGGTCCACTGGCGGATCGGCAGGAAGTCGTTGTCTTCCTCGTTAAACCACTGGTTGCCGGTATCGACGATGTAGACGAAGTCGTTGTAACGGTTGTAGTACGCCGCCACCTTGGCATCCACCCATGCGTTCTGGAAGTTCAAGCCTAACTCGGCCTGGTTGGCCTTTTCGGTCTTTAGATCCGTATCGCCGATTTCGTAAGCGAGGGTGGCGATATGCGGGCCGTTGGCGAACAGCTCTTCTTCGGCTGGTGCGCGCTCGGCGTGATCCAGATTGGCGGTCAAACGCCATTGTTCGTTGAAGCGAAAACCGCCACTGGCCGAGAAACTGGTCGGAGTAAAATCGCGGTCCACACCGATGTCGGTCGTGTACTTGACCTTGTCCACGCGTGCGCCGACTTCGGCAGTGACGCGGTCCCAGCTGTTGCGCACAACGCCGAACACGCCGAGCGAGCGAGCGTCGGTCTTTGGCACGAAGGATTCTTCGCCGACTGCCTGGAACGTGCTGTCGCTACCTTGCAGGCCGAACGCGGTCTGCCAGCCACCACCGAAGGCGAAGGACGCTTCCACGCGGCCTTCGTTGGCGCGCTTGGTGAACACCGTGCCGACTTCTTCGCCTTCGAACTCGGTGTGCGCGTAATCGGTGTGGCCGAAGCTGTAACGCAATGCGCTGCCTTCGCCCCACGGATCGGTCAGCCCGCCCTTGAGGTCGTAGCGGTCCTGCTGCAATTTCAGCGATACTCCGCGCTCGCCGATCGACAGATCGCCCGGCTCGCCAGGGTTGCCGTAGTTGTCGCGGAAACGCGACGCCGACAGGCCAACAAAGCCCCAGTCGCCGGACAGCGAGGCACCGATCGAACCCACCTTGGAGTCGATCCAGGAGTTTGCCTGGCGATCTTGCGGGGTGTCGTAATCGTTCTGGTTGCGATACACGCCGTCGGCATGGATCGACAACCCGCTGCCATTGCCGGCATCGACGCGGAACATGTCGGTGTTGCCGTCCTTGTCGCCGCCGTCCAAGCGCACTTCAGCGCGGCCGCTGAAGGCGTCCACCGGCGTTTCGGCGATGCGTCCGTCGACCACGTTGACCACGCCGCCGATCGCACCGGAGCCGTACAGCAGCGTGGACGGACCCTTCAGCACTTCGATCTGGTTGGCCAGAAACGGCTCGATCGCCGGCGAGTGATCCTGGCTGACCGTGGAGACGTCCTGGGTGGACAGGCCGTCGCGCAGCACCGCCACGCGCGGGCCGTCCAGGCCACGGATGATGGGCCGGCCGACGCCGGGGCCGAAGTTGGAACTCTGCACGCCCGGCAGGCTGGCCACGGTTTCGCCCAGGCTAGAACTGCGCACCTCGTCCAGCCGCTCGCCGGCCAGCACTTCGACCGGGCGGCTCAACTCGCCCGCCGCATCGCGCAGCGGGCTGGCGGTCACTACCACGTTGTCCAGGTCCTTGATGTGGCGGTCGCTGGAATGGGGGGCGTCATGGCGCGTGTCGGAGCTGGGCGGGGTCTGCGGATCGGCATCTGCAGGCGCGTCCCCGGCCATGGCCAGGGCGGGTGTCAGCAGGCTGGTCAGGGCCAGCGTGAGCGTTGAGCGGCGGAACGAGGAAGCGAGGCTGGGAGACATGGTGGGGCGGACTCTGTAGTTGTTGCCGTATATCAATGAGTAGGGCGCAGCTTTGGCTACCGGCAGACGGCCGGCGCCCGCAGCTACGCGGTGCAGTAATGCGGGGCTGGAAGCTGGTAAGATGTTATATTATTCCACATCGCCTCGAATATCTGCTGGAATTTATGTTCCTACCGTCTCGTCGCCATCTGCTCGACCGCTTCGGCGCAACCGGTTCGCTGCTGTGCGCCGTGCACTGTGCTGTGCTGCCGTTGGTCCTGGCCCTGGCGCCGTCGCTGGGACTGTCGTTCTGGCTGGGCGAAGGCGTGGAGCTGGCGATCGTGGTGTTCGTGACCTTGCTGGGACTTTTCAGCCTGGTGCTGGGCTATTGCCGCCACAAGGCGCTGCATGCGTTGGCGCTGCTGCTACCGGGCCTGGCTCTGCTGTGGCTTGGCCTGTTGTACGACCCGTTGCACCATTCGGTGGTGCCGCATGCTGTGGTGATGACCCTGGGCGGTGCGCTGGTCGGTATTGCCCATCTGGTCAATCTGCGCCTGAACCACGGGCATGCCCACATGCACGACGCCAACTGCGCCCACTGATAGGGACCAACACCACCACTGCGCTCACCGCCAGGCGATCGCGGCCGATTCCCTGAATCGGCATGTACTGCGCGTGCACTCTAGACTTCCGGTGCGCCGTTCGTATCTTCCTGACGATCGCTTGCCACGTGTTGCTAGTCGTCATGAGGGCGGTGAGCTCGATAAGGCTGCCAAGCCCCGGCCAGGCAGGCTACGCGGGCCGAGGCCGACGTGATAGGCTTGCCGGCCTTAGCGCGAGGGCGCCGCCGGCGCAAATCCTCGCCAGACCCGTGCCAGCACGGGAATTTTGTATTCACATTCAGGAGTCGACGAACATGGGTAAGGGTGACCGCAAGACCGCCAAGGGCAAGCGCTACAATTCCAGCTACGGCAATTCGCGATCGCATGCGGTTAGCAAGGTTGTCGTGGGTGCAGCTGCCCCGGTTACCAAGAAGAGCGTGGTCAAGGCTCCGGCCAAGAAGGCTGTAGCCAAGAAGACCGTTGCCAAGGCCGGCTGATCCCAGCCCGCTTGGCGACATCAGAACGCGGCGCTTGCGCCGCGTTTTTTATGTCCGGATCTATCTTCAACCTCAATGGAGCGCTTGCCCACGCCGACGAGCCGGCATTGGCTGGAGCCGAAACCGGCACCGTGTTGGCCGGCGGCACGCGCAAGGCCGGCAGCAGCGTTGCTGGATTGCCATCGTTGGGCGCGGCGGGAATGCCCAGCAGGCGTGTCATCAGGGCATACACGTCGACGTTGTCAAAGCCCGGCAACATCTTGCCCTGCGCCAGATCCGGGCCTTGCGCCAGGAACACCGCGCGCATCGACGGCAATGCCGGATCGAAGCCATGCGAGCCGCGCATCTGAGCGCGTGGGCGCTTGGCCAGTTTGTCCGGAAACAGCGCATCCCAGCCTTCGTGCATCTGGCACACGATCGGCGGAATGCGCGGGTGCGCGCCGTAATGCCAGCGCGCAGGCAACTGGGTCTTGCGCCAGCAGTCGTAGTGCGCGTGCGCACCCAGCAAGCTGGCTTCGGCGCGTACCTGCTGCCCAGGCAACGGATCCAAACCGATCACCTGGCCTTCGGTCACTGCAGTGGCGATGCTCGGTGGCGCGATGTCTTCCAGGCTGATCGCGTGCCCCGGCGCCACCTCGGCCATGCCATGGTCGGAGACCACGATGATGTTGGTGCCCGCGCGCGTGCCGTGGCGTTGCATGCCGGCCAGCAGCCGGCCGATCGCGCTATCCACCGCCCGTACGCTGTCGGCGTACTCGCGCGATTCCGGGCCGTGGTGGTGGCCGGCCTGGTCCACATGTTCGAAGTACAGCGTTACCAGGCGATTGGTGTTGGCGCCGGATGCATCGAGCCAGCCCAGCACTTCGTCCACGCGCGCGTCTAGACCTGTGCCCTCTTCGTAGTGGCGCCAATGGGTGGGGCGTATGCCCTGGATCGCCGCCTCGCTACCGGGCCACGACCAGATCGCCGCATGCTGCTCGGCTTTTTCCACGCCCACCCACAGCGGCTGGCCACCCCACCAGCGCGCATCGCCTACCGCTTCGGGCTTGCTCAGCCAGAAGCGGCCCAGCGCCGAGTCGCGCATGCTGTTATGCACGATGCCGTGGTGATCCGGGCGCAGGCCGGTGACCAGGGTGTAGTGATTGGGAAAGGTCAGCGATGGATACGATGGCATCATCCAGAGCGCACGCACGCCCTCGTGGGCGAGCTGCGACAGGTTGGGCGTGATGCCGCGATCGAGCATGTCTGCACGCAGGCCGTCGATGGAGATCAACAGCAGGGTGTGCGGCGCGCCGCTGGGCACAGCGTCTGCCATCGCTGCGGCTGTCGGCAACTGCGATGGCGCAGTGCGCGCAGGTGTGTGGGTGCTGCAGGCCGCGAGCAGGGCAATGGCCGCCGCGGCAAGCACAAAACGTCGATCGATCATCCCGCCACTTTACGGTGCAGCGATGACGTCGCGAAGTCAGCACGTGCGTGTTGCGGAGACGTCGGCAGATAGGTCGTCGGCGCGTGCGATGTGTCGCGGCGACCAGCCTTCCAACTGCAACAACGCTTGCTTGGTCGGCAGACCACCACCGAAGCCGGTCAGCGCGCCATTGGTGCCGATTACGCGATGGCAAGGCAGTACGATCGGCAGCGGATTGCGACCATTGGCGGCACCGACCGCGCGGCTGGCCGCGGGTCGACCTACGGCCTGCGCAAGTTGCGCATAACTCCAGGTTTGACCGAACCGAATCTGCGCAAGCATGTGCCAGACCTCAAGTTGAAACGGCGTGCCGGTCGGTGCCAGCGGCAGATCGAAACGACGGCGCCCCCCATGCAGATAGTCGAGCAATTGCTCGCGTGCCTCGCACACCAGCGGTGCGTCGGGATCGTGCACCCAGCGCGCGCGGGCGACCGCGTCATAGCGGTTCTGCGCGAACAGGATGTAGTGCACACCTGTGTTGTCGGCAGCCACGCTGAGTGCGCCGATCGGTGAAGGAAAGGTGTCGTAATGCAACGTGCTCATGAACGGGTGTCCTTGCGATCGACGGCGAGATGCCACAGGTGCAGCACGGCGTAGGCGTACCACAGTCGCCATGCCTGCGCGCGCGCGTCGGTGGTGCGTTCGCTCAGGCGTTCTGGCGTGCCGAGGACCTGTTGCAGGATCAGGTCGCCGGCAGGAAAGGCATCAGGATGCGACAGCGCGCATGGCCGCGTAGCGCGCAGTCCACGGCCCGATGCCGGGCAATGCAGTGCAGGCGGCGATGAAGTCGGGCAGACGCTGGCCTGCGCCGAACTGCAGCCGGCTCTGCGCGCAAGCCAGGGCCAATGCGCGCAGAGTGGCGGCGCGGGCGCGGGGCAGCTCAGCCGCAACATGAGTTCGCCGCCAGGCACTTCCGCGCGCTGCCGGTACTGCGCATTGCGGTAAAAAACAACCCATCGAAGCGTGCATCGCGCGCCAACCGGGCGCGCTCGCATTGGGTTCGGTCGGGTGTGGCGGTCTGCATGGCGCCAAGTCTATGCGCTCGCCGCACTGCGGGCTGGCCGTTTTCGGATGGCACTGCGACCGGCGCCGGTTTTGCGGCGTTGGTGTGGCGGCTGGCCGCGGTTGCCGATCGTGCCCAATAGCAGCCTGGGTCTGCTGACGATGGAGGAGCTGCGTAAGTACGCTCACGTCCGAGCAGGACGCGGCAGCCACTGCCGACCGTCCGCCGAGTGCGCCTGCGGCAGCGCCCGCATCCAAGTCGTCCGCCGCACCGGCGTCGGCGCTTGCCAGGGAGACGACTGAGCTTCACACACACCGCACCGCGCGCTGCCTATTGTCGCTGCAGGTAACGGAGCCGGGGGGCAGCATGATCGGGAAGACCAAGGGAATTATGTTGGCGTACTTGCCATCTGCACTGCTGGTACTGGTTGGCTTCGGTGTCGCCGAGCTCCTGCAGGCGCTCGCAGCAGCGACGCGGGTACAGTGGCCGGCCATCGTGGCGGTCTGGCTGAGCTTGATCGCGCTAATCGGGGCAACCGCGCGCGCGCTGTGGATCAGCTGGCGGCTATGGCGACCGCGTGGCGTTGTGACGGTACCGCCTGCCGGAGAACCCTGAGTCTACCGCCCGAGTGCCGCGAGCCGGTTCTGCGACACGCCGACATAGCGGTGCTCAAGACCGCTTTAGGTTGCTCGAAAATCCCTGACCCGCTCTAAACTGCAGTGCCCGCCGCAACCTGTGCGGCGTTTCCCATCTGTTCGCTAAGCATGAGGTCACTGCTCAATGTCCCGTCCTGGTTTGCTTGCTGGGCTGCTGTTGGTTCCCTCGTTGGTCTTGGCACACCAGACGCAGAGCGCGGCGCGTCCGGCTGGTGATGCACTAGCGCCTGCAGCGTCGATCGCCAGCCAGGCGCAGCAGGCGCAGTTTACCAAGCAGAACACCGAGATGACCCAGGCCGCGTTGCGCGTGGCGCAACTGGTCGATGCCAATCAGGTCGCCTCGCTGTGGGATGGTGCCTCCGCCGTGGCCAAGACTGCGGTCAAGCGCGACGTCTTCGTCAGCCAGATCGGCGCCGAGCGTGCTCGGCTTGGTGCAGTGGTCGGGCGCGGGCAGGGCTCGGTGACGCGGGTAAAGTACGCCCCCGGTGCGCAGGTACCCGAAGGTCTGTACATCAACGTCAGCTTCCCGACCCGCTTCGCCAAGGCACAACAGCCGGTGCGCGAGCTGGTGTCGTTCCGTCTGGATGAAGACAAGACTTGGCGGCTTGCCGGCTACAGCCTGCGCACGTCGATCAAGTGATGCTGCCCCCAACCAGGAGAGGTGCGTGGAACTGACGACCGAACTGCAGATGCTGGGCTGGGCCATGGTGCTTGGAGTGGTGCAATTGCTGGCCGCCTCGGCCAGCACGACCGCCCAGCGCGGCATCAAATGGAATGCCAGCGCACGCGATAATGAGACCAGACCGCTCACCGGCGTTGCCGCGCGACTGGAGCGTGCATTGCGCAATTACCTGGAAACCTTTCCGATCTTCGCCGCTGCCGTTTTGGCGGTGAGTGTTGCCGGACGCACGAGTGCAGACACTGCGCTCGGCGTGCAGCTTTACCTGTGGGCGCGGGTGGCCTATGTGCCGGTGTATTCGGCGGGCATTCCCTACCTGCGCAGCGCGATCTGGGTGGTGTCGTTTTGGGGCATCGTCAAGCTGCTGCGGGCACTGCTGGGTTGGTGATGTAATGCGGGTGATGCGCAACAGGGGGCGCAACCCACGAATGCCCGACGCGCGCGCGCATACGCAGCGCTCGATCGTGTCCTTGCCGTGCCCGCACGCATTACAGGCGATCTGGGCTGGCTGGCGCCCAATCGCCGGATTCGCCTTCGGGTTGGCAGAGCCTGGGGGGCTTGGCCGAGGGTGAGGGTGTACGTGATGCAGCGGCTGCCCAGGCGCCATATTGAAGGTGTGCCGCTGTTGCAAGGCTACGGGCGTGCGCATCGGAGCTGCTCGCTACGTTTTGTTAGCCGCTCTTAGGATCGGCGGTCTTTGTCGACCGAGATCACGACGCCAGCCCACGCTGTACTCAGGCCGGCACGTTCACTCGCGCCACGATCGCATCGATTGCCGTCTTTGCATGGCCGCTGCGCAATGCCTCGTCGAGCAATGGGGTCACCCAGGCGCAGCCGGCCTTGCTCGCATCTGCGCGACAGTCGCCGCGCCAGGTTTCCAGCTCGTGCAACGCCAGCATGCTGCAGCCGCCGCGAATGGACTGCTCGAACCGGAACGGCTGCGCCGAATCGATCGCAATCGAAAAATTACAAATAGACATCGTGATCCGGGTCTTCCTCAAACGGCGCCACGTTACATTGGCCGATCTCCACGACCTTCATTCGCTGGGCTCAGCGTCTGGATCCAGCGCCAGCACGCGAATCTCCACATCGTCCATCTGCACGCGTTGACCGGCGCGGATCTTGGCAGTCTTGCGCAGCTCCTGCACACCGTCGACGCTGACCGCACCGCTGGCGACGATCGCCTTGCCCTGGCCGCCGCTGTCGGCGCTGCCGGTCAGCTTGAGCAGCTGGTTGAGTTCGATGTACTCGCCGTCCAGGTCGAATTCCAGGATTTGCATGGTGCGCTCGGTAATGGAGGTATGGTGATTATCTGTCTTGAGCAGCAGGCAATACCATTGCGCCTTGTCCGTTCGTTATGCGAAACAGCATCAACCAACGCAGCTGCGCTGCCAGCATTCCCCGGCGGTCGCTGGCCCGCGCAACTGGCGGATCGCGGCGTTCGATGCGATCGGCTACATCCAGGTAGACAAGCCCCGGCGCGGGTCGTAATTCGGAAATGCCCGCCATAGCGGCGTGGCGATCTGCTGCGCCAGTGCTGCGCGGCCGGCGCGGCCGCGGCAATTGCCGGCCGCGCCCTTTCAATAAGATGCAGAGTTGTTGCTGCAGTAGGGCGATGACTCGGGTCTGCAGGTCTGTGCCCAGGGGCATGGCTCCGGCCGGGCAGGTGGATCGGGCGGCTCGCCAGGACGGTTGGCTTGAGCGAGCAAAGTGAACGGACTATCACCGAAATTTCGACAGCAGGGGGGCTGAGCAGGCACACTATGCGGCTTTGCGCCTGCCGGCTCCGTGCGGCGCCTCCGGAGTTACCAATGTCCAAAGAATCTCCCGCGCCGCTGCTGTTTGCAGACCTCGGCCTCTCTGACGCTGTGATGAAGGCAGTAGCCAACGTTGGCTACGAGTCCCCGTCGCCGATCCAGGCTGCCACCATTCCCGCGCTGCTGGCCGGTCGCGACGTACTCGGCCAGGCCCAGACCGGTACCGGCAAGACCGCTGCGTTTGCGTTGCCGGTGCTGTCCAATGCCGACCTCAGCCAGCTCAAGCCGCAGGCGCTGGTGCTGGCACCGACCCGCGAACTGGCCATCCAGGTCGCCGAGGCGTTCCAGAAATATGCCGAAGCCATTCCCGGCTTCCGCGTGCTGCCGGTCTACGGTGGCCAGCCCTATGCCCAGCAGCTGAGCGCGCTCAAGCGCGGCGTGCATGTCGTGGTCGGTACGCCCGGCCGCGTGATCGATCACCTGGATCGCGGCACGCTCGATCTGTCCCAGCTCAAGACGCTGGTGTTGGACGAAGCCGACGAAATGCTGCGCATGGGCTTCATCGACGACGTTGAAGCGGTGCTAAAGAAGTTGCCGGAAAAGCGCCAGGTTGCGCTGTTCTCGGCAACCATGCCGCCGGCGATCCGTCGTATCGCCCAGACCTATCTGAAGGACCCGGCCGAAGTCACCATCGCGGCCAAGACCACGACCTCGGCCAACATCCGCCAGCGCTACTGGTGGGTAAGCGGGCTGCACAAGCTGGATGCGTTGACCCGCATTCTGGAGGTCGAGCCGTTCGACGGCATGATCATCTTCGCGCGCACCAAGGCCGGTACCGAAGAGCTGGCGCAGAAGCTGCAGGCGCGCGGTCTGGCAGCGGCCGCCATCAATGGCGACATGCAGCAGGCCGCCCGCGAGAAGACCATCGCCCAGCTCAAGGACGGCAAGCTGGACATCCTGGTCGCCACCGACGTGGCCGCGCGCGGTCTGGACGTTGAGCGCGTCAGTCACGTGCTGAATTACGACATCCCGTACGACACCGAAAGCTACGTGCACCGCATCGGTCGCACCGGGCGTGCCGGCCGCAACGGCGATGCGATCCTGTTCGTCACCCCGCGCGAGAAGGGCATGCTGCGTTCGATCGAGCGCGCCACCCGCCAGCCGATCGAAGAAATGCAGCTGCCGAGTGTGGATGCAGTCAACGACACGCGCGTGGCGCGTTTCATGGCCCGCATCACCGAGACACTGGCCGGTGGCCAGATCGAGATGTATCGCGACCTGCTGCAGCGCTACGAGACCGAAAACAACGTGCCGGCGATCGATATCGCCGCGGCCATGGCCAGGTTGCTGCAAGGCGATTCGCCGTTCCTGCTGACTCCACCGGTACGCGGTGCGCGCGAAGAATTTGCGCCGCGTGAGCGCAACGAGCGTGGTGATCGTGGCGAGCGTCCGCGATTCGAGCCCAAGTTCGAGCGTGGCCCGCGTGCCGGCGGCGAGCGCGCTGCGCGTCCGCCGCGTGCCGAGCGTCCGGCGTTTGCCGATGACGGCGGCGCCGAGCGTCCTCGCCGCGACCCGGTCGCCCCGCGGGGCGAGCCGGAGTTCGGCATGGAGAGCTACCGCATCGACGTAGGCCACACCCACGGCGTGAAGCCGGCCAATATCGTCGGCGCGATCGCCAACGAAGCCGGTCTGGAAAGCCGCTACATCGGCCGGATCGACATCCAGGACGATTACTCGATTCTGGATCTGCCGGCCGACATGCCGCGCGAACTACTAACGCACCTGAAGAAGGTCTGGGTGTCCGGTCAGCAGCTGAACATGCGTAAGCTGGAAGAAGGCGAGGCGTCGGCGTCGCCGTCCAAGCTGCGCTTCCCGCGTGGTGGCAAGCCGTCCGGTCGTCCAAACGGCCCGGGCCGTCCGATGGACCGCGCCGGCGCACCGCATCGCAAGGCGGCGCCCAAGCCACGCGGCGAGTAAGCGCGGCTAACAAAACGTAGCGAGCAGTCGTCGGGTGGGTGCGGACGGCGCGGAGGAACCGCAGTGTACGCATGGTACATGCCGATTCCAAGCACCGACCGCGCCCGCCTGGCGGTGAGGGCGGTCGTTTTGTTAGCCGTTCTAAGCGCGGCTCGCAGCGGCTGCGCCGCGCTCAGGCCGATGTCGTCGGTGCCTAGTATCGCAATGTACTAGAGCATGCGATGCCGGCGAAGCATGCGGCCCCTTTGGGGAATTGACGGCAGTGCGTCGTCAGTCAGTGCGACTAACCTGACCGGCGCCCTGCCAGGCGGGTGCTGCCATACAGACTCGGCCTTTGCTGCCGCTACTATCTCCAGGCGCTCACTGGGCGCCTGAATCGCACTGGGGCGGTGAGGGATGGGATGGCAATGGCGCAGGCAGCACGCGGCACAAGCAGTGGGCAGACCATGCACATGGTGCGCGGCTGGTTGACGCTTCCTCTGGCGCTTTTGATCGGCATTGCCATCGGCATGGCAGTGGTGTCCGCGTTGCTGATCGAGATTCAATCCGGGGCCACCGCCTGGATCGTCGGCCAAAGCCACTGGTCCAATGCCCAGCAGGAGTCGGTGTATTGGATGGAGCGTTACCTGGGTAGTGGCGATCCAGCCGATCTGCAAGCCGCTTGCCGTGCGCTGGAAGTGCCTCTGGGCGATCGCTCGGCGCGCATGGCCGTCGAACAGCCGGTAATCGACTGGGATGAGGTCTACGCCGGCCTGAACGCCGGCCGCAATGCCCGTCAAGATATGCCGCAAATGGTGCGGCTCTATCGCTATGGCCGGGAATTTCCGTTTCTTGGCGAAGCGATCGCGCTTTGGAAGCATACCGACGCCAGCATTCTGCAACTGAGTGCATTGGTCGACCGTGCCGCCTCCGTGCAGGCCACCGCCAACCCCGACCCGCGCGCGCTGCAGGCTTTGCGCCATGAACTGTATCTGTTGGATGGCCGCATGCGCGGAGATGCAGAGCAGTTCCTGGTGCTGCTGAGCCGCTGCGCGCGCCTGCTGCACGATGTGATGGTGGTTTGCAGCCTGGTCACCTTGCTGCTGGTGCTGACCACCTGCGTGCTGGCGATGCGGCGCATCCGCGATTATCTGCTCTCGCACGAGGGCCGTTTCCGCACCGCGTTTCAGCAGGCGGCGCTTGGCATGGTCAAGTTCGATCTGCGCGGACGCGTGCTCGATGCCAACGCGTCGATGGCCAATATCCTGCGCTACCGGCCGGAAGAACTGCAGGCCTGCACGCTGGCCGAGTTGATGCATCCGGACGATATCGTGCTGGACAGCCGCGGTATGATCGATTGGCCGACGTTGCTGCAGTCCGCCGAGCTGCGCTTTCTGCATGCAGACGGTGAGGTGATGTGGGGCCGCTGGAGCGCCTCGCTGATGGAGCCCGGTCCGGAAGAACCGACCCTGGTGCTGGCGGTGATCGAAGATGTCTCGCATGCGCACGAGCTGGCCGACGAAGTGGCCTTCCACGCGCGCCACGATGCCTTGACCGGGTTGATCAATCGTGGCGAGATCGAACGCAGATTGCTGTGCCTGATCGAGCCGCCCCAATCGCCGCAGCTGTGCCATGCGCTGTGCTTTGTCGATCTGGATCATTTCAAACTGGTCAACGACACCTTCGGGCATGCGGTCGGCGACAAATTCCTGTGCCACTTCGCCGATGTGATCACCATGCAGTTGCGCCCCGGCGATTGGCTGGGGCGGCTGGGCGGCGACGAGTTCGCGATTCTGCTGGCCAACACCGATCTACTGCAGGCGCAGGCCTTGCTCACGCACATGCACGGCGTGCTCGGACAGCCGTGGAGCCATCAGGGCGGCAAGCCGCTGACGCCCAGTTGCAGCTTCGGCGTGGTGGAAATCCGCCAGGGGGCCAGCGATCTCAACACCTTGATGACCGCCGCCGATCTGGCCTGTTATGCGGCCAAGGAAGAAGGCCGCAACCGCATTCGCTGTTTCGACGAAAACGATTTGGCATTGGCGCGCCGCCGCAACGACGGTGGCTGGATCAGCGCAGTGCAGCAGTCCATCGCCGAAGACCGCTTGCTGTTGTACGCGCAGAAAATCCAGGTGTTGAGCGACCCCGGACGTCTGCAATACGAAGTGCTGGTGCGCATGCGCGCGCGCGACGGACGTGTGTTGAGCCCTGGCGAATTTCTGCCTGCGGTGGAGCGCTATGGCTTGGGTCGCATGGTCGATGTGCACGTGCTGGAAACCTTGTGCGCGCAGTTGGCGGCCAACCCGCTGCATGTGGCGAGGCTGGCACTGTGCCACGTCAATCTGTCGGCGCAATCGATCGCGCAGCCGGATTTTCTCGACTTTGTGTGTGCCTTGTTCGAGCGCTACCCCACGCTGGTGCCCAAGCTGTGCATGGAGATCACCGAGACTGCGTTCATCGGCAATCTAGAACAGGCGCAGCGCTTCGTGCAGAGCGTGCGTGCGCGTGGCTGCCATGTGGCGCTGGACGATTTCGGCAGCGGCCTTGCCTCGTTCGGCTATCTCAAGCAGTTCACCGTGGATGTGCTGAAGATCGACTGCGGCTTCGTACGCAATTACGCGCACGACGCGGTGGATCGCGCGGCGGTGCATTCGATCGCGCAGGTGGGCCTGGCGCTGGGGATTGAGGTGGTGGCCGAAGGCGTGGAATCGGAAGCGGACATCCCCGGTTTGCGCGATGCCGGGGTGGGTCAGGTGCAAGGCTTCAGCCTGCATCGCCCGTGTCCGCTGGATGATTTGCTACGCATGCCGCAGCCGTTGGTAGTGGTGTCTGGATAAGAGCGACCGACAATAACGACGGCGCAGACGCCAGGCGGGCGCGGCCGGTGCTCGGAATTGGCATGTACCACTCGTACACTGAGCTTCCTCCGCGCCGTTCGCACCCACCTGGCGTCTGCGCCGTCGTTATTGTTGGCCACTCTAAATCGCCGATAATCGGCAGATGACGACTCGACTCAACAAATACATCGCCGACACCGGCTTTTGCTCACGCCGCGAGGCCGATCGCCTGATCGGCCAACGGAGGGTGACCGTCAATGGCGTGCCTGCCGACACCGGCGCGGTAGTGGGCGAGGAAGACACCGTGCTGGTGGATGGCCAGCCGCTGCGCAGGCGCATCGCCAGCAAACCCGGCGGGCGCCGACACGTGTACATCGCGCTCAACAAGCCGGTCGGCATCACCTGCACCACCGAAAGTTCGGTCAAGGGCAATATTGTCCAATTCGTCGGGCACCAGCAGCGCATCTTCCCGATCGGCCGGCTCGACAAGGACTCCGAGGGGCTGATTCTGATGACCAGCAACGGCAATATCGTCAATGAGATTTTGCGCGCAGAAAATCGTCACCAGAAGGAATACCTGGTGGCAGTCAACAAGCCGGTGACTGACCAATTTCTGCGTGGCATGGCGCGCGGCGTGCGCATCCACAACGAGACCACGCTGCCGTGCCGCACTGCGCGGATCGCCAAGTTCGGCTTCCGCATCGTGCTGGAGCAGGGCTTGAATCGGCAGATCCGCCTGATGGCTGCCGAATTCGGCTACCGCGTGACCCAGTTGCGCCGGGTGCGCATCGACAACATCAAATTGGTCGCACTCAAACCAGGGCAATGGCGCAACCTCAGCGATGCGGAACTGTGTGGATTGCTGCCGCAGCGCACCGACTGGTAAGGCAGCCGACGCTGGTTTGGACGGCCGCGCGCCCGGCATTGGGCGTCGGTAGGATCCCGATGGTTGCGGCTCTTGAGCTACGGCATACTTTCCCCCATAACAGCAAGCGGGTGCGGGCAGTGATCAAACCGGAATTGCCGAGCAACGAAGCCGAGCGGCTGGCCGTCTTGCGTCAGTACGAGGTGCTGGATTCGCCGGCCGAAAGTGCATTCGACGATCTGGCCATGATCGCCTCTACGCTGTGCGAGACGCAGATGGCGGCCGTAGTGCTGGTGGACCAAGATCGCCAGTGGCTCAAGTCTGCACATGGTGCGCTGCGCGGTGAAGCGCCGCGCGATATCTCGTTCTGTGCGCATGCGATTCTGCGCCCGGGCGAAGTGCTGATGGTCGAGGACACCTTGCTCGACCCTCGCTTCCACGACAATCCGATGGTCACCGGCAGCGCTGGCGTGCGCTTCTATGCCGGTGCGCCGCTGGTGACCAGCGAAGGCATGGCGCTGGGTTCGTTGTGCGTGTTCGACCAGACCCCGGCGCATTTGCGCGACGAGCAGCGCGAAGCCCTGCAGGCCTTATCGCGGCAGGCCTCGCATTTGCTGGAACTGCGTCTGGCCGGCAAGCGGCTGCGCCAGCAACTGCACGAGCGCGATTGGTACGAAGGGCAGATGGCTGGTTATTACGCGGCGATGGATGCGGTGAACGCCGATCTGGTCGAGCAAACCCGCACCGATCCATTGACCGGCTTGCCCAACCGGCGCGCGTTTGCAGTGGCATTGGCGGCAGCCACCGAACAGACGCGGGCGGCAGATCAGCCGTTGTCGCTGGCGCTGCTGGATGTCGATCATTTCAAGATCGTCAACGACGTGCATGGGCACGACCAGGGCGATATGGTGTTGCGCGAACTGTCGACGTTGCTGCGCGCGCATGTCGCCGGTGCCGGCACGATCGCACGTTATGGCGGGGAGGAATTCGTGCTGCTGTTGCCTAACGTGGATCTGCTGCAGGCGCGCGTGCAATGCGAGTATCTGCGGCAAAGCGTGGCGGTGATGACGATCGCGTTGCCGGTGACGGTGACGGTGAGCATTGGCGTGGCCACCTTGCATCCGCAAGAGAGTGTGGAGGCGGTGATCAAGCGTGCCGATCAGGCCTTGTATGCGGCCAAGCGCGGTGGGCGGGATCAGGTGGTGGCGTTGGCGTAGGTGCCGGGCTGGTTTGCATTGATTGGCAACGATTGCGCAGCTGCCTGGCGCGCGCGGTTGCTGCGTGATGCGGCAAGTGTGCTATTGGACCACTACGGTGCTCTGCGTTGTGCACAACCCAGCTGACGCATGCCGCTAGTGGTGTCATTCGGGCTTTAGGGTAGGCTTGCCTGCGTGCGCCAGATCGATTGGCCACTGCCGGATCCACAACCGCACCCGCACCCGCACCCGCACAGCCGTAAAGCGGTGGTGCCCTGGGTCACTGCTGCATAAGGATGTTGCGCGTGCGTGCGGCCGATCTGTGGTTTACTCGACGATGTTTTTTGCCTCGGCTGTGCCGAGCAGTTCCGGGCGCACCACTTTGCGCCGGCGTTCGAGTACCGGATGCAGAAATACCGCGCCGAGAATGATCGTCATGCCGAGATAGAACTGCAACGTCAGTTCGCGTTGCTCGCCGAGCAATGCAATGGCCAGAACGATGGCGTAGACCGGCTCGAGATTGGTCACCAACTGCACCGAGTAGGCGCTGAGGTGGCGCAGCGCCACTAGTGCCAATGCAAATGGCAACAAGGTGCAGGCCAGCGACAGCAGCAGCAACAACGCGCTGTCATGCAGGCTGGGAATGATCAACGGATCGCCATGCAACGACGGCAACAGCAACGACATCGCCGGTGCGAGCAGGGTCAAGGTCAGTGTGCCGGCGCCGAGTTCCAACGCGGTGACGGTGAGCGGATCGGCATGCGCCACCATGCGTTTATTCAGTGAGCCGAACAGCCCGACCAATACCGCCGAAATCGCACCGAGCACCACGCCGGCGCGCATGCCGTCCGGCACCCCGCCGACCACCAGCGCCACGCCGGGCAACACCGCCAGCCCGAACAGCAATTCGCGCGGACGGAACGGTCGCTGCGTCACCCATGGCTCGATCGTTGCAGTGAACACCGGCGCCAATGCGATGCAGGTCGCCGCCACCGAGGCATTGGCCAGCTTGATCGCGCCGTAGAAGGTCAGCCAGTGCAATGCCACCAACGCGCCGATGCCGCAATAACCCAGCACCACCTGCCCGGACAAACCACGCAAGCCGCGCCACACCCGCGGCAACAACGCCAGCGCCACCACCACGATCAACATGCGCCACCACACCAGCGGCAATGCTTGCAGCGTGATCAGCTTGCCCAGGATCGCGGTGATGCCCCAGAGCAGGACGCAGAAATGGATTTGCAGTTGCGCCTTGCGCAGAACGGTCGTGGGCATGCGCCATTGTCGCTGAAAAGCCGCAGCCGATTCGCGCTTCAAACGCCCCTTTCCCGCCTGGACCTCGTTCCTCTTCATAGGGAGATGGGGTGGGTTGAGGGGAACGGCGGTCAGCATTCTTGACTCCGCCTTATCGTTATCCGGCGCTATGCACCGCCTTGCTAGCGCGAACTCAACCCCTGTAACAATGCCATCGCCGCTGCCGGATTACGCTCCTTCGCGGCACTGATGAAGAATACAAATACCTCGCGCGGCGTCCTTGCAACTCGCGTAGCCGCGTCCACATGCGGAAGGTCAGCCGGGTCCTCGCCGCGCCGCCAGGCCTGGATACGCTCGGCCCAGCGTGCCAGTGCTGGCGCCGGGTAACCCGCATGTAGCTGTGCCTGGCTGCGCATCAAGCGTGCGTAAACAACCTCGGTGGAAAGATCGGCAAAAGATGGATGCTTCTCCGAATCGGTGAAGACCGTAGTCACACCGTGGCGGCGCACCATCGCCACTAGTGAGGCATCCACTGCATCGTGGTCACGAATTTCCAGCACATGGCGCAGCGCACGATGGCCCGCCCGCCTGGGCAGCAGCGATAAGAACTCATCCAGGTCGTCGGTCTGCAGGCGATGCCCTTGCTCGAATTGCCACACCAACGGCCCCAGGGTTTGGCCGAGCTCGACAATACTGCCGATAAAGTCCTCCACCTGCGCCTTGGTGCCGGCCAGCGTGCGCGACTGGGTAATGCGGCGCGGGGCCTTTGCCGAGAATACGAATCCAGGAGGTACTTCATCGCGCCACTTCGCGTAAGTGGCTGGTTTTTGCGCACCATAATACGTTCCGTTGATCTCGATAGCGGTGACGTGGCGGCTTGCGTATTCCAGCTCCCGGCGCTGCACCAGGTCTTCTGGATAGAACATGCCCGCGCGCCAAGGCGCATACACCCAACCGCCGATGCCGACGTGGATGCCATCGAGCGCGGGCGGGGTGCAAGCGAATAGATCAATCATGGCAATGAGACTCGCTGGCAGGGGCGGGACGCACCATTGCGCTTCATCTCCAGCTGATTTCAACTGGTGAACGCCGATCATAGCCTCGCCGGTTTGTGCGGCGAGCTGCGGCGACCCCTGCCCTGATACGGCAATGTGGTGATCGGCCAGGACTGCAAGCGCCTGCGCTTGCAGTTTTCCAAGACCGCCCAATTGCTCGGCACGATGGAGCATTGGCAGCACGATACCTTCATCGTGCGCTGGGACGATCGCTCGTTGAATGCCGATGCTTTCGTCAATTTCGCGCTGACTTGGGACGGTGCGGTTGGCGAGATGCGCATGGAGTCGCTCTCGCCGCTGACCGACATGCCAGTTGCACGATGGCTATCGTCCACCGGCACGGGTCGTTATGATCCGCGCACTTCTCAAGGATGTTGCCGAACGCATGACCACTGCGCAGATGTCGATGTACTTTTTTTTGCAGGCCGCAACCATCCTGCTGGTTTGCCGGCTGGTGGGCATGCTGGCCAAGCGCATTGGGCAGCCGCAAGTGGTTGGCGAGATGATCGCCGGCGTGATGCTGGGGCCTTCGTTGTTCGGCCTGCTGCTGCCGCAGTGGCAGGCGTCGCTGTTCCCCAAGCAGACCATGGATATGCTGTACGTGTTCGCGCAGTTCGGCGTGGGCCTGTACATGTTTCTGGTCGGCACCGATTTCCGGGGCGAGCACTTCCGCGCGCGCTATCGCAGTGCGATGAGCGTGTCGATGGCCGGAATCGCGGTGCCGTTCGCCTTGGCATTTGCCATGTGTCCGTGGCTGATCGACGTGGATGGCCTGTTCTCGGAAAAAGCCAAGCTCATGGAAGCGTCGCTGTTTTTGGGTGCGGCGATCGCGATCACTGCGTTCCCGATGCTGGCGCGCATCATCCACGAGCGCGGTCTGACCAATAGCCCGCTGGGGACGCTGGCGTTGACTGCCGGTGCGTTCGACGATGCGGCGGCGTGGTGCATTCTGGCTGTAGTATTGGCCAGCTTCGGCGGCAGTTGGGGCAACGCCTATCTGGCCATCGGCGGTGGCGTCGGCTACGCGTTGTTTATGGTCTTTGTTGGCCGCCATTTGCTGCGCCGTCTGGCCAACTACGTCGTCCCGGACCAGCCGCTGAGCAACAGCGTATTGGCGGTGATCCTGATACTGTTCTGCCTCAGCGCATGGGCGATGGATGCGATCGGTATCCATGCAGTGTTCGGCGGCTTCCTGCTCGGTGTTTGCCTGCCCAGGGGCGCGTTGACCGAAAAGCTGCGCGAGATGATGCAGCCGTTTGTGGTGGTGTTGTTGCTGCCGCTGTTCTTCACTTATTCGGGTCTGAAGACCCAGCTCAGCGTGTTGCTGCAGCCGCAGATCATGCTGGCCGGCGTGGCGATTCTGGCCGCATCGTTCATCGGCAAGGGCGTGGCGTGCTGGGCCGCGGCGCGTGCTACCGGCGAGAACAACCGCGATGCGATGGCGATTGGTTCGCTGATGAATGCACGCGGCTTGATGGAGCTGATCATCATCAATATCGGCTTGCAGGCCGGTGTGATCGACCAAGGCCTGTTCTCGGTGCTGGTGCTGATGGCGATCCTGTCCACGCTGATGGCTACGCCGCTGTTCAACTGGATCATGCGTCGCCACGCCAACGTGACCGATGCGGTGCCGAGTCTACAGTAGCGTTGACTGCATGCAGCTGATTCGGTAGCGAGGCCGAGCGTGATCTGCACGCTGCTTGCCGTCGCGGCGGGCCTCGAGTGCCCGTGGCGTGCGTTGGATGCGCCGCTGTTGTTGCAGCGACCGGGTATCCGGCAGGCCGAGTGTAAGTTACGCGCAGCCAATGCCGATATCGGCGCGGCGCGTGCGGCGTTTTTTCGCCGATCACCCTGCGCAGCAACGTGGGAACCGCCAGCAACGGATTGAACGGTTTGTTTTCCGCAGTGCACATGCCACGCGCTTGCTGACGCGGCTATTTGGCGCCAACGCCACTGCGTCTTGACGCCCGATCGGCTAGCCTGACCTCCCGGTTTTCCCAAAGTGTCTGCAATGTTCCGCTGGTTCGAATCCCTGATCGATATCTTTCCGCCGATCGAGCAGGAAATGCCGCCACGTAGCGTGTGGCGGTTCTATCTACATTACCTGCGGCCGCTGTGGCCGATCCTGCTGGCCACACTGGTCGCCGGGCTGCTGCTGGCCTTGGTGGAAGTGGCGATGTTCGACTTCCTCGGCCGCATCGTCGACATGCTGGCCGAGCGACCGGGACCGGAGTTCTTCCATCGCCATGCCAGCGCACTGGCGTGGATGGCGCTGATCACTCTTGTGGCGCGACCAGTGTTTACCGGTCTGCACAATCTGCTGGTCAATCAGGCGATCGTGCCGGGCTTGAGCAACCGCTCGCGTTGGCTGATGCACAACTACGTGGTGCGCCAGAGTCTGGGGTTTTTCAACAACGATTTTGCCGGGCGCATCGCCAATCGTGTGATGCAGACCGGCACGTCGCTTCGCGAATCGGCGGTGCAGATGGTCGATGCGCTCTGGTACATCGTGGTCTACACCGGTAGCGCCCTGTGGTTGTTCGCACAGGCCGACCCATGGTTGATGGTGCCGCTGTTGATCTGGCTGGTGGTGTATGTCGGGCTGATGGCGTTCTTCGTGCCGCGCATGAAGGTGCGCGCGTGGATCGCATCGGATGCACGCTCCAAGGCGACCGGTCGCATCGTCGACGGCTACACCAATATCTCAACGCTCAAGCTGTTTGCCCATGCCGGCCGCGAGGAAGCCTACGTGCGCGATGCGATCGACGAGCTGGCGGTCAAGCATCGCGGGCAGACGCGCGTGACCACCGCGATGGACACCGCCATTGCGGTGGCCAATGGCTTTCTGATCGTGGGGACCTGCGGACTGGCGTTGTGGCTGTGGAGCCGTGGCCAGATCAGCGTGGGCGCGATCACGCTGGCGACCGGGTTGGTAATCCGCATCCACAACATGTCCGGATGGATCATGTGGACGGTCAACGGCATCTTTGAAGACATCGGCAGCGTGCAGGACGGCATGCAGACCATCTCACAGCCGGTGCAGGTACAAGACGCGCCGAATGCGGTGCCGTTGCAGGTGACGCAAGGGCAGGTGCGGTTCGAGCACATTCATTTCCACTACGGCAAATGCGGTGGCGTGATTGCCGGGATGGATCTGCAAGTGCGTGCAGGCGAGAAGATCGGCCTGGTCGGGCCATCGGGTGCGGGCAAATCGACGCTGGTCAACGTGATGTTACGGCTGTACGACCTGGAGCAGGGGCGCATCTTGATCGATGGGCAGGACATTGCGCTGGTCACCCAGGAAAGCCTGCGCGGGCAGATCGGCCTGGTGACGCAGGACACCTCGCTATTGCATCGTTCGATCCGCGACAACCTGCTGTACGGTCGGCCGCAGGCGACCGATGCGCAGATGTTGGAAGCCGTGCGCAAGGCGCGTGCCGACAGCTTTATCGACACGCTGGTGGATGGCGAAGGGCGGCGCGGTTTCGATGCGTATGTGGGCGAGCGCGGGGTCAAGCTGTCTGGTGGTCAGCGTCAGCGCATTGCGATTGCGCGCGTCTTACTCAAGGACGCACCGATTTTGATTCTGGACGAAGCCACATCGGCGCTGGATTCTGAAGTGGAAGCAGCGATCCAGGACAGCCTGGATGCCTTGATGGGCAACAAGACCGTCATCGCGATCGCTCACCGCCTCTCGACTATCGCGCGCATGGATCGGCTGGTGGTGATGGACGCCGGACGCATCGTCGAAACCGGCACGCATGCGGAACTGATCGCGCAGGGCGGGCTGTATGCGCGGCTGTGGGCGCGGCAGACCGGTGGATTTGTCGCGGCGGATAGGTGACGGGAAGGCTGCGTTTGAGCACGGCGCGACTGGAGATTGCGGGTTTGAAGCCTGCTTGGAAAATCGCAAGGATCACCGCAGCAAGCCCCTGTCCTGCTGGAGAGGGGCTTGGGGTGAGGGTACGGCGAAGCAGGTGGCGCTTCACGTCTGAAGGTGCGTGGCGACGCGTTTGCCATTGCATGCACTGACAGCTCTTTGCGGCGCACCCTCATCCGCCCCTTCGAAGCACCTTCTCCCGAGGGGAGAAGAAATTACTCACTCAATCGGCTGATCCAGCATCAACTCACGCGCAAAACGCACCGGTGGGGCGCCGTAGGACAGCATCTGGTCGTGATACGTCTTCAGGTTGAACTTGTCGCCGAGCTTGTCCTGCATCGCTTTACGTGTATCCAGATGTTCCTGCATGCCGACGAAATACGTCGGCAGCTGTGCGGACGACAACTGCGCACGCACCCATTTGCCCGAGGCTTCGCTTTCCTGCTGGAAGGTGTCGTGGGTCATCAGGTGCATCGCTTTTTCGCGATCCCAGCCGCCCACATGTACCCCCTGGTCGAGGATGGCGTTGGCAATGGTGCGCAGATAGAACTTGAGCTGCACCAGATGGAACAGCGGGTCGTTATCCAGATACCCTTGCTCTTGCATCATGCGTTCGGTGTACACCGCCCACCCTTCGACGAACATGCCCGACCGCAGCACCGCGCGCAGCGTTGAAGGAAATTGGGCCGAGTGCCAGCCTTCCAGATAGTGGCCCGGGGTGCCCTCGTGGATACTGAGCAGATGGATCATGCGGCTGTTGTATTCGCGCAGGAACGAATCGACCTGCTGGTCGTTCCAGTCGTCGGGAATCGGCGACACCGCGTAGAAGGTCTTCAGATTCTTGTCGAGCGGGCCGGGCGAATCGCAATACGCCACTGCCACGCCGCGCTGAAATTCCGGCATCGCAATGATGTCCACAGGCGAATCGGGCAGCGTCATCAAATCCTTCTGGCGCACGAACTCGGTGGATTGCGCCAGTGCCGCCTTGGCAGCGTCCGCCACCTTGTCGCGTGCAGGCTTGTCGGCATAGGCCAGCTCAAGCGCTGCTTCGATGGCGGCCTGCTGCTGGTCCTCGTTGGGCGCAGCGGGCAGTTTCGGTGCGCCGGGCGCGTGCTTGAGCACGGTGCGCGCGATTGCGTACATCTCACCGCGCACGCGCTTGAGTTCGGACTCGGCGCGCTGCTTGATGTCGGCACGCGACAGCGACGATAGCAGCGCGAATTTCAGCTTCTGATCGTATTTTTCCGCACCGATGCGGAATTCGCCGTTGGCATTGGGCACCAGCACGGTGTCCAGCCAGGTCTGCTGCTCGGCCACGGCCTTGCGTAGATTGTCGATGGCTGCCTGTGCGCGCGCTGCTTCTATCAGGCCGAGCTGGCTGATGTTGGGCGCGATGAAGGTATCGACGATGCTGAGGATGCCCTTGTTCTGTTTGGCCACCGTTTCGGCGTGGATCTTCGGCACGCGAGCCGGATCCAGGTTTTCGCGCGCCTGCGCAAAGATGCTGGGAATCTCCTCCATGCGCTGCGTGGCTGAGGTCAGGCGCTCGGGCAGCGGCGCGAATTCGCGCGCCATCAGGCCGTACAGCGCGCTGCCTGCCAGGCTGTTATAGACCTGCGGGTCCCAGGCCCAGCTTTGCAGGACTTCGGTGTTCCAGATTTCCGATTGCAGCTGGTTGCGCAGGATCGCCGCATCGACCTGGTTCTCGCGCGACAGCTTGGCGACCTCGATCGCATCCAGTTCGGCCAGCAGTTTCTTGCTGGCATCCAGGCTGCGCTGGCGACCGGTGGCGCTCAGGTCATCGATCTGCGCGTCGAAGCGATGATCGCCGGTCTGGGTAGCGGTGACCGGCGACAGCTGCATCCAGGTGTCGAGCGCGCGCTTGGACAACGCCGCAAAGCGCGCGTCCTGGCCCTGCGCTTCCTGGGCGTCAGCGGCATCGGTGGTGCCGGCACGCGGCGGTTCGGGCTGCTGCTGGCAGGCACTGAGACCGGCGAGCAGGGCGAGGACAAGCAGGCGTTGACACATCGTAGATCCTCATGGAGGCAAACCGCCAGCATAGGCAACTGTGCGGTGGTACGCATCCGTCACTGGTTTACCCTGCCATCGAGTAACTGCGCTCGTGCTCAAGCGAGCGCGGCGGGTACTTGTTGCGGCATCGGTCATTCGTATATTCCGGCTCCTGAGCGTGCCTTCCATATCCATCCGGCGACCGTTCGCGACATTTTGTTAGCCACACTTTTTAGGTGATGCGCGTTGTTCGGGGAATGCGTGTTGCAAGCGATGCAACACGCCTGCCGCCTGACTAGGGCAGGCGGCAGGCCATTGAACTCAGGCACATCTACCGGAAGCCGCCTACGCATCTCTTCGCGGTGTCATCGAGCGCGAGGCCTGCTCAGCTTTCGTCGACGTCGTATTCCACAAACACATCCAACTGCAACGCCAATTCCTGTACGGCATTGCGCACTTTCTGAGCGGTGGCTTCGTTGCCTGCTTCCACCTCGAACTCGTGGCTGCCCGGACCCTCATCGTCGGACAGGCCGACCGAGCTGGAATCGTCGTCGTCCAGATGCGGCATCAGGTCATCGACTTCTTCCACATGCTCGATGCCGTCGATGCTCTGCAGCAGATTGGCGATGGCACGCGCGTGGTCGTCGGTGCCGGTGATACGCATGCGAAGAGTAGGCATGGGAATGTCCTGAAGGTGGGACGTAAAGCCTAGGTATCGATAAGACAAAACGAGGTGATGGTGCTCACCCGATGTCTCGCTTGCAGGCAATGCGATCAACTCCGCAGGCAGTGCCGGCATCGGGGTGCGCTCTTCCGGCGCCTTGCGCTTGAGCCAGTCGATAAACGCGCTTGCTGCTGAGCTGGGCGCGCGGTGGCTGGGATGCACGATGTAGTAGGCATCGCGTGCCTTGAGCGTTGGCCCGGGCAAACGTACCGGTCATAGCGTTGTATCGAGGCATAAAGTGGCTAACAAAACTACTGCGCTCACCGCCAGGCGGGCGCGGTCATTGCTCGGAATGGGCATATATCAGTCGTAACAAGGCGATTCCTCCGCGCTATCCGCACCCACCTGGAGACTGCTCGCTACGTTTTGTCAGCTACTCCAAGTGAGATGTGTGGCTCGCCCCATGGTCGACCCTGGACAATGCTGCTGGCCGCTGTGCTGATCTTGGGTAGCGTGGCTTTCAGAGTCAGTACGCATGCTGATCTCAATGCGCCGGTGGCGCACGCACCGGCAGCGGCACATTGCACAGATCGATATGCCCGGCCGGGCGCTTGTAGAAATCGTCCTTGCGGTTGCGGCGTGCTTCGGCCACATCACGGAAAGTCCGGCTGTCGGTGCGCAGCAGCTGCAGTGGCGTGCGCTCGGGCAGCGGCACTTCGCTCGCCAATCGAATCGCGCGGATCGGCGCGCGTTGCGCAGGGTCTTGGTAGAAGCCCATCGGATCCTGCCCGCGCGGAGTCACACTGAGCAATTCCATGCCCTTGACCACGCGCCCGACCACGGTGATGTTGCGATCCAGCTGGCGCGGCGACTGCCCGGTGACCACATACAACTCGGTGCCGATGCTGCTGTCTTCGGCGTTTTGGCGGGCCGCACCCAGGGTGCTGTAGCAATGCGCAAGCCAGGTCTTGCCGGTGGCATTGTCGCGTCCCACCGGGAAGCCATCGACGAAGCCCACCTGCGGCGCCCAGCCATCGCTATCGGGCAGGCGCTGGAAATCCAGGCCTTGCGATGCGCGTTCGAATTCGGCCGTCAGATGTGTCTTCGCTGAGCCCAGCGACTTGGTCTTGGCCGGCGTTTTGCCATCGGGGTCGCCGAACTGCACCACGAAGTTGTCCTGCGAGCGATAGATGCTTAGCCCATCCCAGAAGCGCTCGTGCGCTAGCGTGCGGATGTTGCCCACATGTTCGGGCGCGAACTGCGGCGCCAGCTCGATGATTACCCGTCCGCCGTCGAGCTCCATGTAAAGCGTGCGGTCCGGGTCGAGCACGCGCCATGCGCTTGCCGGCGAGCTGTCCAGTATCTGTTGTGGGCTGCGATAGGCCGCGTACGCGGTACCGGGTAACACCAGCGCGAGCAGGCAGGCGGAAGCAACAGTGCGCAGAAGCATGAACACAGCCAGCGTAGGAGGTGCCTGATTCTTTCCGACCACGCGCCCGGACGCAAGGCATGCTCGCCACATGGCACGACGCCGACGCAATGCGCCGGCGTCGTGCGGTCAGTCGGCTACCTGCCGCAGCTGCGCATTTACGAGTTATTGCGCACGTGCGGGCTGGTGTGATGCTCGGCGGCGCTGTGGTTGTTGCGGAACAGCGGGACCAACTGCCACAGCGCGCAGATGCCGACCAGCGTATAGACTACACGCGACAACGGGGCGTCCTGTCCGCCGAACAACGCGGCCACCAGATCTAACTGGAACAGGCCGATCAGGCCCCAGTTCAATCCACCGACGATAAGAAGCACCAGAGTGATGAGGTTGATCGCTTTCATGAAATCATTCCATGTGGGTTGGGAAACCCCAGAGTCCGCATGGGGCACGCAATGTGTCGTGAGCATTGCCCTGGCGATGCCGGCGTTGCAAACACGGCGATCACATCGCGCGGACGCGCATCGAACCGATCTGTCTGTCGGGCCATCGATTGCCTGCGCCGCAAGAGATCGATGGTGCGCGCCTCGCCGCGCCGGCTCGCGTTTCACGTACAACTGCTTGCGCACGCGCGCAACGACCTCACCGTCGCGGTTGTGCAAAGCGTTTTCGAACCAACGCAGGTGTTTTTCGCCGCTGGCGGTGGCCTGACGCAATTCGGCGAGCAGGCTGTCTTCGATGATGAAATCCGCGCTCACCGTGCCGTGCCCGGATTTGACGAATTCGATGCTGCAGGCTTTGTCCCACACGTAGTAGTCGCGGCCCAGGTTGTAGGTGGTCAGCAGCATCCAGAACGGGTCGGTCATCGCAAACAGACTGCCGCCGAAATGGCTACCGACGTAGTTGCGATTCCACGGTCGCCGGCGCAGCTCCAACCGCGCGAAGCGATAGTTTGCCGACAGCACGGTGACGTGGATGCCGGCGACCAGAAACGGTGGACAGAGGTTGAGGCCGAACTTGAAAAACGTAGCGCGCATGCAGGCTTGGTTTCATGACAGGGCGGGGATCGAGTACGGCATTGGCATGCGTATGGAGCGGGGCTCGGCGCTTTCCTGGCGCTGCTCGGGTGAGAGAGCTTGCCTGGGCGCCGCTACAGACAGGCGCGCTCGCCCTGCGTCGCCAAATTTTCAGACCAAGCAGCTGCTGTTTGCGCGCACGCAGAAGGCACATGACGCAGGTCTCCATTGCGCGATTTCCAGCACACCTACTTCGGGTGCGGCGCCAGTGATTCGCAGCGTCCTGCCTAGGGAGCTGTGTCGATCCAGACACTGTGATGCACCGAATTGGTGCATTAGAAAGTTACTGCTTTTTTTATAAGGGACACTTTTCAGATGACGTGGGAATCAGCAAATCATCACACAACGAACGCTGCGTTTTTCATCAACCTGGGTGCTTGTCTCGGATTGCCCGGCGAGCTGGCGCAGCGACTTGGCGAGGGCGAAACCATCCTTGGACCTGCGGGCATGCTGTGCCGCGTCCACACGCAGATACAGCAGGGCGAATTGACGGCGTTTCCGGAAGTGATCCTGCCGCTGGCCGCACGTGAGCTCGGTGGTGACGAGGTGGTGGCCCTGCTGGCGCTGCAGGAGCAACTGCTGACCGAGTACGGCTGGCGGCTCACGCTGTCGGATCTTGGCCTGCTATGCGTCTGCCCGCTGTTGCTCGTGCGTACGCCAGACGGCGTGGCCGCCGCACTGGAGCACGGGCAGGCGGTTGCACGTGTCGCGCTGGACGCACTGGTGACGCAGGCCGACAAAACGACCGAGGTCGCCCGATGAAGATCGCATGCGACATCGGTAGTTCTTCCGACATCCGTCGAGCTTCTCCGGCTCCCACACAGCCAACGCAGGCAGACGATGCAGTCGTAGCGCCACATACGCGGTTGCCATCCGGGCCACTGGAGGGTTTGTCTGCTCGGAGTCCGCAGTTGCGAGGCCGTGCCCGGTCGTTTGCACGTCGCTCGATGACGGACGCACCTCATGCCGAGTTTCTGCATAGTGCATCACATCGTTCGGAGTCCTTGCAGTCGCCACGTTCTTCGGAGGTGACGGATGCGGTGTTTCACAGTGACCGCGAAACTGATTTGTCGCTCCACAGTGCGCGCGCAAGCGATATTTCGGACGTGCCTGCCGCTGCGGCGACCTATGCCGATCGCAGGTCGTCGGCAGCCGATGATTTGAAGGTGCAGCTACGTGCTTGCCTGGGCAAACTGCTATTTGCAGAGCCCTCGCAGGAGCAGCGGGCGCTGGAGACCGCCTATCTGGAATGGGCGGACGCGCGCTTGCAGGAACGCATCGCTGCGTTCGGGCCGGATGCGGGATACCAGGTCGTCGGCGATATGAAGGCGGCAGGCGCAAAGGCAGCGTTGCCGATCGCTTACGAGTGCCTTAGAGCATTCATCAGGGGAGCGATGCGTACGCCGTTCGGTATCGCGGCGGGTGTCGCCTATGACCGCATGCGTATTCCTGGATCAGAAATCATGAGTCGATTGACATTGTCCGGCACTGTCGCTGGGCTGGCGTCCTTCACCAGTGAAACCTTGCTATTGCCAGCGATGGATCGGCGTGCGCGCGTGGCCAACCTGCCACGGTTCAAGGCCATCGATCCGAAGATTCTGCTGCCCGATCCACCGCCGGTCCTGCTGGAAATCACCGACGAAGGCAAGCGCTTCACGCGTCCCGGCGAAGGCAACGCACCAACTCTTCCCGAGCTCAAAGCGCAGGCCTACGATCTTCGTGCGGGCATCGCCCAGTGGCAATCGACGTTGGGCGAAAAATCGCTGGATACCTTGTTGCTCAAACCGGTCATCAGCGCAGGGTTCAACGCGGCGCGGCGGACATCCGACGATCCGGGGACGCGCACGCCAGCCGGGCAGTTTGGGTTGAGCGCACTCGCCAGCGGCGGGGCAGGGGTCGTGCAGAAGGCGCTGCTTGAAACCGGCAAGGCCCTTGCGCGCACCGGCCAGATGAGCGTGCCCGACCTGCTCGGTGGACAGCAGCGGCTGAATCTGTTTTCGCTGGCATTGCCGGACAAGACACGTCGACCCGTGCAGTGGTCCGATGCGGTGCATTTCCCGACTTATCTACTGCAAACCGGAAAGGAAGGGCTGGCATTGGCAAAGCAGGCCTTCAGCACCACCAACGCGATGACCACTGCGGCGCGTGATGTGGTTGTCCGTCACGCGGCCAGCAACATAATCGCCAATTTCGCTTCGCTTGCCACAGGCAGAATGCTCGCCGCTCCGTTGCGTGGCGGAAACGAAGGCGGTCGTGTTCGTGGAGAAGCTTTCAACTCTACCGCCACGGTCGTGCAACAGGCAGGGCAATCCGTGTTCAACGATACGGTCTGGAGTGCGCTCAAGGCCAAGAACGGCACCAACACAAGCCATGCCACGCGACTGGATCAGGAACGCGCCGTCGCAGCCGCCAATCACCAACGAAGCATCGCACGCACGCTTCAGGCGTTGGCCGAACCCATCGACCAAGCGATCGCAATGTTTTCGGCGCCGACCGCGACGGAGATTGCGCGCGCCGTTGAGGAGGGGCGGCCTCCTGCGCCTGCACCGGGGCCGTATGCCGAGGAGTTGCGGGAAGACTTGGAGCAACTGCGCGAAGAAATCGGCATGCAGTCCGTCTCGATCGCGACCATCGACAGCGTGCGCGATCGGCTGCAGGCCGGGCGGGAGGAGATGTACAGCGAAGCACCACGCAGCGAACTGACCAGCACACTGGCGACCCAATTGCAGGCGCTCAGGCGTGCATTGCGCGATAGCGAGCAGCTTCGCCAGTGGGAAAATGGCCGGCCCTGAGCGGCTGATCCTGCGTAGTGCGCGCACGCACCGTGTAACGACAGACGCAGCAGCAGGCGGCGTCTGTCGTTCAACGTCCGCCCCGGTGCCAGCCTGGCCCGCGGCTCACGTGCGTGCGGTGGGCGTGGAGCGGTCCGGTGCGGCGCGCGGCACCGCTTCGTACGACGGCCATTGACCGACGGTGCGCATGGCCTCGGCAATGCGGTTGCGTTGGCGTTTGATGATGAAGTCCACGCCACGTTCTTCGGTCAGTTTCGCTTTCTCGCGCACCAGCAGCAACGTCGGCTCCCACACTGCCGGCTGCTGCAGCAAAGCGTCGAAGGCAGTACGCTCGGCGAGTGCACATGCCTGGTCCCCAGTGTCCTGCGCGACCATTGCAAGCGCCCGATGCACGTCCAGCACCGGCGCAACTTCGCTACGCATCACCTCGTCGGCGAACAGCGCGGCCAGCCTGTTGCCATCGGCGAAGCGCTTGGCTTGCTGCATGAAATGCTCCAGTTGCAGTTCTGCCAGGACAGGCTGCAACGCCTGGTCGACGTCCTTGCCCATCCTGATCAAGCCGAAGTCGACCCAGCGCTCCCACTGGGCGCGTACTAGGCGGTCGAACGCCGCAAACTGCGCGAAGTCGGTTGCGCGGTCGCTTCGGGCCGGATCGATTTCGCCACCGAACTGGAACAGGGTGCAGAACGCGGTGGCCACGTCTGGGTTCACTTCGGCCGCATAGCCGGCCTCGAGTGCCGAGACGGTGGTGCTGGCGGCAGGCGTCACCGATGCGCCCTCATGTTGATGTCGCGCAAGCGCAAGTTGCACGCTGGCCGTCAGGCGTGCGGTTGCTTCCACCCGGCGGGCAGCAGTGGCGTCGCAGTAGTGCGAGGTCATATAGCCGGCCACGGTCGTCGACGTCCAGCTGAGGTCTTGGCGTGATTTGACGCCGAGACCGAGCGAGACGCCCGCCCGGTGGCCGCGCGCTTGGCCTGCGCGCAGGCCAGCGCTGACGCTCACGCTGCATTCGGTTCCCTGGCTCACGCGTGCCGCCTGGTCGATCAGGCCGACACTGGCTTCAGGATGCTGGGCCAACAATGCATGCATCCAGTCCGCGCCGGGCGGCTCTCCGGAACGATCGGGCGTTGCGCGTCGCACCAGATGCTCCAGCATGCTTAAAAACGCTTGCAGCAGCTCCGGCTCGCGGCCTTTGCTCAGCCGGGGAACACGGATCTGCAGGCCGTCTTCCACGCCGACCTCGCGCCGATAGCGCCAGTCCGCAGCGGCCGACACGCTGGGTACTGTATGTTTATTGCCTACATCGATGCCGTAGCCAACGGTCAGGCCCGCACCGAGCTGGCGCTGTGTCGCGGATTGGCGACCGATCTGCAGATACAGGCCGGTACGCCCCATGTAGAACTCCAGCGAGGCATCGCGATTGCACTGCACGGCGGCGATCAATCGCGCACCCATGCCGAATGAGGACCCCGCGATCGCAGCTGCCGCCGAAAGCGGTGCCAGATTGGCGCCCCGGGTCCGTTGGCAGGTCATCCGCCAACGGTCGCGCCACTCCAGGTGCGACAGCATGTCGCGCAGCAGATCCAACAATGCCTCGGGGTGGGTGAGGGCACCGGCACTGGTCTGCTTCAACAACTGCGAGGTCTTGTCGACTGCCGCGTCGAAACCCGCCAAGCAGTCATCCGCATGTGCAAGCCACAACACCGCCTGTGGCGGGTCATCGCTCTGTTGCGAATGTTTTGCCTGTTTTGCCTGTTCGGCATGCAGGTGTGTGCGCAGCAGATCGAACGCCGCTGGCGCGGTGCAGCGACCGGTCTGCAGCTGCTCCCAGGAACGCTGCAATGCCTCCGGTGGCGCTGCCTGCACCACCGCGCTGCCCGGTGTTTGGGATGCGTGTGCATGATGGTGGCCGTGCAGCGCTGCGGCGCGTTCAGCGATGCGTGTCAGGGTGTCGGTATCGAGGACCACGCGGTTGCGGTCAACGTCCTCATCGACCCACTGCAACAGCTCGGCAGCGGCCTGCCAGTTCAACTCTACCTGCGATGGAAAATAGCCTTGCGGTCGGGCCGCCTGCAAGGCGCCCAGGTAGCCGATCAACGTAGCGCAGGCATGTTCCATTGCCAGATTGGCACGTCGACGCGGTGTCGGCAGTGCGGTGGCCGATGCGACCTCCAGCCCCGCCGACAAGGCATGCAGCGGATTGGGAGCGGCCGCATGAGCGCTCTCAGGGGGGGCGCACGTGGCACTACGCACCGCCTCGCCGAATGCTTGCAGGTGCGCGTTTGCGCGCGCATATGCCGAATCGGGAGCACGCGACTCGTAGCCGTTGCGCAGCGCATGGTAGGCCGCCCGCTCGTCGATGCCGCAGGTCTGTAACGCGTGCGCCGGGTCAGCCGCGTGCAGGGCACTGCCCGCCGCGCGCCGCGCATCGCTCAACCAGCTCCGCGTGGCGGTATCGTCCATAGGTGTGGAGCGCAGCAGTGAGTCGGCCCGCAACGCAATGCGGGCAATGTCCTGGCGGCTCGGATCGGCGGCACGCTCGTGCTGTGCCCGGACCAGCTGGCCAAGCACCTGGCGACCGCGCGGAACGCGCGCCAGGGTCTCCAGCCAGCGCGTCGTCGCCGCCTCGATCGCCGCGCGGGGAATACCGGGGTGCTCACCCGTCGCCGCGTCCGGCTGGTCACCGGGCTGTTCCGGATCGGTCGGGATCAGCGCGCTCCATGTGCTGTGGTGGACATGGTTGAAGGTGGCAAGCAACAGTGCCGGCGCGTCATCGCGGTTGTCGCCGAGGACATCGGTCACTGCCGAGCGCAGCGAGCCAAGCGCGATGGCCACGACCCCTGCTGCAGGCACCGCCTGCTCTGCGAAACGCGTGGTGGAGAGCCCGCCCGCCCACGTCGACAAGCGCTTGCGCAATGCGTTCGCACCAGCGACATCGGTGGCACTGTGTGCGGTCTGTTCGATCTGCGCGGCAATCAGCGCATCCGACGCCGCCTTGAGCGACTTGCTGGCGCGCTGATCTTCCGCAGTTGCGGTGCCAAGCGCGTGCTCCAGCGATTGCTTAAGACTCGATAGTCCCGGAAGCAGGGCGCGCAACTCGTCGGCGTGCGCAGCGGTCTCGAACAAGTCGCCAGCCACGATGTGTGCAGACTGCAGCGCCTGCTCCAGGGTGGTGTCGAGGCTGGCGGCGCGCACCTCCAGACTCTGCAGGAACGCCTGTTGTTTGTCGCGTAAGGCGGACAAGTGGCGAGCGTGCTCGTGCATCGCACGGATGCGATCCAGCTCGGCTTCGTGCTTGAGCAAGTCACGCAAGCGCGGTCGGCGATCAGTGGCAACAGGTGCGGGCATGGCCGTCAGTTGGTCCAGTTGCTGCTGCAACTGGTGCTCGGTGCGCGCCAGGCGCGCGCTGCAGCTGTCGATGTGTTTGCGCAGCAGCGTCTTCCAGGTGGCCACCACCTGCTGGCTTTTGCGGGTTTCGTTGGCACGGTCGGCCATGCGCGGTGCGCGCTTGGCGTGTAGGCCTGCGTTTTGTTCCAGACGATCGATATGCAGCAGCACCAAATGTTCCAGCGCTGCCGCTTTGCGCACGGCGATCTTGGCATCGCTTACCTTTTGCGAGGTGCAGAATGTCGCTGTCTGCAACGGAGCGAGTGTGTGCCAGTCGCCGGGCTCTGCTTGAGCGACCGGAGCGCTCTGCGCAGGCGTGCCCTGGTATCGCAGCAAGCGCGTATGGTCGGGGGTGGCCTGCCGGGTGATGCCGACCGCCGTGCCGGCGAACTGGGCGAGCCGTTGCAACGACTTGCGTACGCCGCGCAGCTTGCTCGGCTTGCGCTGCTGAGGCGCGTTCTGTACGGCTTCGGCGGCAGGCGCGGTGTAACGGTGCACCTGTGCAGCCACATCCAATTCTGCAGCGCGCGCTTCGGACTCGGCCGCAGGCCCATCCAATTGATGCAACCGGTGATGGGCCTGCTTGTGCGGCGACGGCGTGCCCGCATGCGCCTTGCCTTGGCTGTTACCAGGCAGCCCGAATGTCAAGGTGGAGGGGCGAATGCGGGTCAAGGTCGATATTTCGTGTGTGGCTGTCTACATCCGGCTGTGCTCGCCGCTGCCATAAAGCCGAACAGCGCGAGTACCCGGGTCCACACAGCAGAACTGTTGGCGCACCGCTGACGCAGTGCGCGATGCACCGCATACCGATGCGTCGGTGTGTGGTAATAAGTAACGCCATTGAACGCTCACGCCCGGCAGATGCGATGCAGCAATGCATCGCATCTGCCGGGCGCGATCAGGACTTAGCGCCTGCGCAGGGTGCGATCAGCCGGTGTAGGGCTTATAGCCGATGCGTGTCGCACCGATAGCCTGGGACGCGCTGGGAGCAATCACCTCTTTGGGGGCGTCGGTGGTCAGGTTTGACATCTTCACCGTCGCGTTGAGAGCGTCGGTGCGGAACACCGATTCCTTGACTTGATTGAACTTGCAGTTTTCGATCTCAAGGCTCGAGTCGATATCGCCGTGTCCACCGTTGGTACGGAAAACCTTTCCGGCGCCGTTGACGGTGTCACCCGACATCACCACGTCGGCAGACCCGTTGTCCTGCACCACCTTGTCCGAGGCGTTGTTGAACGTGCAATTGATGATCTCGACCTTGGGGCGGCCGTTGACGGTCTCACCGCAACCGGCAATTCCGGCATCGTGCGCGCGGTTGCCCGCCCCATCGATGGTGACGGCATCTTCGCTGACATCCTCGTTGACGCAGTTGACCATCTTGCCGCTGCCAATGAAATGCACACCATCGCCGCTGCCGTTCATGTGGACGTTGCAGAGGCTGCCTCCGTCCTCGACGACGAACAGCGGCTGCTGGTGCTCGTTCTGGGAGCCGTCGCCCAAGCCGGGGCCACCGATGTACGTTTGACCCTTGCCATCGAAAACTTCGCCCTTATGGACCACGATTGGCTTGTTCTGGATGCCAGGTGGCGCTGTGACGACCTTGCCGGCAGGAAGTGGCGCCTGCGTGCCGGTTGAGCTTGGCGTCACGTGATTACCGCTGGTCTGCGAGTTCGTTGTCGGATAAGTCTGTTTGGTGGTCGATGATCCGTTGCCGGTTCCCGAGTAGCTGCTGCCACCATTGCCACTGCCACTGCCACTGCCACTGCCACTGCCATATTGCCCGCCAGGGTTGGTGGAATACGGCTGGTACGATTGAGGAGTCGACGGCGACTGACTGGTTTCGTTGGGTGACTTAAAGCCATTGGACGATTGATTCGTTGCCTGCATCATGTCGCTGACCATGCGTTGTATGCAGAACGTCAACATACTCATGATCAGCGTGCTCAAGGCCTGTTGCTGAGAGGGGGAGGATGAATACGGCTGCAAGCTCGCAGTGCTATTGGAGGATATGGCAAGATTCATTGGCGAGTGTCCCTATGCAAGATGAATTGCAGGCGAAGTTCTGCCGATGGGGAACTTCGCTGCAGCCCGTGGCGATGTGGTGCTACGCAGCGAACGCGAAAGGCTTCGGCGCGCTGACGCCATCGGAGTGACGCACCAACCAAATCGCCTCACGCGCGTAGCCATAAGTAATTTCCTGTCGCGATTCCTTCAAACATTTCGTCGTGTGCAATAAAGATATTGTTGTTCCAGTAACGGCCATGCTCGGCGTAGTGGCTGAGTAGATCGCAGATCCATGCCCCATCCACGTCGTCGTCCAGCGGAACGCGCACGATAAGAACGATCACGCCTGCATCGTTCAATCCGAGCTGCGCCTGATCTTGCGCGTAGACCGAAAGATTGGCCTCCAGCAACAGCCGGAATACTGTCAAGGTCCGTCCTGCAGGTGCCAGACCGTAGGAGATGCGTAAGTACAGTGCTTCTTCTTGCGCTTCGTCTTCGGGTTGTGGCTCTGGCATGTGCAGATAGACCTCGAATCCGTCTATCTCGATCGTGCGGCGCTTGAGCAACTCCTGCACATCCGGCAGGCCAAGCACATCGCATAGTTCCGCCGCCAGGATTTCAAATCGTGCCGAAGCCATGGCCGGACCGCCGTCAGTAGCGCCGTCAGTAGCATAGACCCGTCCGTCTGGACGGGTCTATGTTGGTAATGAACTACTACGTTAGTTTACCCCTGTGTCAGGCTCTTCGCATTTTCGCCCATCTTCTTGGCGACCTGGTTGTAAGCCATGTTAAGGTTCAACTTGTTCATCTCTTCAGTGATGAAGTTGTTGTTCTGAATCTGCTGGGAGACCGTGCCGCTAAGATCACTTTGGAATTGATTTTGCTGGCGAGCCTGAGTCACGCCGCTTATTCCACTATCGATACTGTCTTTAAAACCACCGGTAACCAAACCCTGAATTGATGTGCCTCTGCTAATACCTTCTAGACCGCTCATTTTTCTACTCCTACGTTTCTGAAAAAGCGCCGATGGCGCAGGAAACCCTGCTTGAAGTGCAGGGGGATTTGGTCAGGCAGCTGCTGCGATGTGCGAGACGATCGCATGGGCTGCATTGAAACCTTCGTGCAGTGTCGCAAGCTTGGTGCGATCTGAGGCATCAGTCGCAGCCATCCACTGCACTTGCACCTCCTGTTTTGTTTTATCCAATGCATCGACGATCTTTGCCAGGCGTTCGCCGCTGGCATCCTCGGACTTGACCTTCATCAAAGCGCACATGTCTTTGGCGATGCTTTCAGTGATGGATTCAAACATGACAGATCCTCGATGAATTAACTCAGTTAATGCTAGTGCCTGACGTCAGGTGCTTGGTACCGTCCGGTGTCTCCACGTAGTGCAGTCCGTCCACGAGCAGTGCGGCGTCGTAATTTGCAGGCGGTTTTACGGACGGGTCTTGCTGGGTGACATCCACGTGCAGCTTACGGATTTCGGGGCCTAGATCGCTGCGTAAATCGGCGATCCGTCGAATTGCACGCTCTGCGTTGTCGCTGCTGCCGGCGATGGAAAAGATACCCTGGCCATCGTAGCTAACGCTCAAATCGCGGTCTGCCAAGGTGTCGCGCAGAGTTGCCAGAACCTCATCCACCACCGCCACATCGACCGTGACGCCCCGCTGATATCGATGCAGTTGCGCACGCAGGCGTGCCGCATCTGCACTGCTTGTTACCAGACCCTCGACCCGCACACGCGTGCCGACCTGCTCCACGCGCGCCTCCCGCAGGCCGAGCTGTTTCAGCACGGATCTGACCTGATTGATCTGGTTGTCCTGGCTTCGAGCCGGAGCAGCATTGGAAAGAAAAGCCGGTAGCATGGAGGGCAGCAGCGCGGCGACGGATAGCGCTAGCATGGCGCCCACCACTGCACGCACTGCTTTGCGCTTGGACTTGCATGGCTGTGCGGGGGGCGGCGTCGCAGCTGGGGACAGAAGCCGCTCAAGCAGCTCCACATCGTCTGGCCAATCGGCCGCAGAGTCTCCAAGGCACAGCACCAACGAACCAAAGCGCACTGGATGCAGCGCAACAAAAGGTGTCGTTGGCAACGCGTCGCTGTGATAACGGACTTGACCATCTGCATCCACCTCGATGATGAGCGAGCAACCAGGCCAGTCTTCGATCCGAATATCGACTTTCGGATCGGTGCCCAGCTCGTAGCTCCCTGGCTGCAAATCTAATCGTGCCCCAGCATGTATACCCGTCAGTATGCGAAGTTGCATGGTCATGCGCGAATCCCCTGAGCGGTTCCATCTTGGTGTTCAATCAGTAGTGTGTTCAAACGCTTGACGGCACGTGCGCGATCAAGACGTTTGCGCGGTTTTTCCGCGTTGAGTAGCA
Organism: Xanthomonas fragariae; assembly: GCF_017603965.1. Lineage (NCBI taxonomy): Bacteria > Pseudomonadati > Pseudomonadota > Gammaproteobacteria > Lysobacterales > Lysobacteraceae > Xanthomonas > Xanthomonas fragariae. Next base: position 2,828,594 of record NZ_CP071955.1, on the reverse strand, counting down.
CCAACGGCAGCAGCAAATGGAAACTGCGCAGCGCTGGCGACGCATCCGGTTGCGGCGGCACCAGATTCACTAGACGCTCCCGTAACGCGTTCAAGGTTTCGGCAGATGCGGGCGCGCTTCCCGACCGCAGGTGGTCGCGCATCAACCTCCAGGTCAGGGCGGTCAGCGAAGCAGCGGCCGGATGGGCGATGCCGATTGCACGCAACTCGACAAGCGCAACGGCAAAGGCATGTCGCGTGGCGGTCTGGTCGGCGGCACGCGTCGCCGCGTAGCGGTTGAGGACTCCTTCGACGCTCGCACGTACGCTGTCGTCCAATTGCACCGGTGCGGCGATTGGCCACTTCCTCGCCTGCGGATCGCCTGCATGCGAGTTTCCGCTATCCCCGTGCTGATTGTCCTGACTATGACCCTGTGACTGATCGACTGCGATTTTGACACGGCCGCGCAGTGCCGACACGCGGGCCGCCTCGGCTTCTTGCAGTTCGGTGGTGTCGAGCTCGTCGTCCAGGCCATCCAGCGCCCGCATGCCGCGTCGCCGCCGCCGTGGCGGAGCGGGGCGCAGACGCGGTGCATGCTGTGCCGTGTCTGCGAGCTGCTGCACGCCAGCATGCGGCGCGTCGGCGTGGTTGTTCGATGAGGCGTGCGCGGTCGGAACCGACGTCGGCACACCGCCGCGCGAAATCCGGCGAATCATGGAAAGGCCGCCTGCATCAGCGCCTGACCAAACTGCATGATTGCCGAGGCGCCCCAAGGCGCGGTGACCGCAATGGCGGCCACCACCACCACCAGCTTAAGCGCGAACGAAATCGACGCATCCTGCAGCGACATTACTGCCTGGATGAAGGCAATCAACAGCCCGGCCAGCGCGGCGACGCCAACCACCGGCAACGACACCTTGAGGCATAGCAACAAGGCTTCGGAGGTGAATCGCACTAAATCGTCATGGTCCATGGCGTCACCGATAGCTCAAAACCAGGCCGTGGATCAGCATGGACCAGCCATCCAGCGCCACGAACAACAGCAGTTTGAACGGAATAGCCACATTGGTTGGCGTCACCTGCGAAAGACCCATCGCCATCAACGCATTGGCTACCACCAGATCTATCACGATGAAAACCAGATAAAGCAGAAATCCGATCCTGAACGCCTCGGTCAGCTCGCTGAGCGTGAATGCCGGGGCCAGCACGAGAAGATCGTCCGGCTTGAGCGTGTCGGCTTTGTCCTTCGGCCAGATCTGCTGCGCAGAGCGGATGAAAAAGGCTTTTTCGCGCTCTCGGGTGTGCTTTAGCAGGAACTGCCGAAACGGCTCGCGACAAGCGTCGAGCAGCACCACCACGCGGCTGTTGTCGGCACCGGCGCTGTAATTCTGTGCAGCCTTGAAAGCCTCCATGCCTACCGGCGCCATCACAAAGCACGACACCAGCAACGCAACGCCGTTGAGCACCATGTTCGGCGGCACTTGCTGCACACCGATGGCATTGCGCAGCAAGCCGAGCACGACCACGATCTTGGTGTAAGAGGTGACCACCATGGCAGCGAAGGGCAGCAACCCCAGCATGAGGACCACCAGCAGCAGCGAGCCGACATCAGGCATCTGCATTCGGGTTCTCCGACATGCTCAGGATCTGCACCCCAAGATGCTCGCCCACTGCCAGCAGCCTGCCGATCCCGATTGTCTGGCCATAGACGACCAGGCGGATGTCCGCCTGATCCACCGGGACCGACAGCTCGAGGATCTGGCCGGGCTGTAAACCCGACAGGACCGAGAGCGTCAGCGCAAGCTGGTCCACTTCCAGTTGCACAGGCAGTTCCAATGCTGCCACATCGGTGGTGGACGGCGAGGCGTCGTGCTCTGAGTGCTCTGACGTATCGTGATGCATGGTGGGGGTGGTCTCCAGGATCATCTGTCGCAGGTTCAGGCGTACCGGAGCGCGCAACATCGCGCCTCCCGGCATGCCCCAGAGTAGTTGGCCGCTGCGCACGGGAGCTGAGGCAATGCCGTGCAGCAATACATCGCCCGGCCGCAGCGATTGCAGCAGCTCAGCCGATGCAGTGCGCTTGCCAATGCGTAGGCGGGTTTTCACCCGGAGTGCGGCCAACCAGGCAGGTAGTGGCGATGGCGCCGCTAGCTCGGCGTTAGCCGTCTGCAGTGCGGCAAGCAAGGCCGGGCTGGCGGTCTCTGCGATCGCGTCGATGTCGCCCAGCGTGATGCCGATGCCAAGGGATTGGACTTTGTCCGCACAGCGCTCGAAGGCGAGGACCTCGGCATCGCCCAGTCCGAGCGGTGCGAAAGCGTTCAGGTAATCGCTCAGCAGCATCCCGGCAATCGAGACGCGCAGCGCGTCGTCGGCTTCGTTCAACAGCAGCGCCAAGCCGTCGCGTGCGGCGATCCGCAGATCCAGGTGGCCGCTATCGAATTGCAGCTTCAGGAACGCCGCGCCCGTAGCCTCGATGCTGCGGAGTTGCGAGGTGAAACCACAGCGGCGTGCGGTACGCGGATCGCAGAGCAACCTGCCGAGCTGCGCGCGCGCGGCAGGCACGTGGCGCAGGGCCTGCGAAAGGTCGCGTGCCGGTGCAGCTAGGCTCGGCTCGGTTGACAAGACGGGGTACCTCGTTGTGGCTGTTCTGCCGTATTTGCGGCACTAGACGACCTCGATGCTGACCTGGAGCGTGTCGCTGAGCGCGGCCTTCAGTGCGGCATCCAAACGTTGCTTTCCATCACAAAGTACCTTGCGCGCGTCGGGCGAGCTGCTGTTGAAGCGAAGCGATAGGTGGTCTGGCGAAAGCCGCAAGAACAGCGTGGTCTGCTCAAGGATGTCGTGGTTGATGTCCAGCCATGCCTCCCACATGCCTGCACCGCGCACCGGCGTGGCGTTGCAAAACTCGGCCACTCGCAGCGCGATGTGGCCGATGGCCATCTGCGCGCGTTGGGTGCGGATCCACTCGGTGGCGATCTGTCGGCCCAGCGCATCGCTGTCGTCGCCTCGGGCGATCTGTCGGCGATTGCCGTCATCGAGACAGGATAGTGCACTTGGCAGTGGCGCAGGGCCGTGCCCGTCGCTGACGGCGTCCGGTGCTTCGGGCACCGACGAATCGTCGTCGCAGTCTTTAGACAACGGCGCATCCGGCAACGCAAGCTGCGCGCTGCTCAGGCGTCGGCGCAGTTGCATGAAGCTGGCACGTTGCTTCAGGCGCACCGGTGTTGCTGGCGCGTGTGGCTGTGGTGTGCCGGCGCCTGGCAGGATGCGCACGTGGCGGACGGGCGGCTTACTCATCAGGCGACCACTCTGCCAATCGGCTGCAGCTGGACATCTGCGCCCAATTCCTGAAACGAATAGACCTCCAGCCAGTCCAGTCTCGCCTCAATCATGCGGCGCACATAACGACGCACGTCCATCGATGCGACCACTGCCAGTGGATGCCGTGCCTGATCTTCGACGATGCGTTCCACCTGCTCGACGAGCTGATTGGCCTGCTCCGGTGGCAATGCCAGGAAATTGCCGGCCGGGGTTGCGCGAATCGACTGACGAATCAACTGCTCCACTGCGTGGTCCAGCATCACCGCAGGCAGCCGTCCTGTGCCTGCGGTCGCGGTGTGCGCAAGATAGCGACTGAGATCGCAGCGGACATACTCGGTCAGCATCAGCAGATCCTTTTCCTTCGGCCCCCACACCACTAGGCTCTCCAGGATGCTTTTGATGTTGCGCACCGGGATACGTTCTTCCAGCAGCCGCCGCAATACATCGGCGATACGCTGGGCCGGCATGGCCTTGTTTACCTCTGCAACCAGTCCTGGATAATCCGCGCCTACCTGTTCCAGCATCCACTGCGTCTCCTGAATGCCAACGAACAGATGCGCGCGTGCACGCAGTGGCGCGATGGCCTGTTGGGCCAGTGCTTTTTGCATGTCGGCTGTATCGCTCAACTCGCTGCGGGTTTCCGGGACGTCGTGGATCAGGACTTCGTATTGCATGCCCTGCAGGGCCTCGCTCTGCCATATTGCGATGCCAGGAAACGGCAGGCCCAACAGTTCGACCAACTGCTGGCGCTCGCTCTCTATCGCCTGATCAAGCAATACCGGGTCGAGTCGTGCAGCCAGTTGCGGTGACAGGCGTATCGACAAGGGCGAGGCGAAATCCGGCGCGCTCTTGCGGATATGCGGCGCATCGCCCTTCGCGCCTTTGCGGCTTGTCGATGGCAGCGTGGGCTGATCGGTCCCGCTGATGTCGCGTTGCTTGCGCCAGATCGCATAGCCGCCTGCGCCCACTGCTGCCGCCAACAGCAGGAACAGCAGCGCGGGAAACCCTGGCACGAACGCAAAGCAGGCTAGTAGCACGCTGGCTGCCAACAAGGCGCGGGCATTGCTGGTGAGCTGCCGGCCGATGTCGAGCCCGAGCGAGCTGATCTTGGTTTCGTTCTCGTTGGCGACGCGGGTGATCATGACGCCGGCCGCCACCGAGATCAGCAGCGAGGCGATCTGCGACACCATCGCATCGCCCACTGATAGAATCGCGAAGCGGTTGGCGGCCTCGCCTGCGCTCATGCCGTGGTAGGTCACACCCACCACAATGCCGGCCAGGATGTTCACCATGGTGATCACCAAGCCGGCGATCGCATCGCCCTTGACGAATTTCATTGCGCCATCCATGCCGCCGTGCAGCTGACTTTCAATGGCCAGCCGCGCACGTTTGCGGCGTGCTTCATCTGCGGTCAGATTGCCGCCGCGCAGGTCGGCGTCGATACTCATCTGCTTGCCGGGCATCGCATCCAGAGTGAAGCGCGCACCGACTTCGGCAACGCGCTCGGAGCCCTTGGCGATCACGATGAACTGAACGGTGGTGATGATCAGAAACACCACCAAGCCCACCACCAGATTGCCGCCTACCACCAGCTCGCCGAAGCTCTCGATGATGTGCCCGGCCTCGGCATGTAGCAGGATCGATTTTGTCGATGCGATATTCAACGACAGCCGCAGCAGCGTGGTGAACAGCAGCAACGAGGGAAATGACGACAGCGAGATCGAGTCGGGTACATACATCGTGACCATCAGCAGCACCACACTCAGGGTGATGTTGATGCCCAGCAGCGTATCGATGAGCGGTGTAGGCAGCGGCAGGATCATCAAGCCGATGACGGCCACCACCAAGGCGGCGATAGCCACTTCACCGCTGTACGCGAAATACCGTGTCAATCGCATGCCATCTCCTAGCAGGGCAGCGGACCGCTGCCCTCGTTGTTGTCCCGGCCCAGTTCATCGACCCAGCGCAACACCACCGCAACCGTTTCGAACAGCGATTCGGGGATAGCGTCGCCCAGATCGACCTGATGCAGTGCACGCGCCAGCGGCGGATTCGCAATGATCGGAATGCCATGATTGTGGGCAAATGCACGCAGCTCCAACGCACCGTCGTCCACGCCCTTGGCGACCACCTGCGGCAAGCCGAAGTCGTCCGGCTCGTAAGCGAGTGCGACCGCGTAATGGGTCGGGTTGACCACCATGACCTTGGCCTTGGCGACGCGCTCGCGCGGGTCGCCGAAGACCAGTTCTTTGCCGAACTCCTTGCGCTTTTCCTTCACGTCCGGATCGCCTTCGCTTTCCTTGTGTTCGCGCTTCTGCTCGTCTTTGCTCATGCGTTTTTCGCGAATGAACAGCCAGTACTGGAGACTCCAATCTGCTGCGCCGACCAGTACAAACACCAGCACTGCCAGGGCACACAGCGTGCCCAGCGTACGCCAGCCGATCTGGGCGATGTCAGGCGTCGGCTCATAGGCAAGGCCTATGATCATCGGCATCAGCGCGCGAATGCCGTACCACAGCACCACGCCGATCAGGACAGCCTTGACGCCCAGTTTGAGCAGGTCGATCAAACTTCTTAACGAAAAAAGCTTCTTGACGCCGTTCACGGGATTGAGCGAATCGAACTTGGGCGTGACCGGTTTGAGAGAGGCATTCAGCCCGGTCTGTAGGAACGTTCCGATCAATCCGGCTACCAGGCAGGCGGCTACGAAGGGCAGCGTCAGCCACAGTCCCTGGATGCCGATTCGGCCGAGTGCGCGGTTCAAGGCGGTGGCATCGCGCGTATTGGTATTGATATCGAAACCGATCGACATCAGTGCACGCAAGTGCTCGACTAAGTAGCTGCCCGCCAGTTTCATTACCAAAAGTGTGGCCAGCAGCACCGCAGCGGCAGTGACGTCCGGGCTGATTGCCATTTCCCCATCCTTGCGCGCATCCTCCAGTTTTTTTTCGGTCGGTTGCTCGGTCTTCTCATCCGACATTGACGATCTCCGGCCGCTGTTACTGCGCTTTCGAGTGTGGCTGACCTGCCGCCAGACGATCTGCCTCCAAGGCGAATCTGTGCGTGGGTGTGCGAAGGCGGATGCGTTTGTTCGCGATGGCGTTAGGGTATTCGCTTCTGAAAGGTTCTCGTTTGCGTGGACGCGTAGCGTTATGCATGCGTGCTGTCCACAGCCATTGAATGACGAGAGGTGCGGTATGGAAAAGATTGAGTGCCCTGGTGAAGTTGTGAATGGGCTGATCGAGCTGATCACGGTAGCGCTTACGCACGAAAAACTCGAAGAGGGCGCAGCGGTGCTGGCCGCAGTGCGGGTGCTGCGGCCAGATCTGAAGGCGCTGAATACTTTTGATGCCTGGATTGCGATCAAGCGCGGCAGTTATCTGGAGGGAGCGCGCTTGTTGCGTGAACTTGAAGGCGATGCGAGCTCCAAGCCTTTGTGCAAGGCCTTGTATGCGTGTTGTTTGTTTGCGCTGGGCGACCCGTCGTGGCACGGCGTTGTAGAGAGTGTGATCGAAGAGGACGCCGACGCCGACGCGGTTAGTCTGGTCAAGGCGCTGTCAGGACGCTATACCCCGACACCCGGACAGGTCGAATCGGCGGTAGAATCCGCCGCGCCGATGGAAGTTCCCAACGCACAGTATCTGCGCGCCTGAGCCAGAGCCAGACCCCACCCAGCCTGCGGAGCATGTCATGACGCTCGTTCCTCCTGTCCCACCGATCACTGCCAGTACTAGTCTTTCAACGCAGGCGGTGTCGCCGATGGCAGCGCCTAACCAAGCGCTGGTCAACCGTTTCCAGGCGCTGATGCAGTCGTCCAGCCCGCTGCCTCCTACCATGCAGCGTGTGGGAGAACCGAGCATGGTGAGTCGGCTGGTCGACGTGCAGGACAATGGGGTGCGCACCATGACCGAGCATATCGATGCATTCAGCATGCAGGCGCCGACCATGGGGATGCAGGAAATGGTGTCGCAACAAATGAAGTTGATGAACGAGATGACCATGGTCGGTTTCAACCTCAATGTCAGTGTTGGTGTGGCGCAGTCGGGCAAGAGTGCCGTGCAGACGCTGTTCAAGAACCAATAGCATGCGAAGACTCAGGTTTCTTCTGGTGCTGGTGCTTGCAATGCTGCTGTCGGCCTGCGGTCAGCAGCTGTATTCGGGACTGACCGAGAACGACGCGGACGATATGCTGGCTGTCCTGTTGCATGCCGGTGTGGATGCGGAAAAGGTCACCCCCGACGACGGCAAAACCTGGGCGATCAACGCGCCGCACGATCAGATTTCTTATTCGTTGGACGTGCTGCGCGCCCATGGCATGCCACGTGAGCGCCACGCCAATCTCGGCGAGATGTTCAAGAAGGACGGCCTGATCTCCACACCCACCGAAGAACGCGTGCGGTTCATCTATGGCGTGTCGCAGCAGCTATCGCATACCTTGTCGAATATCGATGGAGTGATCGCCGCCGATGTGGAGATCGTGCTTCCCAACAACGACCCGCTAGCGACATCGGTCAAACCTTCCAGCGCTGCGGTGTTCATCAAGTTTCGCGTCGGCAGCGATCTGACCAGCTTGGTGCCCAGCATCAAGACGCTGGTGATGCACAGCGTGGAAGGGCTGACCTATGAAAATGTCAGTGTCACGCTGGTGCCAGGCGGTGTGGAGAGCGATGCGCAATTATCTGCATCGGCCCCTCCGCGCGCCTGGGCGTGGCCGTGGCTGGCCGGATGCGTGCTGGCGCTGTGCGTAGCGGTTGGTGCGGCAGCGCTGTATTGGTGGCCGACGGCCGATGCGCGCCGCTGGGGCGGCTGGCACCGACTGCGCGAGTTGACCAGAAAAAATGCTGAGTGAGATCGTCGGATGGATAACGCACGGATCGACAACGCAGCGATGTGGATTCAACGATGGACGGCGACCGTGGCTGCCTTGGCGCAATCGCTAGATGCCGACCGGGTGGCACATTGGCTTGGCCCGGTCGCATCGATGGGCTGGGAACAGGCGTCTGCGCAGCGTCGTTTGCGTGTGATTCAGGTCTGGTCGGGATGGTCTAGCATGAAGTTGTCTGCGTTCGATTCGCTGGCCAACCGACTGGTCGTGCTGGCGCCCGAATTGTTCGCCAAGGTGCTGATGAGCCGCGCGCTGTTTTCGCGCTCACTTGCGATGCGCCGCTGCATCGAGCGCGAGCGTCTGGACTGGTTCGAGCAGCGGGTGGGGCCGGCGGTGCTTGAGTATTTGCGCCATCGTGCAGTCACCGGCATGACAGAGCCTCTGTTGCCGCGGGATGCAAGTCAGGCGGCATGGATCGGCGATGGCTGGCGTCGATTGGCGGCCGATGGTGCCTGGCCCGACCCCTGCGTCGCCAAGGTGGTGGCGCTGTGTTTGCCGTTGGGCGCTGCCCGAGTGGCGCCTATCGCTGCAGATGGCGCAAGCGATGCCTTCCTGCATGCGCTTCCCAATCTGTTGCCGGAGCTGTCATGCGCGTTTGGCTGAGGTCCACACCTGAAGCAGTTGGCCTGGACTGCGACGTCATCCCACGCGAGGCACTTGCCTCTGTGCTGGCACTGGATGCAGCAGCTGTGGAGGTGCAGGCGCGTTGCGCGCAGACGCTGACGGATGCCCAGGCGCGTGCACGGGCCATGCTCGACGACGCGCAACAGCAGGCCGAGGCGATCCTCAAAACCGCTCAGGGCAAGGCGGAGCGCAGCGCACGCTTGGGCTATGCAGCCGGGCTGCGTCGTCAGCTCGATGAATGGAACGAGCGCGGCGTGCGCCATGCCTTCGCAACCGATGCCGCCGCGAAGCGCGCACGCGAGCGCTTGGCCGAGATCGTGGCGCGCGCTTGCGAACAGGTCGTCCACGGGCATGATCCCGCTGCGCTGTACGCGCGCGCTGCACAAGCCCTGGACGGCGCCCTGGACGAGGCGAAAGCCTTGCGGGTGAGCGTGCATCCCGAGGCGGTGGACGACGCCCGGCGCGCCTTCGATGCAGCGGCGGCGGAAGCGGGCTGGGCCATGCCGGTGGAACTGTGTGGCGACGCCAGTCTGGTCTTGGGCGCCTGCGTGTGCGAATGGGATACCGGCGTGTTCGAGGCCGATCTGCGCGATCAGCTGCGTAGCATCCGGCGAGTCATTCGCCGCGTCCTGACCATGCCGCAGGCGGTGCCGGATGCTTTCTGAGATGCCGCGGCTGGAGACCACGCTCGAGCGCGAATTGGCCACGCTCGCCTTCGGGCGTCGTTACGGCAAGGTCGTCGAAGTGATCGGCACCATGCTCAAGGTCGCCGGTGTACAGGTCAGTCTTGGCGAGGTGTGCGAGTTGCGCCAGCGCGATGGCACGCTGTTGCAGCGAGCCGAGGTGGTGGGCTTCAGTCGCAATCTAGCCTTGCTGGCGCCGTTCGGCGAGCTGCTCGGGTTGTCGCGCGAGACGCGCGTGGTCGGACTGGGGCGGCCGTTGGCCGTGCCGGTCGGATCTGAGCTGCTGGGACGCGTGCTCGATGGTCTGGGCGAGCCGGCGGACGGGCAGGGTCCTGTCGCCTGCGACGGCTGGGTACAGATCCAGGCGCAGGCGCCCGATCCGATGCGTCGCCGGCTGATCGAACAGCCCATGCCGACCGGCGTGCGCATCGTCGACGGCTTGATGACGCTGGGCGAAGGCCAGCGTATGGGCATCTTCGCCGCAGCCGGCGTCGGCAAGAGTACCTTGATGGGGATGTTCGCGCGCGGCACGCAGTGCGACGTCAACGTGATCGTACTGATCGGCGAGCGCGGGCGCGAAGTGCGCGAGTTCATCGAGATGATTCTTGGCGAAGACGGTCTGGCGCGCAGTGTGGTGGTGTGCGCGACTTCGGATCGCTCATCCATTGAACGCGCCAAGGCCGCCTATGTCGGCACCGCCATCGCCGAGTATTTTCGCGACAAGGGTATGCGCGTTCTGCTGATGATGGACTCGCTGACGCGCTTTGCCCGCGCACAGCGCGAGATCGGTCTGGCCGCCGGCGAGCCACCCACACGTCGCGGCTTTCCGCCGTCGGTGTTTGCCGAGTTGCCACGGCTGCTGGAACGTGCCGGGATGGGCGAGACGGGCTCGATCACCGCGTTTTACACCGTGCTGGCCGAAGACGACACCGGCAGCGATCCGATCGCCGAAGAAGTGCGCGGTATCCTGGATGGGCATCTGATTCTTTCGCGCGAGATCGCTGCCAAAAACCAGTACCCCGCAATCGACGTGTTGGGAAGCCTGAGCCGGGTGATGAGCCAGATCGTGTCTCCCCAGCAACGCGAGTATGCCGGCCAGCTGCGGCGTTTGCTGGCCAAGCATAATGAGGTGGAGACTTTGCTGCAGGTCGGTGAATACCGCGAGGGCAGCGATGCGGTCGCCGACGAGGCGATCGCCAGGATCGATGCGATTCGCGACTTCCTCAGCCAGTCCACCGATCAGCTCAGCGACTATGACACCACTTTGGAACAGCTAGCCTGCGTGATCGACGATGCTTGAGCGTGCCAGCACATGGACGACCTTGCAGCAATTGAAGACGCGGCGCTGCCAGCGTTTGCAGGACCGTTTGGGCGAATGTAAGCGTGCGGTGGAGCAGTGCGACCGCGAGCTCGCCAGTTGCAGTCAAGAGGCCGACGCCTGTACCACGCGTCTGGCCGCGTTTGACGCTGCGCTAGTCGACAAGGCCGGCGTGGGTGATCCGATCGGCATCGACGCGATCTTGCAGCACCAAGGCTTTCGCGCGGTGCTGGACGAGCGCTGCCGTGCTGCGGAGCAAGCGCTAGCGATGGCCGGGCAGTCGTTGCAGAGCGCACGCGATGAGGCCGCATCTGTGCAACAAAAATTGAGCAAGTTGCAGGCGCAGGCGGATGTGTATGCAGAAAAAGCAGCCAGTGCGCGCCGTGCCTGGCAAGCACAACGCGAAGCGGCGGAGGAAGAAGACGCGATCGAAGCGTTGGTCTCGCGGCGCTTGCACCGTGCTGCGCGCGGAATGGGGCAATGAACGACACCGCCACGGCCCTGCTAGCGCTTTCATCGCAAGGCGTGTCGCTGCTGACACTGCTGGCGCTATGCGGGGTGCGCGTCTTCGTGATGTTCTCCGTGCTGCCGGCAACGGCGCAGGACAGTCTTTCAGGAATGGCGCGCAATGGGGTGATTTATGTGCTGAGTTCGTTCATCGCGTATGGACAACCGGCCGATGCACTGGCCAGGATCGAAGCAACCGGCTTGGTCGGTGTGGTGTTCAAGGAAGCCTTTATCGGCCTGCTAATCGGGTTTGCCGCATCGACGGTGTTCTGGGTTGCCGAAAGCGTAGGCCTGCTGATCGACGATGTGGCCGGTTACAACAATGTCCAGATGACCAATCCGCTGAGCGGTGAGCAGAGCACGCCAGTCTCCACAGTGTTGACGCAGTTGGCGATCGTGACCTTCTATGCGCTGGGCGGCATGCTGATGTTGCTTGGCGCGCTGTTCGAATCGTTTCGTTGGTGGCCGCTTAGCCAGCCCGCCCCGGACATGGGAGCGATCGCCGAGTCCTTCGTCGTCCAGCAGACCGACGGCATGATGGCTGCAATCGTCAAACTGTCCGCACCAGTGATGTTGGTGCTGGTGCTGGTGGACTTGGCCATCGGCTTTGTGGCACGCGCAGCCGAGAAGTTGGAACCCTCGAATCTGAGTCAACCGATCCGTGGGGTGCTGGCGCTGCTGCTGCTTACCTTGCTCACCAGTGTTTTTATTGCACAGTCCGGTGAAGCACTCAGCTTCCTCCACTTCCAGCAGCAGTTGTACGATGCCGCAAACGCCGGCGGCAAGGGAGGCGCATCGCATTGATCTTTGTTGAGACATGACCAGCCTTGCGGTGCCTACACTGATCGCATGAGCTCCGATGTGCTGCCTAACGCTGTGGTCCGCAGCTCGGCACCATCCGGCGCGCAATCCCCGGCCGGCCCCTGCATTCCAGGTGCCGGTCTATCTATCTATTTTCTTTCACTGCCTCGCAGAGGGAATGCAATGGCATACGCCTGTCCTCCAGTTCACCGCCATCGACGCGCGCCGTTAGGCGCTGCCTTGCTGCTTAGCCTGCTGCAGATGATGCCGTCGCACGCCAATGCCGCGCCGGTGCCGTGGCACTCGCGCACCTTCAAATACGTTGCCGACCACAAGGATCTCAAGGAAGTGCTGCGCGATCTGTCCGCCAGCCAATCCATCACCACCTGGATTTCACCGGAGGTGACTGGCACGCTCAGCGGCAAGTTTGAGGCCACGCCGCAGAGATTTCTTGACGATCTATCTGGAACATTCGGCTTCGTCTGGTACTACGACGGTGCCGTGCTCAGAATTTGGGGCGCGAACGAGTCCAAAAATGCGACCTTAAGTTTAGGCGCCGCATCGACGAGTGCGTTGCGCGATGCGCTTGCGCGCATGCGGCTGGAAGATCCGCGCTTTCCGATCCGCTACGACGAGGCTGCGCACGTGGCGGTGGTGTCCGGCCCGCCGGGCTATGTGGATACCGTTACAGCGATCGCCAAGCAGGTCGAGCAGGGCGCGCGCCAACGCGACGCTACCGAAGTGCAGGTGTTTCAGCTGCATTATGCGCAGGCGGCCGACCACACCACCCGCATCGGTGGGCAGGACATCCAGATCCCGGGCATGGCCAGCTTGTTGCGTGGCATTTACGGCGTGCGTGGCGCGTCAACTGCGGCGCTGCCAGGGCCGGGCGCTAATTTCGGGCGAGTCCAACCGGTCGGCGGTGGCTCGTCCAATACCTTCGGCAACGCTGCTCAAGGCCTGAGTGGCGGTGGCGGCAGCAGCGGCATCCTTGGGTTGCCTGCGTCGTGGTTCGGCGGTGGAGCGCCGTCGGATCGGGCTCCGGTCAGTCCGCCCTTGCCGGGCAGTGGCACCAATGCGCCGGCCAGCGTGTGGCCGGAGATGAGCCAGGCCCACCGCGATGCGCCGCTGACGGTGGACGCAGGCAGCGGCGGCGAGCTGGCGTCCGACGCGCCGGTGATCGAAGCCGACCCCCGCACCAACGCCATCCTCATTCGCGACCGCCCGGAGCGGATGGCCGCCTACACCAGTTTGATCCAGCAGCTCGACAACCGCCCCAAGCTGCTGCAGATTGATGCGACCATCATCGAGATCCGCGATGGCGCTATGCAGGATCTCGGCGTCGACTGGCGTTTCCACAGCCGGCGTGTGGATGTGCAGACCGGCGACGGGCGTGGCAATCAGCTGGGCTATGACGGCGTGCTGAGCGGTGCGGCTGCTGCAGGTGCCACCGCTCCGTTGGGAGGTACGTTGACGGCTGTTCTGGGAGACGCTGGACGTTACCTGATGACACGTGTGTCGGCGCTCGAGCAGACCAATAAGGCCAAGATCGTGTCCACCCCGCAGGTTGCGACGCTGGACAACGTGGAAGCGGTGATGGATCACAAGCAACAGGCATTCGTGCGTGTCAGCGGTTATGCGTCCGCAGACCTCTACAACCTGTCTGCAGGCGTGTCGCTACGCGTATTGCCGAGTGTGGTGCCGGGGTCTCCAAACGGACAGATGCGGCTGGATGTGCGTATCGAAGACGGGCAGTTGGGCACCGATACAGTCGACGGTATTCCCGTCATCACTTCCAGCGAAATTACCACGCAGGCGTTCGTCAACGAAGGCCAGAGTCTGCTGATTGCCGGTTATGCTTCCGATACCGATCAGACGGATTTGAACAAGGTTCCCGGCCTCTCCAAGATTCCTCTGGTCGGCAACCTGTTTAAGCATCGCCAGAAGAGCGGGTCGCGGTTGCAGCGGTTGTTCTTGCTGACGCCGCATATCGTCTCGCCCTGAGCAAAGCTACGGGCGCAAAACAACTCTGTAAGAGCGGCTAACAAAACGACTTGTTAGCCGCTCTAAAACATTCAAGCTGCCGCAGGTGGCGGCAGCCTGAATGCTTCGGTCGATCAAGCTTGGCCGGTGACGGTAGACAGGTTGGAATTGAAACTGCTGCCAAAACTACCGTTGCCCGCGCTACCGGCGCCGTTTTGACCCTGCATCAGCTGAGTAATAATCCCCATCAGCAGCTGCGTCAACGGCGACATAGCCTGGCTGCCCTGCTGTCCTCCGTTGCCTCCAGAGCCCTGACTCGTTTCATTGCCCTGCTCGCTGCCCTGGCTCTGCTGCATTAGCATCATGATTAACATGGCGAGCAACTGATCCAGTTGCTGCTCGGAGCCAGCCGAAGAAGGGTTCTGATTGGCGGTGTCGTGTTGCTGCGGCCCGATGCCATTCGTCTGAAAGTTGCTGACACTCGAAAATTTATTTCCGATAGATGAGTCCATGGTGATTCCCGTCTCATGTAGTTGAAATGAATAAATATCGGATTGCCGGTAAGCTGCATCGGCAAAATCGGAGCGGGGGCGCTTTGCCGCCCCCGACTGCAAAGTAGAAGAGACAACGCCGGTGCGCATGCCAGGATGCGAAAGCACGCTTTTACTTGCGAACTTGATTGCGAGAAATGCCTGGGACCCTGCAAAAATCGTGGTGTTGCAGCGACGCGCCCCATGATTTCGTTTGCGTCGTAGGCGTTTCGTTCGCCTTGATCCACGCGTGTAAACAGCACGGTTATAGTTTGGCAATCGAGCGGGCGTTGGATGATCAGGTGCTGCGTGCCACGCCGCTTAACCTTGCTGAATCAATAACGATTAGGTAACAGATATGATAGCTACCGATGCGCTGGCGACGTGTCCGTCTATGCAAGCCGCAGGTCTTTGGAGTCCACAGCGTTGGGCTACATTTTCCAGAATGATGCGGGCAGGCGAATGGTGGCGCGCGCGCGATCCCCGGCACAATGCCGCCCCTCGCCGACGCGGGTTGATTGCGGTGGCTTTGCTGTGCGCCTCACCGCTCGCACGCGCAGACTGCTTTGAAGAAGCAGCCGGCTATCAACATGTCAATCCGTGGGTTCTACGCGCCATTGCGTGGCAGGAATCACGCGGCCGTGCCGACGCAATCCATCGCAACAACAACGGCACCATTGACTATGGAAAGATGCAGATCAATTCAATCCACCTGCGGCGTCTTTCCAGTTACGGCATTTCCAGTGACGCCTTGATGCAGCCTTGCGTCAGCGTTTATGTGGCCGCTTGGCGGCTGCGTGAGATGACCAATAAATACGGCAATACCTGGGCCGCCGTCGGCGCCTATCATTCCGAAACGCCTGCGGAGCGCGAAAAATATGCGCGTGCCATTCACGGAATTCTGATCAAGCGTGGTGTGGTCGTCGAATGATGCAGCAGCAGCGTGTGTCATGCAGAGCCCGTCATGCACAAACTGCGATACACAATGCGTAGTACAAAGTACTCGCGCCGCCAGCGCGATGCCCGGCATAGCCGCACGCGACGCTAACACCGTGTGGTTTGGTCGCCGCGATTGCGGCGCTTAGCCAGACTGATAAAACGTAGCGAGCAATCGTCAGGCTGGCGCGGCCGGTGCTCGGAATCGGCATGTATCGCTCTTACACTGCGGTTCCTACCCGCCAATCTGGCGACTGCTCGCTACGTTTTGTTAGCAACTCTTACTCGCTCTGCGAAGAAGGCCCGCGTTGTCGCGCTTCGGCTTTGCGTACTCCAGCCTCGGACTGCCAGGTGGCGCCGATGGTCTTGTATTGCACGCCGGCGACAACGCCGGATACCGTATTGGACAGCAACGCGCTGCGTATGGGCGATAACCCCAGCCACGCACCAATCATGTTGACGGTGGTCCCGAGTGCGATATTTGAGTTGAGTGCAGCGGTCTGTGCGATCGACTGATCCATGACCCGCTCGTAGTCCTCGCGCTTGCCCTTCAATGCAGGGTTTCAGAATTGCTGTGTCCCCGCTTCGTCGGCTTCGTGCCGGGTAACGTTGAGCCAATCCAGCGTTTCCATGCCGACATTCAATGCAGTGATCACCGCTGATTGACGCAAGATCACATCGGTCGCTTGGTCTTTGGTGAAAGACGAGTTCAGGCTGGCCCGGCCCAGAGTTGCCCGGCCCCTCTGCACAGTCAGGCGATGCAAGCTCATGCGCTGCCAGGTTGGTCAGTACGTTGGCCATGCCATAGAACCTTCCGGCGCTGGTGATACGCGGATCGCTGATGCCGCCATTGGTGGAGCCGTGCATTCCTAACCATGCGAAATGTCGCCTGGATGGTGTCGCGCGCCGCGACATAGGCTCCGATCTTCAGATCGGTGACCAGCAGCCTGGCGGCTATCTTCGGTTGGCCCGATGCCCTTGCCGACCCCACCCACGATGATGTTGCTCAGGATGCCGCCCAGCGCGAGCCTCGTGAGCAGATCCGAATACTGTTTCTGTTCTGCTTTCTTGTGATTGCGTTCGTCGTCGGACAGCGCATCCCACTGTTCGCGACTGAGATTGTGGAAGCCTCGCGCAGCCGCGTTGGGATTGCGGTTCTTGCGGTTGCTTCGCAGCGTATGCGGCGCCATCTGCAATGTGCCCAACACTGCCTGCATGGCGACGACCGCTTCGTGTGGAAGCTGACCGAGAGCGGCAAACAATCCTTCGCCAAGCAACTCGCGCGAATGTGGTCGGTCCCACGGCGATAGTCTGGTGAACCAGATGCCCCAGCGCTGCACCCAGGTATTGCGTGTCGAAACTGGTCGGGCGCAAGCCACGCGCAGCTGCCGCCACCGCTGTGGCGGTTGGTCCAAGCGCAGTGCGCACGCCACGCGCCGCTCCGGTTCCGATCGATGCGGCCAGCGTTCCCAAGCGCTTGGCGGGTGTCAAAGTGCGAACTACTCAGCGTGCAATCGGAAGTGCTCAGGCGTGCCCTGGCATTTGCGGCCACCTTGTGTGGCATGCATCACCGTCGTTAGCGATCTGAAAATTACATGAAGTAAAAGAACGCAGACGCGTCGTTGCGAAAGGCTGGGGCCGTAAAGGAATGTGGCGTCACATCGAACGGACGACATATGCATGCTGTGCTGCACGTTTTCGTGGTCACGCAAGCATCTGCGCACGCGCCAGGCGCCGCCACACCATGCGTTGCGCGCTCGAGGTTCGGCTGCGTGGATTCGGGTTGCTGTTAGCCACCGCTACCGGCGCTTTGCGCAACCGGTCGCCTCAACGGATTGTCAGTGGCCGGACGTAGGCGGGCATGTTCGGCACTGACGGCTGAACTGGCTTTTGTTGCCAAGTCACAAGCTAGCAGCGATACCGAAACGTAGGCGCGCAACAATCGATGGTGACAAAATCCTCAGATCACAAACCCGATCCTCAGAAGACCAACGACGACATCTTGCGCCGATAGCGGCCGACCAGATCATCGTCTTCGATCACGCGGAACGCATCAATCAAGCTGCGCCGCGGCAGATTGTCGTCGAAGGCGCGGTCCTGCCGCAGCATCTCCAGAAACTGCTCCAGCGCAGCTTCGTCGTTGCCGTCGAGCAGATGGCGCACGCCGAGCAGATGACGCGCACGCAGGTCGGCGCCGTTGGCGGCCACGGCTCCCTGCAGTGCGTCGGCATCGGGTGCGTCTTTGAGCACATTGGCAAAGCTCAAGCGGGCCTTGGCGCGGACTGCGCGGTCGTCGGTGGCTAGGTTGGCGGGCAGGGCGTCGATCAACTGTTCGGCCTCGGCAGTGTCGCCGGTCTTGAGCAGTGCCAGTGCCAGATCCAGCTTGAGTTCGTGCTTGTCCGGCTCGGCAGCGATCGCCTCACGCAGCGCAGCGGCCTGCGCGTGCGGGTCCAGCGGCGCCAGCGGCAGTTCTTCGACCACCTGAGGCTCGACCGGCAGCACGCCGTGCTGGGTCAGGAACTCGCGCACTTGGCCTTCCGGCATCAGGCCCGGGAAACCATCGACCAGTTCGCCGCCCTTGACCAGGAACACCGTCGGCACCGACCGGATTTGGAACGCCGCAGCGATCTGCTGCTCTTTGTCCACATCGACCTTGGCAAGCTCGAACGCACCGTTGTAGTCGGCGGCGAGCTTTTCCAGGATCGGCGTCAGCGATTTACACGGGCCGCACCAAGTGGCCCAGAAATCCACCAGCACTGGTGTCGTCAACGATTTCTGCAGGACCCCGGTCTCGAAGGTGTCGGTGGTGGCATCGAATACGTGCGGCTTGTCGGACATGAGCTTCCTGAAAAGATGGCGGCAACAGTGCGACTGTAATGGTGGCAAACCCGGCCGACACAAGGTTTGGTCGAGATGAGGCCATCTGGCGCAGACCGGCGATCACCAGATCGGCCGCGACCAGCCTGGGGGTTCTCGCCATGCCCGCCCGGCACGACAATGCCGCGTTCTGGTGGTGCACCACGCGCCCCCGCGTTGGAGCAACGCAATGGCAATTACAGCAAGTATAGAAGGCGTACAGCGCTACCTGGGCCTGATCGCAGCGACTGTCTTCGTGCTGGCGGTCGCTGGTTTTGGCGCCACGCTACCCAGCTATCTACAAGCTAGCCACCCGGTTGCGCTGTTGGGCGCCAATGGCGTGCCGCATGCGCTGGGCTTCAACCTGCTCGCGTTCGTGCTGGTCGGTGCGCTCGGGATGGCCACCGGGATCAGCCTGCTGGCGCGCATGCCAGCCAAATCCGGCTGGTGCCTGCGCGTGGGCGGTCAATTGATCGTGCTGGCCGGTCTTGCCTTCCTCGGCATGGGCGTGCTGCCGCTGGATCCCACCGACCTGGATGGCCGTGCCAGTCAAGCCCATGCCTCCGCCTGGTTGCTGTGGGCGGTGGCGTTCGTGCCCGGCATGCTGCTGATCGCCGCTGCGTTGCTCAACCATCCAGGTATGCGCGGGTTGACTTGGCTGAGTCTGGGAGCCGGGCTGCTGGTGGCTGTGCTGGCGTTCGGCCCGCCGGGGCCGCTGGGCCAGGCAATCGCCCAGCGTTTGGCGTTCCTGGCCTGGGTGGGCTGGTTGGCAGTGGCTGCCTGGGTCTGGCCGGCAAAGCCCGCCGCCTGAAGACGGTTTGGAGCACCTGCTGCACTGCGGTACTCTGTACCGCTTTGCACCGCCCGAGCATCCGCTCCAACCAATGTCCACCGTCGAACCGAACGTCTACGACCCGCAGCAGGTCGAAACCTCCGCCCAGCAGTTCTGGGATGCCACCCGCGCTTTTCAGGTCGACGAAACGTCGGACAAACCGAAGTTCTATTGCCTGTCGATGCTGCCGTACCCGTCCGGTGCGCTGCACATGGGCCATGTGCGCAATTACACCATCTCCGATGTGGTCAGCCGCTACAAGCGCATGACCGGCCACAACGTGATGCAGCCGATGGGCTGGGATGCGTTCGGTTTGCCGGCGGAAAATGCCGCGATCAAGAACAAGACCGCGCCGGCCAAGTGGACTTACTCCAACATCGAGCACATGCGCGGGCAGCTGAAGTCGCTGGGCTATGCGATCGATTGGTCGCGCGAGTTCGCCACCTGCACGCCGGACTATTATTTGCACGAGCAGCGCATGTTCACCCGGCTGATGCGCAAGGGTTTGGCCTATCGCCGCAATGCGGTGGTGAACTGGGACCCGATCGATCAGACCGTGCTGGCCAACGAGCAGGTCATCGACGGCCGCGGTTGGCGTTCCGGCGCATTAGTCGAAAAACGCGAGATTCCGCAGTGGTTTCTGCGCATCACCGATTACGCGCAGGAACTGCTCGACGGCCTGGATCAACTGGACGGCTGGCCGGATTCGGTCAAGACCATGCAGCGCAACTGGATCGGCCGCTCGGAAGGGCTGGAAATCCGGTTCGACGTGCGCGATACCAACGGTGCACCGCTCGACTCGCTGCACGTGTTCACCACCCGTCCGGACACGCTGATGGGCGTGACCTTCGTTTCGATCGCCGCCGAGCATCCGCTGGCGCTGCACGCGGCCAGGTCCAACTCGGAGCTGGCTGCGCTGCTGGAAACGCTCAAGCACGGCGGCGTCTCCGAAGCCGAGTTGGAAACCCAGGAAAAACGCGGCATGGCCACCGGCCTGACCGCAGTGCATCCGATCAGCGGCGAACAGGTGCCTGTGTGGGTGGCCAACTTCGTGCTGATGGGCTACGGCACCGGCGCTGTGATGGCGGTGCCCGGCCACGACCAGCGCGATTTC
Source organism: Xanthomonas fragariae (assembly GCF_017603965.1). Taxonomy (NCBI): domain Bacteria; kingdom Pseudomonadati; phylum Pseudomonadota; class Gammaproteobacteria; order Lysobacterales; family Lysobacteraceae; genus Xanthomonas; species Xanthomonas fragariae. The sequence goes on along the minus strand of NZ_CP071955.1, from coordinate 2,808,226 downwards.
GAATTCGCCAACAAGTACGGCCTGCCGATCGTGCAGGTAGTCAGGCTGCGCGAGCCGCGCACCGAAGACCAACAGAGCTGGGACGCTACCCAATGGCGCGACTGGTATAGCGACAAGAGCCGCGAGCTGGAGCTGATCAATTCGGCCGAGTTCGACGGCCTGGATTTCGGTGGCGCCTTTGAAGCATTGGCCGAGCGTTTCGAGCGCAAGGGCCAGGGCCAGCGTCGCGTCAATTACCGCCTGCGCGACTGGGGCGTGAGCCGCCAGCGTTACTGGGGTTGTCCGATTCCTGCGGTCTATTGCGCCAAATGCGGCGCGGTGCCGGTGCCGGAAGATCAGCTGCCGGTGGTGCTGCCGGAAAACGTGGAGTTTGCCGGCACCGGTTCGCCGATCAAGACCGATCCGCGCTGGCGCCAGACCACCTGCCCGGACTGCGGCGGCCCGGCCGAGCGCGAGACCGACACCTTCGACACCTTCATGGAATCGAGCTGGTACGTTGCTCGCTACACCAGCCCAAACGCACGCGATATGGTCGATCGCCGCGCCAACTACTGGATGCCGGCCGATCTGTACGTGGGCGGCATCGAGCACGCGATCCTGCACCTGATGTACTTCCGTTTCTATCACAAGCTCATGCGCGACGCGCGGCTGGTGGACAGCGACGAGCCGGTGACCAATCTGCTTACCCAGGGCATGGTCATCGCCGACACGTTCTATCGCGATGCCGACAACGGCGGCAAGGAGTGGATCAACCCGGCCGACGTGGAAATCCAGCGCGATGCACGTGGTCGTGTCACCGGCGCGGTGCTGATTGCCGACGGCCAGCCGGTACGCATCGGTGGCACGGAGAAGATGTCCAAATCCAAGAACAACGGCGTGGACCCGCAGTCGATGGTGGCCAAGTACGGCGCCGATACGGTACGGCTGTTCTCGATGTTCGCCGCACCGCCGGAGCAGTCGCTGGAATGGAACGAGGCCGGCGTCGACGGCATGGCGCGCTTCATGCGCCGGCTATGGGTGCAGGTGCATAAGCATGTTGGCCAGGGCACTGCCGTCGCGTTGGACGTGGCCAGCCTGAGCGCCGAACAGAGGGCGATCCGCCGCAAGACCCATGAAACCATCGGCAAGGTCAGCGACGACTATGGTCGCCGCCACAGCTTCAACACTGCCATCGCGGCGGTGATGGAACTGTCCAACGCGCTGGCAAAGTTCGATGACGCCAGCGCGCAGGGCCGCGCGGTGCGCCAGGAAGCGCTGGAAGCGCTGGTGCTGTTGCTCAACCCAATCACCCCGCACGCCAGCCACGCCTTGTGGCAGGTGCTGGGCCGGGGCGAGACGCTGTTAGAAGATGTCGCCTTTCCGCAGGTCGATGCCGCCGCGCTGGCGCGCGATGCGCTGACGTTGGCGGTGCAGATCAACGGCAAGTTGCGCGGCACCATCGAGGTGGCCGCCGACGCCGGCCGCGAGCAGATCGAAGCGCTGGCGCAGGCCGAGCCGAACGCGTCCAAGTTCCTCGAAGGGCTTGCCGTGCGCAAGATCATCATCGTGCCCGGCAGGATCGTGAATATCGTGGCAGGGTGAGTGGTCGTGATTCGGGTGCGCTGCCAAGGCGGGTTCGGGTCGATTGTTCCAGCAGCGCGTGGCGATGCATTCGTCATCCCGGTCGTCGCAGTGTGCTGCGGCGATCTCAAGCCCCGTTCACGCGGTGTCGGGCAGGCTAGCCGCCTGTTGCCGCCGCCGGGGCGCTCATCCAGACTGTGCCCATGATTCGATTTCCTACTGCCTTCGCTGCGTCCCTCGTGCTCGTCTCGAGCCTCACCGCCTGCGGATTCCATTTGCGCAATTCGCTTGCGCTGCCGCCCGATACCCCGGCAGTGAAGGTGCAGTCAGCGGTGCGGTACAGCGAACTGTCAAAGTTGCTGCGGCGTGGCCTCAAGGCCGCGGGCGCCACGCTGGCCGACGAAGATGCCAAGACCGGCTTTGTGCAGGTGCAGGTGTCGTCCGAGCGTTGGGGCGACCTGCCGATCGCCATCGACAGCCAGGGCCGTGCGCAGGAATACAGCCTGCGCTACGCCGCCATTTTCTCCGTTACCACCGCCAACGGTTCGGTGCTGGTGCCGCAGCAGGTGATCGAGCTGTCGCGCGATTACGTGTCGCCGCCGGTAGACGCTACCGGTACCGCGACCGAGCGCGAGATCCTCGCAGACGAATTGCGCAAGGACATGTCCGCCTCGATCCTGCGCCGCATCGATAGCGTGGTGCGTGCGCGTTTGCAGCGCGGCGAAACCCTGGAAAGCACGCCGACCGCGCCGCTGCCACAGGCTCCCACGCCGCAGGTGCAGCCGTCGCCAGCGCCTGAATCGAGCGTGCCGGCCGCGTTGCCGCCTGCGCCGCAGCCGTCGTCGAACAACTGAGCGTCGCGCGCTTTCGCAGTCATGGAACTTCGTCCCGAGCAGCTTGCCGGCCAATCCAACCAGCCGTTGCAGCCGGTCTACCTGATCGCCGGCGCCGAGACGCTGCGCGTGCTGGAAGCGGCCGATGCGGTGCGTGCGCGTGCGCGCGCCGAAGGCATCGGCGAGCGCGAAGTGTTCGATGCCGATGGCCGCGATTTTGACTGGAACCAGCTCGACGCCAGCTTCAACGCGCCCAGCCTGTTCAGCCCGCGCCGTTTGGTGGAAGTGCGCTTGCCCAGCGGCAAACCGGGCAAGGACGGCGCCGAGGTCATCACCCGCTTCTGCGCCAACCCGCCGCCGGACGTGGTGCTGCTGATCACCGCCAACGACTGGAGTAAGGCGCACCAGGGCAAGTGGGCCGACGCGGTCGGCCGCATCGGCACCATTTCGGTGGCCTGGACGATCAAACCGCACGAGTTGCCCGATTGGATCGAGCGCCGCCTGCGCAGCCACGGCCTGCGTGCCGACCCCGACGCGGTGCGACGTTTGAGCGAGCGGGTGGAGGGCAACCTGCTCGCCGCCGCGCAGGAAATCGACAAGCTGGCCCTGCTGGCTGACGGCAAGGTGCTGGATCTGGAAGCGATGGAATCGCTGGTCGCCGATGCCGCTCGCTACGACGTGTTCCGCTTGGCCGAAACCACCTTCTCCGGGCAGCCGGCCGCGGTAATCCGCATGCTCGCCGGCCTGCGTTCCGAAGGCGAAGCGGTGGCTGCGTTGATGCCGATCCTGATCAAGGAACTGCTGCGCACCGCGTCCCTGTCGAAGGTGCAGGCCAACGGCGGCAACCTCGCTGCCGAAATGAAGGCGCAAGGCCTATGGGAATCGCGCCAGGTTCCTTTCAAACGGGCGCTGCAACGCCACCCCGAACCACGCCGCTGGGAACGCTTCGTCGCCGAAGCCTCGCTGATCGACCGCATGGCCAAGGGCCGCGCCGACGGCGATGCCTGGGTAGGCTTGGAACGCTTGTTGGTAGCAGTGGCCGAAGCCCGTGCGGTGAGACTGCTGGCGTGAAAGCCGGGACTGGGGACCGAGGACCTGGAACTCGGAAGAGCGTAGGTCCGATGCAGGCTGCGCATGCTGTTGATGTTTCCGGATCCCCGGTCTCCGGTCCCCGGTCCTGGCTCCACCTTTATTACGGCGGCACCTTCGATCCGATCCACTTGGGCCACCTCGCCATCGCCTGTGCCGCGCGCGACGAACTGGGCGCGGTCGTGCATCTGGTGCCGGCTGCCGACCCGCCGCATCGCCCTGCACCCGGTGCCACCGCCATGCAGCGCGCGCGCATGCTGGAGCTGGCGCTTGCCGATCACTCGGGGCTGGTGCTGGACGGCCGCGAACTCCAACGCGCCACTCAGAGCGGCGCGCCGTCCTACACCGTCGACAGCTTGCGCGAACTGCGCGCCGAACTCGGCCCCACGACACCGATCGCCTGGCTGCTCGGCGCCGACGCGTTCGTTGGGCTGAGCGGTTGGCACCAGTGGGAGGCGCTGTTCGAGTTGGCCCATTTCGTCATCGCCGCACGCCCGGGCACGCCGCTGGACCTGACCGCCGCGCCGCAGTTCGCTGCGGCGTTACAGGGCCGATGGGCCGCCAGCGCGAGTGAGCTGGTCGCCGCGCCGGCCGGCCGCCTTTGGCGATTGCATCAGCCATTACGCGGCGAATCGGCCAGCGCGGTGCGTTCGCGCATTGCCACGGACGGCGTTTGGCAGGCGCTGGTATCGCCGGCAGTAGCGGCATTTATCGTGCATGAAGGCCTCTACGGCATCGCCCGTCAGGCTAGCTGAACACGTATCCGCCCGGACCGGCCTATAATTCACACCAACTCCATCGAGTCGCCCGCTTTGACCACCCAAGCCCAAGTCATCAAGACCTCCATTCCGAATCCGCCGCCGTCCGTACCGGCTCTGTTAGCCAATGTGCGTGAGGCCTTGGAGGAGCTGAAAGCCAAGGACATGGTCGAGATCGATGTGCGTGGCAAGTCCAGCGTCTGCGATTACATGGTGGTCGCGTCGGGCACCTCGACCCGGCACGTCAAATCGATTGCCGAAGAAGTAGTCAAGTTCGCCAAGCGTCTGGACGTGATGCCGCTGGGTGTGGAAGGCGAGCGCGAAGCCGAATGGGTGCTGGTCGATCTGGGCGATGTGGTGGTGCATGTGATGCTGCCGCGCGTGCGCGAGTTCTATGCGCTGGAGCGTCTGTGGACCGTTGGCGATCAGCGTCCGGACGACGAGCTAGCCGATCCGAAGAGTGACTGACTCAGGCATGCCCAGCAAAGCCCGCACCTCGGCCGATGCGCCTGCCTCACAAGCGATACAGCAGCTGCGCAGCCAGCCTGCGCAAACGTCCGGCGCGCCGCTGTCGCCAGCACGCAAGCGCTTCGACCGATTACTGCGCGACCTGGAGAGGCATCGTGCCGAATTGCAGGACTGGCAAGTAGCGCTCTCGCACTGGCGCGAGCGTTATCACTCTGAATTGCAGCCCTTGCTCGACCAACGGCGTGCGGCCGATATCGCGCTGGTCGAAGCGCTCGACCGTGCGCATGCCACAGTCAAACTGGGCAAGGCCGATCGCAAGTTTCTGTCCGAGTTGCTGTGCGATATCGCCGGCCCGCTGATCGAGTCCGGACACGAGGCGCTGCGACCCATTTACGATCGCCACAGCGCAGTGGGGTACGACCAGGAAGTTTCCGAATCCGATGCGCTGATGAAGCAGATTCTCGGCCAGGCTTACGGACTGGATGCGGATGAGCTGGACGGCATCGACTCGCCCGAGGAGCTTTACGAACGCGTCAGCGAGCGCTTGGAGCAGGAACGCGCGCAGCAACAGCAACGCCACGCGCAACGTCGCAAGCGTGCCGCAAAAAAAGCGATTGTTGAGAATGCCGAACCGCCACCACTGCGCGAGTTGTATCGCAAGCTGGCCGGCAATCTGCATCCGGATCGCGCCAAGAACGAGCAGGAACAAGCCTCGCGCACCATCCTCATGCAGCGGCTCAATGCCGCTTACAAATCCGGCGATTTGTTGGGATTGCTTGAGCTGCAGGCCGAGATCGGCCTACTGGATGCGCAGGGCGTGGATGCGATGAGCGCGGCGCGGCTGCAGGACTACAACCGCGAGCTGGATCGGCAGTGCAAGGAGTTGCAACAGCAGATATTGCAGCAGGCTTATAACTTTTGCGCCGAATATAGTCTTGACCTGCCATCGCGACCCAAACCTGCGCGGCTGAGCCGTTTGATGGCGCAACTCAAGCGCGAGATCGAAGACGATCTGATGGACGCGCGCATGGGCCTGCGTGAGCTGACCGATCCGCAATCGCTCAAGCACTGGTTGAAGCTGCAACGCGTCATGTCGAGCATGCCCGACGCGCCCTGGCTCTGAGTGCGGTTGTCGCGCTGGAGGCGGTATGCCTGTTGGCGAACGAGGGTGTTATGCGATGTCTCCGTCGGACACGGTGTTCTTACTACCTACATGCCGCACTCGGCTATTCGCCTTGCCTCGCTGCGCCCACCTGCCAGCAACGCATTGCCCGCTCGCAGCGTTCTGCCCGTCAACGGTTCAACGCTGCCGGGCAGAGACTGGATCCGTCCGGCAGGCATTGGCCTCTTCCACCTGCTCACAATTGCTGCTTGCTAGTCCGACCTGTACAAAGGCCTGCGTTCCAACGGCCCGGTACGCTAGCGTGATGCTTGGCGTCTGGATATTGACGAACAACATGCGCGCCAATGAGTCCTAGCACGTGCCGCAGAACTCGGTATCGCGCTAATCGCCCTCGGTAATGGTCTTGCCGGTATCAGCGATCTGCTGCAAGGTGAGTTGCATGTGGTTCTTGGCCAGATAGAACGATTCGCCGCTCCGCGTCAGCCCGAGCAGGCGTGCGCCGGGGCCATATTCGTTCGGACTTTCGCCACCGTCCTCTTGCAGCGCCACGTCACCGCGTGCGTTGATGGCGACATTGTCGGGATTGTGCGCCGCCAACTGATTGCCGTTGACGAACAGCACGCTCAAGCGCTGCGTAACAGATCCAGCACCCATAGCGCACCGTTGCCGTTGCCGCTGCGGCCTTGCGCATCTACGCCGGGCGCTGGTGTCAACGATGAACAGCTTGCCGTGGCTTTACCAGATGCCTTCGCTGCGGCTCATGCGCAGTGCGCCATCGCGGCTGCAGCAATGGCAGCCCTGTGCTCTGATCGGCAACCGGCGCCAGCCTGGGTCTGACGCGATTGCAACCCGCTCAAGCTGCCAAGTGCCCCGCCGGCCATGATGGTGGCGCTGCCATTGAGAACCTGGTGTCGAGCGGGATCGAAAATCGGCCTCGAACGACTCCCCTGCGGACTGGCTGGTTTGCCGACGCTGGAAACCCGCTGCAATCGCGCCATGACACCGGTGTTATCGACGGGGTTCCGCTGCCCAAGCTGTGACGCGGATATCATGTGGCCATGAAATGCCGACTCATCGCTATCGGCGAGCGCGCACCGGCCTGGGTGGCGCAGGGTTTTGCCGAATATCAAAAACGCCTCTCGCACTGGATGCCGCTGGAGCTGGTCGAAATCGAACCCGGCCTGCGCGGCAAGGGCCGCGACGCGCAACGCGCCATCGACGACGAAGGCAGCCGCGTACTCGCAGCATTGCCCAAGAACGCCCATGTGGTTGCACTCGATGTGCCGGGCCGCCCGCTCAGTTCCGAACAACTCGCCCAGCGCATGGAGCATTGGCGGGGCCAGGGCCGCGATCTGGCATTCCTGATCGGTGGCCCGGAAGGCCACGCCGCCGATGTGCTGAAAAGCGCTAGCGAAAGCTGGTCGATCGGCCCGCTGACCCTGCCGCATATGCTGGTGCGCTTGATCGTCGCCGAGCAGCTGTATCGCGCCGCTGCGATGCTGGCCAATCATCCGTATCACCGCGCGTGAGTCGCATGCGCGGTGTCGGTTTTTTCTAATGGCTGGCAAAGTGGATCATTTGCAAAGTGGTGTCGAGCTTACGCTCGCAGTTTTTCCATAGTCTTCCTGTTCTCCTCCAAACAGGCAAAATTGCGCTCAACGATCCAGCGCTTGGGCATGACTTTGAAGGTATGCAGTTCGCTGCGCTTGGCGCGACGCCCCCCCTCAACTGTGAGTAGTAGTAGTCACGTTTGGAGTCCAATTGCCTAACTCAAGGAGATTGGACGTGAAAAAGCGGTTTTCCGAAGAATAGATCATTGGCTTCCTGCGCGAGGCCGAAGCTGGTGTTGCCATTAACCTGTGCCGGCGACATGGCTTCAGTGAGGCCTCGTAACTCCTTGTGGCACAGCAAGTTCGGCGGGATAAGCATGCCCGATGCCACGTGGCTCAACGATCTTGAAGCAGATAACACCCGGCTAAACGCTCGCCTAAGGAAGCTGTTAGCCGAGCGACTGCCCCGCGAGAGGGCAGTCTGGAATGCCGGCAAGACGCAATCGATCCGCTCAACCGATCCGCTCAACGCCCCAGTTCGAACGTCACATTCAGGTTAATCGACAGGGTGCTTTCGCCCGGGGCGACCGGGGTGTCCATCTCGGCCTTGGCCGAGCGCATCGAGGTGGACATCATCATCGGGCGCACGCCGCCGCCGCGGCCTTCGGAGATGCTGACGATGCGGCGCACCTTCAGGCCGAGCGACTTGGCGTAGGTTTCGGCGCGGGCCTGAGCCTTCTCCACGGCGGCTACGCGTGCTTCGTCATAAGCCGGTTCGGGTTGGTCGATCGAAAAGCTGGGGCCGTTGATGTCGTTGGCGCCCTGGGCGACCAGGGCGTCGAGCACCTTGCCCAGACGCGCAATGTCGCGCACCTTGAGGTTGACTGTGTTGCTGGCCTGGTAGCCGTTGATCTTGGGCGCTTCTTTTTCTTTGTATGTGTACTGCGGGCTGAGGTTGATGCCGCTGGTCTGCACGTCCTTGTCGGCAATGCCGGCGGCCTTCACCGCGGCCATGACCTTGCTCATCTGTTCGGCGTTCTGGCGCATGGCGGCGTTGCCGTCGGCAGCCTGGGTGACTACGCCGGCAGACAGCGTGGCGATGTCCGGTATGCGCTTGGCTTCCGCCTCGGCCGACACGTTGAGCAGGGTGCCGTCGTTGGAAATGGTGTGGCTTGAGTCGGTCTGGGCGTGGGCGTTCATGGCGGTTCCGGCAGCGATGGACAGGGCCAGCAACAACGGCTTGAGGGTGGTACGCATGAGATCTCCTTGTCTGAGCTGCGAGCGTGTTGGGATGTCGATGAATATGTTGTGAGTCGAACGCAACCACAGCGCAACCATGGCCATCGGCGGCAACGCGTGCGTGCGCAAAGCAAGCGGGGGAGTACAGCCAACAGGTATGCTGGAGGGATGCTCTATCTCGCTTCCCGTTCGCCGCGTCGACAAGAACTCCTGCAACGCCTGGATGTGCCATTTCAAACGTTGGAACTGGACGTGCCCGAGTTGCGCGCGCCCGGCGAATCGCCCGAACAGTACGTGCAGCGCGTTGCGCTGGACAAGGCGCGCGCCGGCCTGGCGCTAGTGCAGGCGACCGACCCCGATGCGATCGTGTTGGGTTCCGATACCGAGGTCGTCCTGGGCGAGCGGGTGTTCGGCAAGCCCGTCGATGTCGACGATGCGATCGCCATGCTGTGCGAGTTGTCCGGGCGCACCCACCAGGTGCTCACGGCAGTGGTTCTAGTCTGCGTACAGCGCGCGCCGGCGCGGGCCTTGGTGGTGTCGGAAGTCGCCTTCGACACGCTCGATGCCGCGCAGATCGCCGCTTATGCGGCCTGTGGCGAGCCGATGGGCAAGGCCGGCGCGTATGCGATCCAGGGACGCGCCGAACGATTCATCCGCCATCTGTCCGGGAGCTATTCCGGCGTGATGGGGTTGCCGCTGTTTCACACCTCGCAGTTGCTCACAGCCTTCGGAGCGCATTGATGTCGGAAGAGATTTTGGTCAACGTCACCCCGCGCGAAACCCGTGTGGCGGTGATCGAGAACGGCATGCTGCAGGAGCTGCATATCGAGCGCGGTTGGCGCCGCGGAGTGGTCGGCAATATCTACAAGGGCAAGGTGCAGCGGGTGATGCCCGGCATGCAGGCGGCGTTTGTCGAAGTGGGGCTGGAGCGCGCGGCGTTCCTGCACGCCAACGACGTGATTCGTCCCGCGCCAGCGCCTGCCAGCGTGGTCGATACCGAAGAAACCCCGATCCCGCCGCCGCCGGTTGCTTCAGTGCCGATCGTCGAGCTGCTGCGCGATGGTCAGGACATCGTGGTGCAGGTGGTCAAGGACCCGATCGGCACCAAGGGCGCGCGCCTGACTACGCAGATCAGCATCCCCTCGCGCTATCTGGTGCTGCTGCCGCAGTCGAAGATCGTCGGGGTATCGGCGCGGATCGAAGACGAAGCCGAGCGGCTGCGCCTGAAGACCATCGTCAGCGAGGTCTCGGCCAAGAATGGTGGCTTTGGCTACATCATTCGCACCAATGCCGAAGGCCAGCCGGCAGAAGCGTTGGCCGAGGACGTCGCGTATCTGTCGCGTGTCTGGAACGTGGTCGAGCGGCGCGGCCGCGAGGCGCCGCCGTGCAGCATCATCTATGAAGACCTGAACCTGCCGCTGCGTGCGGTGCGCGATCTTATCCGCCGCGACGTGGAAAAGATCAAGGTCGACTCCAACGAGACCTTCGTGCAGCTGCAGGCGTTCGTGGCCAAGTACATGCCGGTGCTGGCCGAGCGGCTGGAGCTGTATACCGGCGACCGGCCGATCTTCGATCTGTACGGTGTCGAGGACGAGATCGGGCGCGCGTTGAACAAGCAAGTGCCGCTCAAGTCCGGCGGCTATCTGGTGATCGACCAGACCGAGGCGATGACTACCATCGACGTCAACACCGGCTCGTTCGTCGGCCAGCGCAACCTCGAAGAAACCGTGTTCCGCACCAACCTGGAAGCGGCCCAGGCGGTGGCGCGGCAATTGCGGCTGCGCAACCTGGGCGGCATCATCATCATCGACTTCATCGATATGGTTGACCCCGAGCATCGCCGCCAGGTGCTACGCACGCTAGAAAAAGCGTTGGCGCGCGACCACGCCAAGACCACCGTGTACGAGTTTTCGCCGTTGGGTCTGGTGGAGATGACGCGCAAGCGCACCGTCGAAAGCCTGGAACGGCAGCTGTCGGAAACCTGCGGCCAGTGCGGCGGGCGCGGCACCATCAAGACCGCCGAGACGGTGACCTACGAGATCTTCCGCGAGATCACCCGTGCGGTACGCCAGTTCGATGCGGCGCGGCTGCTCGTGATCGCTTCGTCCAAAGTCGTCGCACGCATCACCGACGAAGAATCGGCGACGGTGGCCGAGCTGGAGGAATTTCTCGGCAAGAGCATCCGCTTCCAGTCCGACGACCAGTATCTGCAGGAGCAGTTCGATGTGGTGTTGTTGTGAGGTGGGGATTTGGGGATCGGTGATTGGGGATGTGTAAAAGCCGGCACCGTCATGATCGGTAGGGAACAAGTGAATGTTGATGTGACCGTGCAAGGCCGCGCTGTAACCAATCCCAATCCAAATCTCTAAATGTCTAATCCCCGCGTCTAATGCCTGCCCCGCTGCGCCGCCGTCTTCGTCTGTTCTGCCGCTATGCGATCACTGCCGGCGCGCTTGCGCTGGTGGCGCTTGCGTTGTTGGTTGGTGCGGCCAGTCAGGCGCTGCCGTTGGCCGAAGAGCATCCGCAGCAGAGTGCCGAGTGGCTGAGCCAGCGCGCCGGCCAGCCGATTGCGTTCGATCGCCTGCAGACCGAATGGACCCGGCGCGGACCGCTATTGCGGCTGGATGGTTTGCGCGTCGGTCCGCATGGCGAGGTGCGCGTCGGTCAGGCCGAAATTCTGCTGGCGATGTACGCCGGTCTGCTGCCGGGCCATTCGCTGACCGAGGTGCGCCTGCGTGGACTGGCGTTGACGTTGCAGCGCAGCGATGACGGCGTGTGGTCGGTGCAGGGCTTGCCCAGCGGTAGACACGGCGACCCGTTGGACGCATTGCGCCGGCTCGGCGAGATCCAGGTGGCCGAGGCGCGTCTGCACGTGGTCGCGCCATCGATCGGCCTGGACACCACGCTGCCGCGCATCGACCTGCGCCTGCGTGTCATTGGCTCGACCGTGCAGGTGGGTAGCCGCAGCTGGATCGATCTCAAGCGCGCGCCGCTGACCACGGTGATGGACTTCGACCGCGACAGTGGCGACGGCAGCGCCTATGCGCAGGCAGATCCGGTCGATCTGGGAGCATGGGCGTCGCTGCTGCAGTTTGGTGGCCTTCGTGTGGATGGAGGCGGCGGACATTTGCAGGCGTGGGCGCAACTGCGCGCGCGCCACATCACCGGCGTTACCGTGGAGGCCGATCTTGAGCAGTTGCGGTTGTCCGGTGCCGCAATGCCCGCGGAAACCGCGCGCCGTACGCTGATATGGGAGCGGCTGCAGGCGCGCGCGCGCTGGCAGACCATCGATGGCGGTTGGCGGCTGGACGCGCCGCTGCTGCGGCTGGGCCAAGCCGCCAAGTTGCAGCATCTGGACGGGCTGAGCATTGCAGGCGGGCGGCGTTATGCAGTGGTCGGCAAACATGTCGATGTTTCCGGCCTGATCGCGGCGGCGGCGCTGAGCGATCAGCTATCGCCCGGCTTGCGGCGCTGGCTGACCTTGTCCAAGCCGCAAGTGCGCGTGGCTGATTTGCAGATTGCAGGCGAGCAGGGCGGCCGGCTGCGGGCGCAGGGCCAGATCGAAGAACTGGGCTTTCTGCCGGTAGGCAATGCGCCAGGCATCAGCGGTCTGCGTGGTCACATCGATGGCGACGCGCAGGCGGTCGAACTGGAGACAGCGCCGAACGCTACGCTGCGGTTCGATTGGCCGACCGGTTTTGGCGTGGTGCACGCGCTTCAGCTGGCCGGCAAGATCGTCGGCTGGCGCGAGGGCGCCGGTTGGCAGGTCGCAACGCCGGCCTTGCGCGTGCAGGCCAAGGACTACGGCGCCAGCATGCGCGGCGGGTTGTGGTTCCAGAACGACGGCAGCCGCCCGCGCATCCAGCTGGCCACGCAATTGGATGATGTCGCTTTGCCGGTGGCGCGCAAGTTCTGGATCCGTTCCAAGATGAGCAAAGCCGCCATCGACTGGCTGGACATGGCGGTGGCCGGCGGTGTCGTGACCGGCGGCACCGGTTTGGTCAGTGGCGATCTGGACGACTGGCCGTTCGACAATAACGATGGCCGTTTCGAAGCGTTCGGGCAGATCCGCGACGGCGTGATTCGCTTCAATCCGGACTGGCCGGCGATGGAGCAGGTGCAGGCGGATCTGCGCTTCCTCGGCAACGGGTTTTCGTTGCAGGGCAATGGCGATCTGGCCGGCACGCCGATCGCAACGTTGGACGCGGGAATTCCCAGCTTCGCCACCTCTGAGCTCTACGTGCGCGCCTCCACCCAGACCGACGCGGGACAGTTATTAGGCATGCTGCGCAAGAGTCCATTGGAGCGCCGCTACGGCGATACCTTGCGCAATATCGCGGTGTCCGGCCCGGCGACGGTGACCTTCGATCTGCTGCGTCCTTTACGTACCCAGGGTGTGGGCGGCCATCTGCAGGGTACGGTCGCATTGCAGGGCGCCAAGCTGGGCGATGCGCGCTGGAATCTGGCCTTCGATCATGTTAGCGGGCAGGCCGCATACCGCGACACCGGCTTCGTTGCCGAGCATTTGAGCGTGCAGCACCAGGGCCGTAGCGGCGATCTGTCCCTACGTGCCGGTGGCTTCGTGCAGGACCCGAAGCAGGCGTTCGAGGCGCGCTTTGGCGCCACCCTGGACGCCAGGGAACTGTTTGACCGCGCGCCGCAGATGGAATGGTTGCGCCCGTACGTGCATGGCAGCGCGCTGTGGCAGGTGGGCGTGAATGTGCCGTTGCCGCCACCAGGGCAACCTGACGCGCAGGCAATGTTGACCCTGCGTTCGGAACTGGTCGGCACTACCCTGGATTTGCCCGCACCGTTGGACAAAGCGGCTACGCAGCCGCTGGACACTCGGGTCGAGGTGGCTCTGCCAGTGGGCGATGGCGATATCGATGTGGCCTTCGGCAAGCTGGTTGCGCTCAAGGCTAGCAGCCAGGGTAACCAGACCGGCGTGCGTGTGGTGATGGGCGCCGACACCGTCACCGAGCGTCCGCCCGCCAATGGGTTGGTGGTCACTGGCCGTACGGCGTCGCTGAATGCGATCGACTGGATCAGCCTGGCGCGCGGCAGCAGCGCGCCAGACATCCCGCCGCTGCCGGGCCAGCCGGCGACTCTGAAAAAGGACGCGGTGCCGTTGCAGCAGGTGGATGTGCAGGCCGACAAGTTGTTGATGATCGGCGGCGTGTTCCCGCAGACACGCTTGCGCCTGCGCCCAACCCGCGACGCGGTGGCGGTGACGTTGGACGGCCCATCGCTGGCAGGCCAGATCACCGTTCCCAATGCCGACGGGGCGGCGGTGCAGGGCAAGTTGAGCACCGTGCATTGGCAGCCCGTGACAGCGCCGGTCGAACCGGCCGCGCCCGAGCCGGGCGACCCGTTGGCCGGCGCCTTGCCGGAGCCGGCACGCCGCGCAATAGCCGAATTCGACCCGGTCTCGATTCCTCCGCTGTCGCTGGATATCGACGATCTGCAGGTCGGCAAGATGACCCTGGGTGCGGCCAGCTTGCGCAGCAGCCGGCTCACCGACGGCATGCAGGTGGATCGGCTGCAATTGCGCTCGGACGATCAGAACATCGGTCTGACCGGCGCCTGGCGCGGCAAGGGCGATGCGGCCAGCACCCGGTTGTCGGCGCGCGTGGACAGCCGCAATCTCGGCAATCTGCTGCAAAACCTCACCCTGGGCGGCCAGTTGCGCGGCGGCGAAGGTCAGCTGGAACTCAACGCCGGCTGGCAGGGCTCGCCGACCGCTTTTGCGCTCGGCTCGCTGGACGGCAACCTCACCGTCGACGTGCGCAACGGCCAGTTGCTGGAAGTGGACCCGGGCGCCGGCCGCGTGCTCGGGCTGCTGAGCGTGGCGCAGTTGCCGCGCCGGTTGATGTTCGACTTCCGCGATTTCTTCTCCAAGGGCCTGGCGTTCAACAAGCTGGCCGGTGAAGTGCGTTTCGACAAGGGCTTCGCACGCACCGAGGCGATCCGTATCGAGGGCCCAGCTGCCGACATCGTCATCCACGGGCAGACCGATTTGCGCGCGCAGACCTTCGACCAGACCGTGGACGTGAACCCCAAGGCCGGTAATCTGCTGGCCGTGGTCGGTGCGGTAGCCGGTGGTCCGGTTGGCGCGGCGGTGGGAGCGGCTGCCAACGCGGTGCTCGGCAAACCGCTGGGCGCGATCGGCGCCAAGACCTATCACGTCACCGGGCCGTGGAAAGATCCGCAGGTGGACGTGGTGGAGCGCAAGGTCGGCACGCCACAGCCGAAGTGACTGATCGCTAGTGACACGCTGCGCGCATCGGCACTGATCCGGATCGCATCCAAGCCATCGGCACCATCCTGACTGGCCTGGAAACCGGACTGGCACAGCAGCTCCCAGCCATGCCGTATTGGCAATCGCCAGCGACAGGCAGCGGTAGGCATAGCGCTGGGCGGTGGCGTCCATCCAGTCGCGCTCATGCAGGGCGGGGCGGATGTCCAGCGTGTAGCCATCCAGAATGTGGGCGATGCGCTTCATGCGTGGACACCGGCGAGATAACGGCCAGCGATGATAGCCGCGCCGTATGTTCAGCCGGACGACTTGTCTCCTCGCCGCGCGGGCCCCATCCTAACTGCATGACCGATAACGCTCTCACTTTGGCCGAAGCCCGGCTGCTGCTTCCTTCCGGCCTGGATGCCGGCCATCTGGACCGTACCTTCGGCGCCCTGCTGGGCCCTGGTATCGACTTCGGCGACCTGTATTTCCAGCATTCGCGGCGCGAGAGCTGGAGCGTGGAAGACGGCATCGTCAAGGACGGCGCGCACTCCATCGAGCAAGGCGTGGGCGTGCGTGCGATCGCCGGCGAGAAGACAGGTTTTGCCTATTCCGACGACATCCACCGCGACGCGTTGTTGGAAGCGGCGCAGTCCGCGCGCGCGATCTCGCGCGAGGGCGGGGCCCATTCCACCCGCTCGCTGGTCCATGGCAATGGCCGTGCGCTATACCCGGCCACCGATCCTATCGACGACATGGACAGCGCCACTAAGGTCGATCTGCTGCGCCGGATCGATCAATACCTGCGCGCGGCAGATCCGCGCGTCAAACAGGTGATGGTGAGCCTGTCGGGTGGCGTGGACACGGTGCTGATCGCGCGCAGCGATGGTGTGCTGGCTGCCGACGTGCGCCCGCTGGTGCGCTTGAATGTGCAAGTGATCGTCGAACACGGCGGGCGTCGCGAATCCGGCTATTTCGGCGGCGGCGGGCGTTACGGCTATGCCGAGCTGTTCGCTGACGGTCGCCCGGAAGGCTTCGCCCGCGAAGCGCTGCGTCAGGCGCTGGTCAATCTGGACGCGATTCCCGCACCGGCCGGCGTGATGCCGGTGGTGCTCGGTCCGGGCTGGCCCGGCGTGCTGCTGCACGAAGCGGTCGGGCACGGCCTGGAAGGCGATTTCAATCGCAAGGGCACAAGCGTCTACGCCGGCCGCATCGGCGAGCGCGTTGCCTCCCCGGGCGTGACCATTGTCGATGACGGCACCCTGGACGGCCGTCGCGGCTCGCTCAACATCGACGACGAAGGCACTCCCAGCCAGTGCACCACGCTGATCGAAGACGGCGTGCTGGTCGGTTATATGCAGGACACGCACAACGCGCGCCTGATGGGCGTGGCGCCGACCGGCAATGGTCGCCGTGAGTCGTTCGCGCACCTGACCATGCCGCGCATGACCAACACCTACATGCGCGCTGGCCAGCATGACCCGGAAGAGATGATCCGCTCGGTCAAGAAAGGGATCTACGCGGTCAACTTCGGCGGCGGCCAGGTCGACATCACCAGCGGCAAGTACGTGTTCTCCGCGACCGAGGCCTACCTGATCGAAGACGGCAAGGTCACCGCACCGGTGAAGGGCGCAACGTTGATCGGCAACGGCCCGGAAACCATGCAGAAGGTGCGCATGATCGGTAATGACCTGGCGCTGGACGAAGGTGTGGGCGTATGTGGCAAGGACGGGCAGAGCGTGCCGGTCGGCGTCGGTCAGCCGTCGCTGTTGATCGATGGCATCACGGTGGGTGGAACGCAGGCGTGATATCGGTCGGAACCTGGAACCCAGAACCCGGAAGCCGAGAAGGCCAGTGGTTGTCGCTCTTGCAGTTACTCCGTTCCCGGATCCCCGTTCCCCGGTCCCGCATAGTCGATATCGACGTCTCCGCCGTCTGCATCGGTTTGCTCGCCGGATTGCGTGGACAAATCGCGCAATACCTGAAACAGCTCGCGGTAAGCGCGCGGCGGTTTGTTCTTGGCTCGCTCGTGGATGGCGTTGCGCACCAATTGACGCAGTTGCTGACGATCGGCGTCCGGGTAGGTTGCCAGCAGTTCGGCCAGTGCGACGTCGCCGTCGGCCAGCAGGCGCTCGCGCCAGCGCTCGACGCGGTGAATCGCAGCCACTTCGCGGCGCGCGGTGTCGCTGTTGGCATCCAGCGCATCGCGCATCGCTGCAAGCGTCTGGTCGTCCTCGCGGCGCATGTGCTTGGCCAGAAACGCCAGCTGCCGCTTGTGCGCAATATGCGAGGTGATGCGCTTGCTTTCTTCGATATGCGGAATCAGCGATTCGGGCACGGGCAACTTGGCCAGCTGCGCTGGGGTGAGCGCCACCAGCTTCTCACCCAAGTCGAAAATTTCGAGCGCCTCGCGCCGCTGCTGGCTACGGCTGGCGCCGCGAAATTCACCGGTATCTTCGTCGCGTCCGCGCATTGCCAATACATCCCAAAAACGTAGTTATTTAGACAGTCCGGCCATGGATGGCAGGGTTCTTGCGGAGGGATCCGCATCCAGGATCCGCATCAACCAGGATCCGCATCAAAAGGATAAAGCATTGAACGCACTCTCCTCCGAAACCCGTGTCAACGACGACAGCTTGCAGCGCCTGGACGCGCTTACCGACATCTCGCAACGCTTGCTTGAGCGCGCCCGTGCGGCCGGTGCCACCCAGGCCGAAGTGAGCTGCAGCGAAGAGCGCGGCATGGACGTCAACGTGCGGCTGGGCGATGTGGAGACGGTCGAGTCTACCCGCGACCGCGGCATTGCGGTCACCGTTTACTTCGGCAAGCGCAAAGGCAGCGCCAGCACCGCCGACCTGCAGGATTCCAGCCTGGAATCCACGGTTGCGCAGGCCTGCGCGATCGCCCGTTATACCGAAGACGACGTGGCCGCCGGCCTGGCCGACCCGGAGTTGATGGCGCGCGACTTCCCCGAAATGGACAGCTGGCATCCGTGGGCGCTGGACGCCGACACCGCGGTGGACCTGGCGCTGGCCTGCGAAACCGCCGGCCGCGAGGCCGATGCGCGCATCAGCAATTCCGATGGCGCCTCGGCTAGCACCGGGCTCAGCCTGTCGGTGTACGCCAACTCGCATGGCTTCATCGGCCGCGAGCGCGGCACGCATCATTCGATCAGTTGCGCCTTGATCGCCGGTCAAGGCGACAGCATGCAGCGTGATGGCTGGTACAGCAGTGCACTGGCACGCGAAGACCTGGAAGCGCCCGAAGCGATCGGCCGCCGCGCTGCCGTGCGCACCCTGGCACGCCTGCAACCGCGTTCGCTGCCGACTGGCCAGCTGCCGGTGTTGTTTGCGCCGGAAGTGGCGCGCTCACTCGTCGGCCATCTGCTCGGCGCGGTCTCTGGCGGCGCGCTGTATCGCCGGGCCAGCTTCCTGCTCGACAGTGTTGGCACCAAACTGTTCCCGGAGTGGTTCGGCATCGAAGAACTGCCGCATCTGCGTCGCGGGCTGCGTTCGGCCGCCTTCGATGGCGAAGGCGTGGCCACTCGGCGTTCGGCGCTGATCACCGATGGTGTGCTGCAGCGTTACGTGCTGGGTAGTTATTCGGCGCGCAAGCTGGGCTTGCAGACCACTGCCAACGCCGGCGGCGTACATAACCTGCAGGTCACCGCGAATGCGGGCGATCTGGCCTCGCTGATTGCCGGCATGTCGCGCGGCCTGTTGGTCACCCAACTGATGGGCAACGGCGTCAACCCAGTGACCGGCGATTACTCGCGCGGCGCCGGCGGTTTCTGGATCGAGAGCGGCGCGATCGCCTATCCGGTCGACGGCCTGACCATCGCCGGCAATCTGCGCGACATGTTTGCTGGCATCGAAGCGGTCGGTAACGATGTCGATCCGCGTTCGCACGTCAAGATCGGCTCGGTGCTGATCAACCGCATGACAGTGGCAGGCGACAGCTAAGCGGCTAACAAGACGGTTACGTAGCTGCCATCCATAACTGGCGTGGGAGTGTTCGCCCGCTAGCTGGTTCGCCAGTATGGGCCAATGCACGGCAAGGCATGGATCACTCGACTACCTAGGTCCCAGCTACAGCGGCGGCTGGCCTTTCGCCGAGCTAACCATCGCATTGTTGGAAAGCGGGCCAGACAATGTTTTTCTGCACTGGTGGTCGGCTGAATCGTTGCTACTCCCGACCATCGTCTCGTTCGGCATTGTGTTCTTGATGCCGACGCTGGTCTGGATCGCCAATCTGGCGCTCTGCATCCTGGCCGCGGTCAAGGCCAACAACGGTCAGTATTATCATTATCCGTTCACGTTGCGCCTGATCAAGTAATGCAGCGCAGAGTGAAAGGTGAAGGCCCGGTATCGCTGCCGTGCCTTTGTCGGTTTCAGACGATGTCGCGATCAGTTTTGCGCCGAGGTGTTCTCGGCGAAGTACTCGTGGTTGTCGGCGTTGGCGATTGGCGTTGGCGATTGCTTGGGCCGGGTTGCTGATCGCCAGGCTGCGCGCGCCGGACTGACCAGAGACGCGGTCCAGCGTACCGGCCACCACGGTGAAGTGGCTCATCTGGTGCACCAGCGTGCCGGCCTTGGGGTCGGTGCCCTGCAGCGGAGCGCTCCAGAATGCGTTGCAGACATAGATCTCGTAAGGCGCGTTTGCATAGACATAAGCATAGGCGCTGTCGCTGCAATTGCAGTTGATGGTGATCTGGCCGTTGTTCTGGTCCAGCGTATTGTCGATGGCGACAAAGTTCTGGCTGACGCGGCTTTAGCGCGACGCGCTATAGGCCCCAAACCAGGTGTGTAGTGCGCACCGGTGCTGCCGGCATTGAGGTAGTTGCGCGCGTTCTGCGAGTAGCTGCGGGCGGCCGTGATCGCGCTGCCGGCCTGGGTAGTGCGGGTGGTACTGCAGGTTCAGGCAATTGACGCCGTTGACCACGGCAGTCAGACCGACTGCCATCTGGCGCTGCATGCCGCGGTTGACGCCGTCCAGCCAAACCGTCGACGGTGCGCTATCGGCGCGCCGTCTTGCCATCGGCGGTCTTCAGCAGGCTGCCATCAGCCAGCTGCCATCAGCCAGCGAGGCGTACTGCAACGGTGAACTGACGCGGATGGTGTAGTTGCCACTGGTCGATACCTCGTAGGCCGCAGCAAGATCGACTTCGCCTTTGACGCTCTGGCCCGGCCGCAGAATGGTGAAGTCGGCCGCCTTGGGCAGGCCGCGCTTGATCAGACGCCCTGTGTAGTTCACCGGCGCGCCATCGCGGCTCACTGCCAGGATGCCGTTGTCCAGCGACTTCAGCGGCAGCTGATAGTGATAGGCCGGAATCCGGGCGATCTGGCTGCCGGTGTTGGTGACGGTCACGGCAATCCTGCCTTGATGGCGGCCAGCCTGGTCGGCGACCGGTGTCAGTTCGATGGTCAACGGAACCGGGCCGCGTACGGACTGCGCTTGCGCCGATCCGAGCACGCCAACGACGGCCAGCGTGCCTGCTGCAAACGTTGCGAGAAAAACGTTTTTTACCAGTGACTCTCCATGCGTTCGGGGGGATGTCCGCAGGTGCGGGTAGGTCAACCTTGTCAGCGCGAGCAGGCGCGATAAGGCGCGCAATTGGTGCTGCTTTTGTCGCTCCGGCGGCTTGAAAGCCTGAGGGTAAATTACGTATGTTGATGATCAGATAAAAAATAAGATCGACTTCGCGGATTTGGGCTGACTTTGATGAAATTAATTTGGTTTAAATTTCATTAAAAAATTGACGTTTTGTGACATGGCGCTCCTGCGGGACGAACGCGTTTCATCCATCGACGGGGAGCTGGCGCGCTGAGTGCGCACACCGCTGCGCGATTAGGATCGATATCGTTGATTGGCGCTGAGGTTGGCCGTGGCAATCGATTGGATGAAACGTTGCGATCCAGCCCTCAGCCGCGGCCGCGGCCGACGGCGTGCGTGAACCAGGCAATGAGCGTGCGCAACAAGGTTTTGCTGGTTGCTGACAGGGGCCGTGCAAGCTCCGCGGCTATACGCTCGGTTTGATCGTCACGCTCAGCGCACGCGGTCCACCGCGAAGCGCCCCAGCCTGGCCAGCGTGTCACCCGGTTGCCCGTAAGGCTGCAGCACCTGGTGCATGCGTGTCGCCAGTTCGGCCAATTTGGCTTTGGCGCCTTCCATGCCGAGCAGGGCGGGGTAGGTGGACTTGGAGTGCGCCGCGTCCTTGCCGGCGGTTTTACCCAACTGCGCCGAGCTCGATTCCACATCCAGAATGTCGTCGCGCACTTGAAAGGCAAGGCCCAGCGCATCGGCAAAGTTGTCCAGACGTTGCTGGTCGGCAGGCGCGGCGCTGCCGGTCAGTGCGCCCATGCGCACCGCAGCACGGATCAAGGCGCCGGTCTTGAGCGCGTGCATGCGTTCAAGATCGCTGAGCGACTGCACCTGCCCGGTCGCGTCGATATCCAGTGCCTGGCCGCCGCACATGCCGGCAGCGCCGGCAGCGGCCGCCAGACTCTGCAGCCAGCCGACACGCAGCTCGGCACTGGCCGACGCGCCGGCCAACAGTTCGAAGGCGCGCGTCTGCAACGCATCGCCGGCCAGAATTGCCGTGGCTTCGTCGAAGGCGATGTGCACGGTAGGCTGGCCGCGCCGCAGCGCGTCGTCGTCCATTGCCGGCAGGTCGTCGTGCACCAGCGAGTAGGCGTGAATCAGCTCCACCGCGACGGCGGGCGTCTCCAGTTTGTCTTCGTCGGCACCGAACAACGCACCGCTTGCGTATACCAGCAGCGGCCGCATGCGTTTGCCGCTGCCCAGCACTGCGTGTCGCATCGCTGCATGCAGGCGTTGCGGCGCGCGTGTCGCGCTCGGCAGACAGGCCTCCAGGCGAAATTCGGTGCGAGCGACCCAGTGCTCGAACAGCGCTGAACTCACCTCAGCTGTCCATAGATGGCGTTTGGAAGTCCTCGGCAAGCTCGGGACGGGCGGGGTCGGTCAGCAAGCGCACGCGCAATTGGGCTTGCTCCAGCGCCTGCTGACAATCGCGGTACAAGCCGATGCCGCGTTCGTAGGCCGTGAGCGATTGCTCCAGGCTCAGGTCGCCGACTTCCATCTTTTGCACCAGTTGCTCGAGTTCTTCCAACGACTGTTCGAAGCGGGCAACCGGGGAGGTTTCGTTCAAGGACTTCTTGGCCATCGCTAAAGTGTGCGGCGCGCGCGCAGGCGGGTCAATTCGCAGTGGCGTCGTGGCGCCATCGCAGATAGGCGGCGTTGGCTTGCAACCAGTCGTTCAAGCTCGCCGAAATGATGCGATCCCCGGCTGCTAGCACATGCTTGTCGGCCCACAAGACGGGCAGCCGCTGGCGTTGCCACGGTGGCAGATCCAGCGCTTGCAGCAGATGCTTGAGTTGATGCGAATGCGTGCGCAGCGGCAATGTGATGCGTTCGCCGCCTTGGCGCGCACGCACGCGCAGCGGTTGCGCGAAACGCAGGCCGGGTGGGCCATGCAATTGCAGCTGCGCGCCGTCGGGCAGCTGCAGAGGATGTTCGCCGTCCCAATGCGCTTGCCAGTCCGACGGCCAGGTCGCGGATGGGCGATGCAGATACAGGCACTGACGCCAGCGACGCACTTCTACCTGTTGCCAGGCGAAGCGGGCTTGCCGATCCGGTGCGTGGTTGTCGATTTCCTGTTGCAACGTAGCGATGCCATGCGCAGGCAGGGGCGGTGCATGACCTGCGCTAACCCAGGCACGCAGCAAACGCGGCCGACGTGCCGCTGGCTGCCCACGCAGCAGTTGCAGATCCAGTGCACCGCTTGCGGTCCGCATACTGGGCAGAAGTGCGAGATCGTCGTGCAGCAGCAGATCGCTGGCATCGGCGCTCAACTGCGCACTGCGCGCCAACGCATCGGCGGCCTGCGGCCAGCGTTGCTGCAACCAGGGAATCACTTGGTTGCGCAGGAAATTGCGGTCGTGGCGTGTATCGGCATTGCTGGGGTCTTCGATCCATTGCAGCCCGTGCGCCCGTGCATAAGCGAGCACGTCGGCACGACCGTGTGCCAATAACGGACGCCACAACATGCCGTTGGCGAACGGGCGCTGCGCGCGCATCGCCGCTAATCCATCCGGGCCGGAGGCACGCAACGCGCGCAGCAAAAACGTTTCGGCCTGATCGTCGCGGTGGTGCGCCAGCGCGAGCCATTCGCCTGATGCCAGTGCTTGCGCACACGCTGCATGGCGCGCGTTGCGTGCCGCCGCTTCCAGGCCAAGACCGCTGTCGCGTGCGACCTGCATACGGACGATCTGCAACGGAATCTGCAGCGCATCGCATGCACTCAGGCAATGGGCGGCCCACGCGTCGGCATCGGAGTGCAGCCCGTGATGCACGTGCAGCGCGCGCAGCCCGGTATCGCGATAGCGTGGCGTCTTCGCCAGCAAATGCAGCAACACGCCCGAATCGACACCGCCGCTGAAGGCAATCAGCACCGGTCCGGGCGGTGTCGCGGGTAACGACAGTGCAGTCATCGAGACATGCAGATCGAAACGGCGTTGGAACGCGCTGCGACCGGCGGCGATGTGTCTTCAGTGCCGGTCCCGCCACGCGCAGCGCTGTACATCACTGCTTGGTCGCAGTCTCGAACGTGGTCGGCTTCGGCAACCCCACCGGCACGCCGGCGCTGTCGCAGGTGCCGGCCTTGCACAGGCGCTCGCGCAGGCGCGGGGTGGCCTGCACGATGACATGGTAAATGACGTTCTCTTCCAAGGTGCCGCGAAACGCCGCGCTGCCCGGGCCCGTCGCCCAGATGCCCACGTCTTCGCCGCCATGGCTCTCGGACTTGGTCGGTACCAGCGATTCCTGCATGTAGCTGGGCGCCTCGGTGTCGACATGGGTCAGGTCCGGGCGGCCGGATGCGGGTTCGCTGCTGCTGGGTTCGTGCGGGAATTTCTTCGGGCCGGCCGGCTGCGCGTTGCTGGCACCGGTATGACCGGGGCCGTTTGCGTAGCTCAGCGTAGTGTAGGGCTGCCCGGTCAGATCGGTGGCCAGCTGGGTGCGGTCGCCTTCTTCGCCGCCGGTGCCACGCACCTTGCCCAGGATCGGGTTGCCGCGCACCGGGTAGCCGACGAAGTTGAGCGTGTGCGAATGGTCGGCGGTGACGATGATTAGCGTGTCCGGTGGCGCGGTCTGCACGGCGGTGCGCACCGCATCGGATAGCGAGACGGTTTCGTCGAGTGCGCGGTAGGCGTTGCCGGCGTGGTTGGCGTGATCGATACGACCGCCTTCGACCATGAGCACAAAGCCGTTCGGGTCGCGCGACAGCGACTGGATCGCGGTGCGCGTCATCTCGGTCAGGCTGGGCTCGCCTTGCGCAGTGCGGTTGCGGTCGTGATCGAACTGCATGTGATCCGGCTCGAACAGGCCCAGCAACGCAGGCGCACCGGTAGCGTCCTTTAATTGCTGTTCGTTCCATACATATGCGCCTTGCGGGTGCTCCTGCTTCCACTCGGCGATCAGATCGCGGCCGTCCAGGCGCAGGCCGACCTTGTCGTCGTATTCAGGGTCGCGCTCCTGCACGGTCTGGAACTGGCTGCGTCCGCCGCCCAGCACCACTTGCGGGCCGCGCCCGTAACGCGCGGTCCAGAGCAATTGCTGGGCGATGTCCTGGCAGCCGGCGGTGCGTGCGGCGGCGGGCAGGTCGGTGTCGTTTTCCCAGTTGCGGTCCGGCGAATGGGCGTAGGTCGCAGCCGGGGTGGCGTGGGTGAGTCGGGTGGTGGTGACGATGCCGGTTGCCATGCCGGCGCTGTCGGCTAGTTGCAGCCAGCTCAACAGACCTTTGCCCAGGCTGTCGGCGCAGTCGCTGCGGTTGCCGCTACTGACGCCGATCGCGCCCATGTGCGACTTCACGCCGGTGGTGATGGCGGTCATGGTGCCGGCCGAATCCGGCGTCTGTGAATCGGTGTTGTAAGTCTTGCTGAAGGCGGTAGCCGGAAACCGTTCCCATGACAGCAGGTTCTCTTCGCCCGGCTCGCCCTTGCGCTGGCCGTCCAGGATGCGTGCGGCGGCCACAGTGGTCAGGCTCATCCCATCGCCCAGAAACAGGATCACGTTGCGCGCGCGGCCGGCCATGGCGCCATTGCCCGCCGCACGCGCCGCGCCGGAGCGGTACCACCATTGCGGCGTCTCGCCAGCGGGATGTGTCACCTGCGGCACCTCCACCCGCACCGACGCGGGCGCAGAGGCGCTGGTTCCGGCAGTGGAGGCGCAGGCGACCACGCACAGCGTGGTCAGGGCGACGAGGGCAGGCAGGCGGTAGCGCATCGGCATCGAACTCGTGACTGAATCAACGCCATTATGCCGGGATGCTTGGCGTCACACGGATGACACAGCGCTGTTCCAGTCGTGGTCTCGCGGGCGGCGCGGGCCTGGGCTATGGTGCATGCACTCTCCCCCGGATGATTCGACGCATGACATTGGTCTCGGCCTGGTTGCGCATTCCGTTCTGGCAGCGCGTAGCGGCCGGCTTCGTCCTCGGCGCGCTGGCTGGCTGGGCCGTGGGCCCGGCGGCCGATGTGTGGTTTGGCCCGCTCGGCGATCTTTACGTCACGCTGATCAGGATGATCGCGATCCCGCTGGTGTTCTTCGCGGTGATCAATGCGATCTCCTCGCTGCATGGGCAGAAATCCGTTGCCGCGCTCGGTGGGCGCACGTTCTTGTGGTTCGTCATCACAGCGGCGCTAGCGGTGGGCGTGGGCCTTGCTGTCGGCACGCTGATGCAGCCTGGCGCCGGCCATTTCAGCCTGAGCGTTGACTCGGCCTGGAAACCGCGCGATGTGCCCAGCCCAATTCAGGTGCTGCTGGATGTGGTGCCGTCCAACCCGTTCTACGCACTGACCGGCATCGGCACCAAGACCAATGCGGTGGGCGAGACGGTATTGGCCGCAGGCCGCGGCTCGATCCTGCCGGTGATCTTCTTCGCTGCGCTGCTGGGCTTTGCGATGGTCAAGCTAGGTGAGCGCGTGGCCGAGGCGCGCAAGCTCACCGCGCAACTGAGCGACATCATGATCCAGGTCACCCGCTTCGTGCTGGAGATGACCCCGCTCGGTACCTTCGGTCTGATCGCTAGCCTGGTTGGTAGCTATGGCTTCGAGAAACTGCTGCCGTTCGGCAACTTCGTGCTGGCGCTGTATGTGGCCTGCGCGTTCCATATTGCGGTGGTCTACAGCAGTTTGTTGCTGCTGCATGGGCTGAACCCATGGAAGTTCTTCCGCGGCGCGATGCCGGGCATGCAGGTGGCATTCGTCAGTTCGTCGAGCTTTGCCGCCATGCCGGTAGCAATGCGCTCGATCTCGCATAACCTCGGCGTCAGCAAGGATTACGCAGCCTTCGCTGTGCCCCTTGGCGCCAGCATCAAGATGGATGGCTGCGGTGCAATCTTCCCGGCGCTGTGTGCGGTATTTATCGCGCAATACACCGGCGTGCCGCTGACTGCCAATCAATACTTCGTGGTGTTGATCGCCTCAGTGCTGGGCAGCTTCGGCACTGCTGGCGTTCCGGGTACTGCGGTGATCATGGCCACGGTGGTACTGAGTGCGGCCAATCTGCCGTTGGAAGTCATCGGCTATCTGTATGCGATCGACCGCATCCTCGACATGATGCGCACCATGACCAACGTCACCGGACAGATGTTGGTGCCTGTCTTGGTAGCCAAGGAAACCGGCTTGCTCGACAGGAGCATCTACGAATCGGCATCGAACAACGTCGGGCTGGAAGATCCGCCGACCGATCGCGCCACGCCGCAGCGCTGAGTACCCTTGATGGCGCCTGGATTTCCTGCGTTGCGCGATCGGCCGTAGCAGCTGCCCGAGCTGGACAGTGGCGATGGCGTATTCGTGCAGCGCAGTTGGGCCGAGGATCCATTCGAGCAACAGTATCTGGAGATCCGGCGCAAGGAAGCTCGGCTCTACACCGACGCGCAGGCCGCGCCCGAGTGGCAAGCTCGGTGCGAATCTGGAACGGCAGGCGCGCGCTGTCCAGCAGGATGCTGGTGCAGCACCTTGCAGACACATGCCGGCGAGGGCGCGATCCTCGAACTGGGCTGCGGAAATGGTTGGTTGTCGCATCTGCTGTCGCAGTCGCTGCAGCGCGACGTCTGCGGTATCGACGTCAATCGCACCGAACTCACCCAGGCCGCACGCATGTTTGGCCACGACCAACGCCTGAGCTTCATCGCTGCCGATATCCAGCGCAGGCGCTGCTAGGTGACGACTTCGATGTCATCGTCATCCCTGCGTGCATCCAGTATTTCGCAGACCCTGCGGCGCCGGTTATCCGTCTGCTCGCTCAGCTGCGCAACGGCGGCGAGTTGCATGTTCTTGACAGCCTGGCTCTAAGCGAATCGGCAACGCGCCAGCGAAAGCGCTGCGCGCAATCTGCGTTATTTCACCAACCTGGGTGTGCCCGCACTGGCCGAGCACTACCACCAACACACCTACGCCACCTTCGACCGATTCGCAGTGCATCTGCTGTTGGGCCCATGGCGTTGGACTGCGCGCCTGCGAGGCATGCTCAAGTTGCGGCAGCAGCATTTTCCATGGTTGTGTTTGCACAAGCAGGATAACGTTGAGGCAGTAAGCGATCGAATGAGCGCAGTGCCGGGCCCAACTAATGCGTTATGCGTTGCGGTAGACATTGATCGAGTTGTCTGATGTATGGCTCCTAGGCGACGAAGCAGCATGGCGCGTAGCGCGACAGCACATGATGCTCGCTGGAAAGCGTGCACCTCGAACAATCGATGCTGCTTGCTTGGTCTACCGCAGCAAGCGCGTCAGCTAGAGAACCTGGTGCATCGACGTCCCACCTGCATGGCACACTGCCAGCTCATCCATTGACGAGGGCGGGCGGTGATTGGCCAACAGCGTGATCTGACATTTCGTTTTCTGGCCGAGCCCAGCGACGTCAACTTCGGCGGCAAGGTGCATGGCGGCGTGGTGATGAAGTGGATCGACCAGGTGGGCTTTGCCGCGGCCAGCGGCTGGAGCGGGCATTACTGCGTCACCGTGGCGGTGGGCGGTATTCGCTTCGTGGCGCCGGTGCGGATCGGGGATCTGGTCGCGGTGTCGGCCAAGCTGGTCCACACCGGGCGCACCAGCATGCATTTCGCCATCGATGTGCGGGCACGCAGCCCGATGGGTGGCGACTCGCGGTTGTGCACGCACTGCATCATCGT
Organism: Xanthomonas fragariae; assembly: GCF_017603965.1. Classification (NCBI taxonomy): domain Bacteria; kingdom Pseudomonadati; phylum Pseudomonadota; class Gammaproteobacteria; order Lysobacterales; family Lysobacteraceae; genus Xanthomonas; species Xanthomonas fragariae. Next base: position 2,780,158 of record NZ_CP071955.1, on the reverse strand, counting down.
GTTCGTGGCGATGGACTCGCATGGCGTCACGCCGGTGGAAGTGCCGTTGTGGCAGCCGGACACGCCAGAGGATCAACGCCTAGCCGAGTATGCGCTCAAAGTGATGGAACTGAGCAAAGGCATCGAGCACACCATGTCCCATTACCATGCCGATACCGCGCGTTGATTTGTGCGCTGCTACAATGCCTGGTGTGATCTGCGCAGTAGCAGGGCAGGGCTGACACGTTTGTGGCATCGCACCGCGCAGACGCCACACCGTCTCGGTCTTGCGGTGCCGTACGCTCAATCACGCATCACTCGGCAGTCGCGTACTCATCGTGGTGCAGCTCCACAGCCTGCCACCAAACGCTCACGCAAGCTGGTCAGTCTGCACTTGGTCAACCACGAAAAAGGCCGCAGGATTGCCGCGGCCTCCGCCTGCGATGTAGGTACATCGCAGCATTCGGGTCAGAGTACCCGACGCGCCTGAATGAACTTCTCGCTCCAGTAGCCGCTGGCCAGCGAATCCACGCGCACATCCTTGCCGCGGCTGGGTGCATGCAGGAACTTGCCGTCACCGACCACCAGGCCCACATGGTCGATACGGCCACGCTTGCCGAAGAACACCAGGTCGCCTGCCTTGAGCGCGCTCGGATCTTTGATCAGTTCGGCAGATTCGTCGCGCGCGATATCTCGCGAGACGCGCGGCAGATCGATGCCCAGTGCGGTCTTGAACACGTAGCCGACCAAGCCACTGCAGTCGAAACCTTCGGCGGACTCGCCGCCCCAGGCGTATGGGGTGCCGAGCAGTGCCATGGCGCGTTGCAGGATCACCTGGACACGGCTATCGGCCACGGCATTCTGGGCAGCATTGGCGGCGCTCTGCGAAACGTCGTAATTGGCCAGCAGGCGGCTGAGGTCCCCGGCGAACATCGCCGAGCGGTCCATCAGCGGAATGGCGTCATTGGCAGCCAGGTGCGGAAGCAAAGCGGCCAGAGTTGCGGTGGCGGCGGCATCGGCGCGACCGCGGGTTGCTGCTTTATCGGTGGCGACTGCGCTGTCTGGCGTGGTCGTCTGCGGAGCGGATGGGGTGCTGTTGGCAGTTTGCGCCATAGCAGGAAGTGCTGCCAGCCAAAGAGCGGTGGCGCACAACAGGCGGAGCGATTTCCGGGGCGGAAGCGGTGCGGCGCCAGTTTTGATCTGTTCGTCGTTCGTCACGCGGGAATCACACATTTGCTGTCGATGCGCGATGATGCCTTGATGAAAGAATTGTTACGTTCAAAAATAGTTAAGTTTTCGTTTGGTTACTTGCGATGTGTGTCATGTTTCAGCGTAAAACACGCTTGGACCCTGAATAATGGTCGCGCCAGTAAGCGCCGTCCAGGAAATCCAGGCGGACTGTACCGCCGGTGTTGGGGGCATGCACAAAGCGGCCTTCACCGACGTAAATGCCGACGTGGGTCACGTTGCCGCTGGAGCCGAAAAACACCAGATCACCGCCAGCTAGTTTTTCCGGCGCAATGCGCGGACCCTGGACTGCAGCCAGTTCGCGCGAGGTGCGTGGCAGCGACAACGCCAACATATCTTTGTAGACATAGGTGACCAGCCCGCTGCAGTCGAAACCGGTTTCCGGCGTGTTGCCACCGAACCGGTACGGGGTGCCGACCAGGCTCAGTGCGCGCATCAAGATGGTGTTCGCAGCGGCCGGGTCCGCCGGCGGCACTTGTGGCCAGACACGCGGGGCCGGTGGCGGAGAAGCGGCCGGACGACGCACCGGCGTCTGTGCGCACCCGCCCAGCAGCACGAACAGGCCCAACAGCAAACTGGCCGCGGCGGCGCGATGGGCGCGGGCGGCGACAACTGGCGTGATATGCATGGAGCCGGGATAATGAGCGGTTGGAAAGGCCGCCATGATGGCGGTGCACCCGGCGGCCGACAAGCCGTCCTCAACCGTCTGCTACCGGGCAGACCATTCAGAGCTCAGGTATGAAGATCGAAAAAGACAGCGTCGTCCGCTTCCATTACACCGTTTCCGAGATTGGCCAGGAGCCGATCGAGAGCTCCAAGGAACGTGACCCGTTGGCGATCATGATCGGTCACGGCAACATCATTCCGGGCCTGGAAGCGGCCATGATGGACAAAGAAGCCGGCGAGAGCTTCAGCGTGGACGTCAAGGCTACCGAGGCCTACGGCGAATACCGCCAAGGCCTGAGACAGCGCTTACCCAAGAAGCATTTCGGCGCCACCAAGCCTGTGCCTGGCACCCAGGTCGTGCTGCAGACCAACTTCGGTCCGCGCGCAGTGACGGTGCAGAAGGTCGGCATGAGTGTGGTCGATGTCGACCTCAATCATCCGATGGCCGGCAAGGATCTGCACTTCGCTGTGGAGATCATTGAAGTGCGTGAAGCGACGCAGGAAGAGCGCGACCACGGCCATGTGCACGGCGATGGCGGTCATCACCACTGAGATCGGGCCATCCAGGCTGCTGCGCAGCTGCCTGGATGGCGGCGACGATGCTCGGGATTGCTGCGTACAGTCCTTCAGACACTTCGATCAGACACTTCGTTCCCGCACGCCGTCCTCGTTCACGTGATAGTCGCTCGCTCCGCTTTGCTGGCCACTGTGGGTGATGGCTGTGCCCCTGACGGCCTGCAGCCTCGGCGGGCCGCTTGCGTTTTGCGACGCGCGACGCAGCATCCTGTTGTCTGAGCCGTGATGACACAACGCGATTTACTGCCCATTGCCGCGACCGAGCGCATCTTTGTGTTGGACGTACTGCGCGGTTTCGCGCTGCTTGGCATCCTGCTGATGAATATCGAAGCCTTCGTCGGCCCGCTCGATCTGGCCTCGACCGGCGTGGAGCCGCATTGGCACGGCGCCGATCGTATTGCCGATGCGCTGGTGTATGTGCTTGTGCAGGGCAAGTTTCATACGCTGTTTTCGTTGTTGTTCGGCATGGGCTTTGCGGTGATGGCGCAGCGCGCCGAGCAGGCCGGGTGCGCGTTTCTCGGCATGTACCTGCGTCGTACCGTCGGGCTGTTGGTGATCGGCCTTGCCCATGCATTGCTGCTATGGTCCGGCGATATCCTGGTGGCCTATGCGCTGCTGGGGTTGCTGCTGCTGACGGCGCGCACGGTGCCAACGGTGACGCTGCCGTGGTTTGCAGCGCTGGTCTATCTCTGTGCGCCTGGTTTGATCCTGCTGTATGGCGCGGCACAGACGGTGACGCAGGCCGATCCGGCATCTGCAGTGGAATGGAAAGCTGCGATGGCCGACGCCGTGCAACAGGCGGTGGCAAATGTGCAGGCGCAACGCGCCGCGTTCGGAAGCGGCACCTATCTGCAGGCCACGCTGCAACGTTGGCACGACTTGCAGGGAGCGATGACCGGGCTCGGCATCAACGGCCCTGCCATGCTCGGCATGTTTCTGCTGGGCAGTTGGTTTGTGCGCAGCGGTGCGATCGCTACGCCTGAGCGCTTCCCGCGCCTGTTTGCAACGTTGCGTTATGGCGTGTTGCCGCTCGGCTTGGGTGCGATGCTGGTGAGTTATGCGCTGGAGCCGTGGATCGATCCGGCACGTCTGGATGTGCGTCTCGCGGGCGCATTCGCATTGTCGCTGATTGCCGGGCCGCTGATGAGCCTGGGCTATGCAGCGTGGGTTGTGCGACTGGCACCTTACTTGGCTTGGCTTGCGCCGGCCGGGCGCATGGCATTGAGCAACTACTTGCTGCAGTCGTTGTTGTGTACCTGGATTTTTTACGGCTACGGGCTGGGCTATTTCGAACAGTTGTCGCGGGTGTGGCAGCTGCCGTTTGCGCTTGCGCTGTTCACGCTGCAGGCGGTGCTGAGCCAGCTGTGGCTGCGCTGGTTCCGTTTCGGGCCGATGGAATGGCTGTGGCGCAGCGTGACTTATCTGCGTGTGCCACCGATGTGGCGCGGCAGCGCGCGTGTTGGGTAGCGCACACATGACCGTTGCACGTGTCGATGTGTTGGTCGTCGGTGCCGGCGCTATTGGTCTGGCTACCGCATTGGCGCTGGTCGAGGCCGGTCGGCACGTGCGCATACTCGACGCCGGTGCGTTAGGCGCGGCCACCTCTTACGGCAACTGCGGCACCATTACGCCAAGTCATGCGCCGCCACTGGCGGCACCAGGCATGCTCGCGCAGGCGTTGAAATGGATGCTGACGCCGGATGCGCCGTTGTATATCCCACCGCGACTGGATCCTGCGTTGTGGCGCTGGTTACTGCGATTTGCACGGCGCTGCAATGCGTGCGACTGGCAAACCAGCGCGCAGGCGCGGGCGGCGTTGTTACGCGATGCACGCCATCGGTTTGACGATTGGGTCCAGCGTTATGCGCTGGATTGCGAATTCCGCAGCGACGGGCTGGACTACGTATTTGGCGACGCGCGCCGCTTCGCGCAGTACCGCGAAGAGTGCACGCTGCTTGCGCAGTGGGGCATCCAGGCGGAGGTGATCGATGGCGCCGACTACGCGCGCCAGGATCCTGCGTTTCGCAGCGGCATCGCAGGAGCCATCCACTTCCCCGGCGATGCGCATCTGCGTCCGGAGCGCTACACCGCCGAGCTTGCGCGCGTGTTGTGGGCGCGTGGCGCTGCGATCGACGAGCACTGCCGCGTGGATGCGATCTTGCCCGAAGCCCACGGTGCTTGCGTGCACACCCAGCACGGGCAGTTGCATGCGCGGGAGGTGGTCATTGCCACCGGTCCGTGGTCGCCAGTGTTGGCTGCGCAACTGGGCTTGCGCTTGCCGGTGCAGGCCGGCAAGGGCTATTCGATCACCTACAGCGCCCCAGCGCTGATGCCGCGTTGCCCGGTGGTGTTGAAAGATCGCTGGGTATTCGTGGTGCCTTGGCGCGATCGCTTGCGGATCGGCAGCACGATGGAATTCTCCGGGCACGATACGCAACTCAATCCCACACGCTTGGCTGCACTGGAACGCGCTGCGGCCGAGTATCTACACACGCCGGCCGGTCCTGCAGTGATCGAACGTTGGTACGGATGGCGGCCGATGACCTGGGACGATGTGCCGGTGTTGGGCGCGGTGCCCGGCCGTCCTCACGTTTGGCTGGCAGCCGGTCATGGCATGCTCGGCATCAGCATGAGCACTGCAAGCGGACAACTGATGGCCGACCTGATCACGGGGCGCGCACCTGCGCTGGACCCGCATCCTTACCGTGCGGAGCGCTTCGCATGAGTGCGCGTTACGACTATGACGTCGTGATTCTGGGCGGCGGCTCGGGGGGCCTGGCCGCTGGATTTCGCGCGGCCAAACATGGCGCGCGCGTGGCGATCATGGAGCCGAACGCGTTGGGTGGCACCTGCGTCAATCTTGGCTGCGTGCCGAAGAAAGCGATGTGGTTGGGGGCCGATCTGGCCGGCAAGATCGAGCTGGCAAGCGCGCTCGGTTTCGATGTGCCACGCCCGACGCTGGCCTGGCAGGAGCTGGTCACGCACCGGCAGGGCTACATCGCCAACATCCACGCGAGCTATCGGCGCCGCCTCAACGAAGATGGCGTGGTGCTGATCCCGCAGCGTGGCGTGCTGCAGGACCGTCATACCCTCATGGGCGGCGACGGCGTGCCGATTACCGCCGAGCACATCGTGATCGCCACCGGCGCGCATCCCTTGCGCCCGGAGGTGGACGGTGCCGAGCACGGCGAAGTCTCCGACGATTTCTTCAATCTGTGTCATGCGCCTGCGCATGTGGCGATTGTGGGTGGCGGCTATATCGCTGTGGAAATTGCTGGTCTGCTGCAAGCGCTTGGCAGCCGCGTGCATTTATTCGTGCAAGGCGATCGTTTGCTGGAGCGCTTCGATGCCGAACTGACGTTGCAGTTGGCCGATAACCTGCGTCATCTGGGTGTCCGTCTGCATTTCGGTTTCACCACCACCGCTCTGGAGCGCGATGCGCAAGGCGCGCTACGTGTGCACGGTCATCCGGCACACACCAGCGAGCAGGGCAACGACGTATTCGACAAGGTGTTCTTTGCCGTGGGCCGACGTGCCAATAGTGCCGGGTTAGGCCTGGAAGCGGTCGGCGTTGCGCTCGGTGACAAGGGCGAGGTGTTGGTGGACGATGGACAGACCACCAGCGTGCCGAACATCCATGCGATCGGCGATGTCGGTGGCAAGGTCGGACTGACGCCGGTAGCGATCGCTGCGGGTCGCAAGTTGATGGATCGTTTGTTTGGCAATCAACCTGATGCGCGCATGGACTATGAAGGCGTGCCCAGCGTGGTGTTTTCGCACCCGCCGCTCGGGCATGTCGGAATCACCGAAGAACAGGCGCGCGCGCGTTGCAACGGCGCGGTGCGCGTCTATCGCAGTACCTTCCGGCCCATGTTGCATGCACTGGCCGCCTCACCGCAGCGCAGTCTGTTCAAGCTGGTCTGCGTGGGCGAGGAAGAACGCGTGGTTGGCGTACATCTGCTAGGCGAGAGCGCCGACGAAATGCTGCAGGGCTTCGCCGTGGCAGTGAAGATGGGCGCGACCAAGCGCGACTTCGACGAAACCGTGGCGATTCATCCCACGTCGTCCGAAGAGATTGTGTTGATGCATTAATGTTGTAATTGTGTTGGGCAGGCGAGGGATTGGCAACTCCCCTGGCACCGTGTGCTGCGCAGCGATGGCCGAATCGCCTTACCCGAAGGCTCGGCTGTTTACCGCAAGCAATGTCGGCGCTTGCGCTGCGAAGGTCTGCTGCAGGTCGAGCAGGGTGTACGCTATGCCAGCGCCGCGCAGCGGCTGGATGCGGCCGTGTGGGGGCCTTCATAAGCCTGCCGTTATGATGCTTGGGATTACGAAGGATGCTGTCATGCCCCAACTGCCGCCCGTCACCAAAGCGTTGTTGATCGCCAATATCGGCGTGTTCCTGTTGCAATGGGCATTGGGCGATCTGGGCGCGGCGCTGCTGCCGTCAGACGCCGCGCTGTCATCGCTGATGTTGTGGCCGATCTCCAGTGGCTTCGATGCGTTCTCGCCCGGCGCCAGCTTCATGCCGTGGCAACTGCTGACCTATGCATTTCTGCATGGCAGTTTCAACCATCTGTTCTTCAACATGCTGGCGCTTTTCATGTTCGGCGCAGCGCTGGAACAGACCTGGGGCCAGAAGCGTTTTCTGACCTACTACCTAGTCTGCGTCGCCGGTGCCGGCGTGTGCCAGCTGTTGATGGCCTGGTTCACCCAGAGTGGTGCGCCGGTCGTGGGTGCGTCGGGCGGCGTATTCGGCCTGTTGTTGGCATACGGCATGTTGTTTCCCAACCAGCGGGTCATGCTGCTGTTTCCGCCGATCCCGATGAAGGCGCGCACTTTCGTGATCGTGTTCGGTGCGATCGAATTATTCCTGGGCGCGACCGGCTGGCAGCCGGGCGTTGCCCACTTCGCGCATCTGGGCGGCATGCTGTTTGGCTGGTTGATGATCCGCTACTGGCGCGGCCAGTCACCGTTCGGTGGCAGCAGCGGCAAAAAGGGTGGCGGCAAAGGTCGTAAGCCGCCGCTGCGGGTGGTGCGTTGAGCTAGATCAAGACAGCGGCAAGTTTGCGTGATCCGCAGCAGCGGCCTTGGCCGCGATGAGGCTTAGAGGGGCTAACAGATGGGCTAACAAAACGTAGCGAGCAGTCGTCAGGTGGATGCGGACTGCGCGGAGGAACCGGAATGTACGCGTGGTACATGCCGATTCCGAGCACCGGTCGCGCCCGCCTGGCGGCGCAGTCGTTTTGTTATCCGCTCTTACTCGGTAACGCCTCATTGCCGCCGGGGCCGTTCTACGAAGAGCAGGGGCGGGTTTGCGTGGGATAGAAAAACGCGAGAGACAGACAAAAAAGAACGCGTATTCCGCGCTCTTTTTTATTTCCAGTGATTGCGTTATAGACGAAGAAAATTATGAGCGATCCAGGATTTGTTCAGTTACTCGCCCCAGCTGTAGCCGTTGGCGCCGCAGTTCCTTTCTATAGAGGACATGACTTCATCGGCCGAATATTGCTGCGTCCTGTATCCGTCGATGTTGGCCTGGATGATGGCCCGGCAATTCTTCGGTAGCCCTGTTTTACCGTAGGTGGGGTGATCGTTTGGATCGCCGAGCTTGGAGCAGCTTGCCATGGTCGCGACGAGTGTTGCCGCCAGAGTGAGGTTCTTCATCAATCCGCCCATCCTGCAATTATTTCAAATGACTGCTTGGCGCTGAACTCAGCGCCAGATCTGCAGTTTCTCGGCATCCACGCGCTGCATTGGCTCCCCCGGCTTGCAGCTGAAAGCAGCCCCGAATTCCGGTAGGTTGGACAGCGGGCCGTTGGTGCGCCAATGGCCCGGTGCGCGGATGTCGGCGCTTGCGCGTTGTACCGCTTCGTTCGGCGACAACTGCTGTGCCCACAGGCCGGCCCAGGCAGTGAAGAACGCCTGCTTGTCCGCTTCAGTGGCCGCCGGCTGGGCCTTGATGAAGGCTTGCCAGGCCAGTTCGATACCGGCCAGGTCGGCCAGGTTTTCTTCGGCGGTCTGCGCGCCGTTGACCTTGACGTTGGGCACGCCGGGGTACGGGTAGGCGGCGAACTGGTCGGCCACCTTGCCGGTCAGCAGTGTCCAGCTAGTCTTCTCGGCCGGCGTCCACCAGCTGCGCAGCTCGCCCTTGGCATCGACCAGAGAACCCTTGGCATCGATCGCACGGGTGATCTCGTGTGCGACCAGTGCACCGTAAGCGCCGTACTGCGCGGCCGGTGTGCTGCCGGTGGTCAGAACCGGAGCCTGCAAAACGGCGGCGGTGACGATCAGGCGGTTCTGCGCGATGTCGTAGACCAGCGCCGGCTGCTGCGGCAGTACGTCCCAACGACGGTCGGCGTTGCCCCTGCCGATGCGCTTCATTTCCTCGTGGTGACGCCAGGTCGAGGCGATCAGCATGTTGCCGCCGAAGCTGCCACGGCCCATCGGCTGCACGGTGTAATCCAGATCGCGACGTGGCGCGCCGACTTCGATCTTCATCGCAGCCAGCTTGGCCTTGGCTTCGGCAATCACTTCGCCGTTGCTCCAGCCAGTGCGCTCCAGCGCGGCAAGTTGCGCGTCGCGCACCTGCTCGGCGATGGCTTCGGCCTGGCGGCGAGTGTCGCTGCTCAGGTAACGCGCCACATATTCGCGACCGAGCATCGGTCCGGCGGCGACGTTGATCGCCTCCAGCACCTGCTGCCAACGCTGCGGCGGCAGTGTATCGCCACGCAGCAGACGGCCGCGGAACTGGTACTCGGCATCGTGGAAGCTCCTGGAAAGGTACGGCGCCATCGCATCGCCCACGCGCCAGCGCAGGTAGGCCTTCCACTGGTCCGGCTTGATGCTGACGATCATGCTGTCGAGCTGCTTGAACATGGCCGGGTCGGTCATCGACACCAGGTCGTCCTTGACGCCCTGCGCTTCCAGGAAGTCGGCCAAGCGCAGGTTCTTGTATTGCTTGGTCAGCTCCTTGGTGGCGATCGGCGCGTAGTTATTGAACGGGTTGTTGATGTCCTGCACCGACTGCGCGCTGCGTGCCAGTGCGGTTTCGATCTGCAGCACGGATGCGGCATCGGCTTCGAGCTTGTCGGCCGGCGTGCCGGTCAACGCCAGCATCTGCTTGACGTAACTGCGGTAGCGGCCCATCAGCGCCTGGGTGTCGGCATCGGTGCGGGTATAAAAGGCTGGATCGGGCAGACCTATGCCGCCCTGCATGAAGTAACCGATATGGCGATCCAGTGCCTTCAGGTCCACGTCCGGGCCGAAGTTGAAGCCGACCGGGATACCGACCTGATGCAATGCGGCGATGGAAGCGGGCACATCCTTGGCCTTCTTGATCGCGTCGATGCGCGAGAGCAAGGGCGCAATGGGATTGGAGCCGTCTTTTTCGACAGACGCTTCATCCAGGCCGCTAGCCCAGAAATCGCCGAGCAGTTTCTGCACATTGCCCTGCGGTGCCTTCGTCCACGCGTCCAGCAATTCGCGCTGCTGCTGCAGGGCGCGCTCGGACAGCTGGCCTAACGCGGTGACGGCGCCGGCCTGCGGCACCGGGTTGCTCTTGAGCCAGCCAGCGTTGGCGTCCTCGTAAAAATCGGTGCAGGCCGCCGACACGGCTGGGGCCTTGGGAGCGACCTTTTTCTTGCGTGCCGCGTCGGCGTCGGGGGCGGAAAGCAGCGTAATCAGGCTGAAGCCAAGAGCGAGGGCAAGCGGACGAATGGTGGGCATCGAGAATGAAGAGCGGCCAGATTGAAGTCGGCGGAGTTTAGCAAGGCTACGCGTCGTGCAGGCGCGCGCTGCCGTTCGTCTTCGGTGCGGGCCGTCTGCATGAACGCGACAGGCCCGCGTGCGCGGGCCTGCGTGTTGTTCAGGGTGCTGAAAGCGCTTGCAACGAATTTGGAGCGGCTAACGAAACTGCTGCGCTCACCGACAGATGGGCTCAGCCGGTGCTCGGAACCGGCATGTACCACGCGTACACTGCGGTTTCTCCGCGCCGTCCGCACTCACCTGGCGACTGCTCGCTACGTTTTGTTAGCTACTCTTAACCGATCAGCACTTACCAGATCACAACGCGGTTTTTCTCGGGACGCACCATCGCATCGCCTGCCTTGCACGAGAACGCGGCGGCGAATGCTGGCATGTTCGACGGTGCACCGATGGCGCGGAAGTTCGACGGTGCGTGCGGGTCGGTCTTTAGAAGCAACAACGCATTTTCCGGCGTGACGTTGCGGCGCCATAACGTGGCCCAGTTGAGGAAGAAGCCCTGATCGCGGTTGATGCCGTCGGTCTTCGGGTCGTCCTTGCCGGCGGTGGCGGTCTTCATCGCGTCATAGGCGGTGTTGAGGCCTCCCAGGTCGGCGATGTTCTCGTTCAGGGTCAGCTCGCCCTTGACCTTGTCGCCGGCGGTGGTGCGATAGCTGTCGAACTGCGCAACCAGCTTGCCGGTGCGTGCCTTGAACGCGTCCCGATCCTTCTGCGTCCACCAACCCGGATCGGCGATGAAGTTGCCATCGGCACCGAAGCGGCTGCCCTGGTCGTCGTAGCCGTGCGTCATCTCATGCCCGATCACTGCACCGATGCCGCCGTAGTTCATTTCCTCCGGCGCATTCGGGTCGAAGAACGGCGGCTGCAGGATCGCGGCCGGGAACACGATTTCGTTCTGCAGCGGGTTGTAGTAGGCGTTGACCGTCTGCGGGCTCATGCCCCATTCGGTCTTGTCCACCGGCTTGCCGATCTTGGACATATTCCACTTGTAGTTGTATTCGGCCGCGGCCTGCACGTTGCCCAGGTAGCTGTCGCGGCCGGTGTTCAAGCCGTTCCACTCACGCCACTTCTGCGGGTAACCGATCTTGGGCGCAAAGCTTTCCCACTTGGCGATCGCCTGGGTCTTGGTTTCCGGGCTCATCCAGTCCAGCTTTTCGATGCGGGCCTTCAGCGCGGTGCGCAGATTGGTCACCAGCGTTTCCATCTTGGCCTTGGAATCGGCCGGGAAGGCGACCTTGACGTACAGCTGGCCCAGCGCCTCGCCGGCCTGGCCGTTGATGGTCGCCAGCACGCGCTTCCAGCGCGGTTTGATTTCCTTCTGGCCGCGCATGGTCTTGTTGTAGAAAGCGAAGCTCTCATCTACGAACGGCTGGCTCAGGAATGGCGAGGCGCCATCGACGGTGTGGAAGCGCAGGTAGGCACGCCAGATCGCCGGATCGGTGTCGGCGATCATCTTGCCGACTTCCTGATGGAAGGCGGGTATTGCCAGCGAGAACATCTGCGGCGTGGTCACGCCCTGCGACTTGAAGAACTCGGTCCACGACCAGTTCGGGGTCAGCTTGTCGGCATCGGCCGGCGAGATCGGGTTGTAAGCTAGCGAAGCATCGCGCGACAGCTGGGTACTGGTCTTGGAAACCTTGGCCAGACGAGTTTCGAACGCGACCACCTGCTTGGCCTGCGCGGCGGCGGCGGCCGCAGCCATGCCAGACAGCTCCAGCACCTTGGCCACGTGCGCCTGATAGGCCTCGAGCTTGGCTTTGTTGGCTGGGCTGGTGTAGTACTCCGGATCCGGCAGACCCAGCCCGCTTTGCATGGCGTAGGCGATCTCTTGGGTGGACTTCTTGAAGTCCGCCCCGGCGTCGAAGCTGAAAAGCACGTTGTTGCCCTTGGCCGCGCTGCTGCGCAGATAGTCGACCAGCTTGGCTTGGTCGCTGATGGCGTCGATCGCGGCCAGTTCCGGCTTCAGCGGCTCGATGCCCTGAGCATTGATCTTGGCTTCGTCCATGCCGGTGGACCACAGGTCGCCGACGATCTTTTCCACGCCGGTGGCGCTGGTGTCGGCTGCGGCCTGTTCGACCAGCTGCTGCTGGACCGCGTTGGAGCGCTCCTCGAGCATCTCGAACGCGCCCCAGCTGGTGCGATCGCTCGGCACCGGGTTGGCGGCCAGGAACTTGGCGTTGGCGTAGGCGTTGAGGTCGTTACAGGCGTTGCCATTGGCATCCAGATCGGCCGCGGTGAACTGGTTCACCGCCGGCAGCTTGCTCTGGTCCAGGGTCAGCGTTTTGGGTGCAGCGGGGGTGGTCGCCGCCGTGTCGGCTGCGGGAGCGGCCGTCGCGCTGTCTTCGGACTTCTTGCAACCGCTCAGCGCGGCGGCCACGGACAGGGTCAACGTCAATAAACGAGGTGTACGAATCACAAAGGACTCCAAAAGCATCAATGGTAAGCCCGTTGCCAGGCCTGTGGCAGGCACTCTACGCCACGCCAGCTGGATGGCATGGTGTCGAAGGTCATGGGTGCGGAGTGTGTAGATGGGCTGGCGTAAGGTTGGTCTGGTGTGCGTTTGGTGGTGCGCAGCGCGATGTGCGCGGCGCAGGTCGTGCTAGGCCTCTGCGGCTTGGGCAGTGCGGCTCTGAGCAGAGTTCCAGGCCAACATTGCCTTTGTAGATGTGGGCGAGTGGACAGATGTCGCAAGGTCGCTACCGCCCAAATCGCTGGCTTGTGCAAGCGGTGCTATATACAAGCGCATGCCCATCGCCAACAGACCGTTGGATGCACTGATCATCGGCGCCGGCCACAATGGCTTGGTCTGCGCTGCGTATTTGGCCAAGGCCGGCAAACGGATGCTGGTATCTGGAAGCGCGTGAGGTGGTCGGCGGTGCGGCGGCGACCGAAGAGTTCTACCTGGGATTGCGCAATTCGGTAGTGGCGTACACGGTGTCGTTGCTGCAGCCCAAGGTCATCGCCGATCTGGCGCTGGAACGCTACGCCTTGCGTTTAGAGCGGCTAACAAAACGACTGCGCTCACCGCCAGGCGGGCGCGGCCGGTGCTCGGAATCGGCATGTACCACGCGTACACTCCGGTTCCTGCGCGCCGTGAGCACCCACCTGACGACTTCTCGCTACGTTTTGTTAGCCGCTCTTGGTGCCGCGCCGCATCAATAACTTTCTGTCGTTGCCCAATGGTGAACATTTGCTGGCCGGCGCAGGGCGCACGGAATAGGAAATCGCCAAATTTTCCGCACGCGATGCTGCGGTATTGCCGGCCTACCAAGCGCGTCTGGAACAATTGGCCGGCGTGTTGCGGGCCTTGTCTGGCGTGGAAAGTTCGAAAAAAGGCCTCGGAAACAGAGGCCTTGATGTAAAGGCATAGCCAGCGCAAGTATCACATGGATGCTACCGCCTGCAACGATTAGAAATCGTAGGAGGCAGACAGACGCACATAGCGTGGAGTGTTGTAGTTGTAATTTTCCAAGCCGATTCCATAGGTATTCGACACCAGGCCAGGAGCAGTTTCATAAATGCTGTTAACGCGATTGACAGTACGATCATTCAATACGTTAAACACCTGAAGCCCGATCGCAAGCTTGTGCGCGGCGAACGAGGGACGATAGGTCACACCCAAGTCCACATTCTTGATCCAGGGGGTCCGGCCAGCGTCACCAGGCCTTGATGGCTTACCTGCGCAATAGTGGTAGGCCGATTCGTAATTGATCGGATCCGGATTCTCCGGATCGTTGAAGTAGCCAAGGCAGGAGACCGGGGTGCCTGACATGACACGCAGGGTGGCTGATGCCATCCACTCTGGCGTGATCTGGTAAGCACCGAACGCTTTCAGTTGATGGCGACGATCGTTCGCCAAGCTACCACCCGCGTAATACATCAGAGCCGCCGCATCCCAGTCCTGCGTCTTGGAGACGTCGGCCTGACTATTATCCGACTTCACTTGCCCTTCGGTATTGCCATAGCTATGCGACCAGGTGTAATCGACACGGCCATACCACTTCTCATCAAACGGATGCTCCAAGAACAGATCTACAGCAATGTAGCTACGCTTGGCCTTGTCGGTGAAGCCCCAGTCGGATTGGGACATCTGTAGTTGGGTGAAACCTGATCCGTCGAAATTGGCGAGGTTATAGGTGTTGGTCTTGCCCGGATTGAAAATCACGCAATACAGGATATCGACGGTCCTCGGGTCGATTCCTTGCGCCACAAGCTTCAGGTCGCCGCGTGCATTGTAGTCATCGTTGTGCATGTCGCAGACATCGTCGATCGCCGCTTCCAACTTTCGATACGTCGCCTTGGCGCCGGAATTCCAATGTTCGCCAATCGTCTTCTCAAACCCAAGAATCAACTCGTCTTGGTATTGCGATTTCAAATCGCTCGGAGCAAATGCACCTGGATTGGGTGCTTGGCCAAATTCGCCATTGGCCGAGACCGGTCCCGGCCCGAACGGAGTCAAGCCAGTTGGCTCGCCGTCAGCATCGATACCTGTGTAAGTGAAGTATTGATCGGTATAAGTCGATGCCGACGCTCCACGAATCGCAACGCTATTAGGCAGAGCGAGATAGTAACGGCCAAGATTTGCAAACACTTTCAAAGATGAATCACCAAAGACATCCCAACTCGCTCCCAGACGCGGAGCCCATTGGTCGCCACTATCCACATAAGCGACATGATCGCTATTGAAGTTGGTGAATTGGTCGTTGCGGATACCTAGCGTCACTAGCCAGTTGTCGCTGACCTGCCACCGGTCTTCGAGGTAGTAAGCTTTTTGCTCCACGGCCATGCTTGTGGTAGTGGTGAAGATACGTTGCTGGGCATAAAATCCATTCGAGCCTGGACCCGGAGCGCCAACCCCTAGCCCGGGACGTACTGCAGTCTGCTCCGTGGCAGCGCGCCCATAGATCCACTGGTAGCCGGGACCGGTGGTACGTACTCCTTCGTCGTAGGCGTTGAAGTATATGTTGTCCACGCCGGCGGTGATGTCGTGGTCACCCAATCGGTAATTCAGCTCCAGACGCAGGCTGCGCGTCTTGTTGATGGGGTCTTCGGCTTTTGCTCTGTTGGTTGTTTGATTGTTACGGATCGGCATGCCGCCGTTGAGTGCAGGGTTCTGGCTGGTTACGCTGTCAAGGAAGGGTAGGTCGGAAATGAATGGATTGAATTGCTGATTGTGTTGGGTGCTACGTCCCCATGTAGCGTTCAAAGTCAGATCGTCCGTCAAGTAACTTGTGTACTTGAAGATGTCGTAACTGTCTTTGATCTTGAATGTATCCGGATAGGTTCCAGTACGGTTGCCACTCACCAAACCATTGTAATCGAACGATATGTAGTAGCCGCTGCGGCGATCAGTGTTTTGGACGCGCGTATATTCAAGGATATTGCTGTCGTTGATATTCCAGTCCAGTTTTCCGTAGAACTTTGGCGTGCTGTATTCGTAATTATCACGAGCCTGGATGCTCGCAT
This sequence comes from Xanthomonas fragariae, assembly GCF_017603965.1. Taxonomy (NCBI): domain Bacteria; kingdom Pseudomonadati; phylum Pseudomonadota; class Gammaproteobacteria; order Lysobacterales; family Lysobacteraceae; genus Xanthomonas; species Xanthomonas fragariae. Next base: position 2,764,459 of record NZ_CP071955.1, on the reverse strand, counting down.
TGCTGGCACTCGTCCCTATGCCTTCGACTTTTTCCGTCTCACCGGCCACAAAAATAAAGAGCCTGTCTTCGATTAGCGGGCCGCCTGCATATGCGCTGTAGACGGTGCGCGTCTGCTTGTTGTCCTTGCCGGAGCGATACAATGTCCCAGGTTGGTTAGGCGTGCTGTACTCATAACCGGCTGGAAGCGCTGCATTTGGATACCAGACATCACCGCGAGAACTCGCCAACGAATCTGGCTCCCAAACGGTCTGTACGCCAAAATGCCACTCATTGGTGCCGCGCTTGCCTAACTGGTTGATCACTCCGCCGGTGGAGCGGCCGTACTTTGCGCTGTAGCCGCCGGTGTAGGTTTCCTGCTGGTCGATTGCGCCGTAGGGCAGGCTGACGCCGCCAAGGTTGCTCAACGGATTGCTGACGTTGAAGCCATTGATGTAGTAAGCGTTTTCGGTGACGCCTGAGCCGCCGAAGGATACGACAGAACGCGAGCCGTTGTTGAACGCACCGGAGCCGGATACCGCACCGGGAGCCAGCAACGCGATCGCTTCCGCACTGCGTCCCAGCGGTAGTGTTGTCAGCTGTTCGGAGGTGATGACCGAGCGCGAGCTGGTGGAGCTGACGTCGATCTTCGGTACGTTAGCTGCGGTGACCGTGATCGCACCCAACGTTGTCGCATCCGCGTTGCCTGCGGCGCTCGCACCGGCAAATGACACTTCAGTACCCGAGCCAACGCGTAACTGTACGTTCTTGCGGGTGTCGATGACCTGATCGCCGCGACGCAAGGTGACGGTGTAGGCACCAACCGGTAATGAGCCGAGGTTGTAGCGGCCATCTGTGTCGACGGTGATCGTACGGCTGAAGCCGGTGTCGCTCTGCACGACGATGGTGCTGCCGGCTTCCGAGGGAGCGCTACCATAGATGCTGCCGGTCGTGCTTTGTGCGTAAACCGTGCCATTGGCGAGACAGGCGCCCAGCACAACAGCCAGAGCGGTGCGCTTGAGGGCGTGGCGACGAAATTGATTGCTCATTCCTGACCTTTTAGCTGGGTACCGGGAGAATTGGCAGTCATCGAAAAGTCAGATGGCCTCAATTCGAACGTAATAAATCTGTGCTCTAGGTCGCAAGTGGTTTGAATGGATTTTTAAGGAAATGGCTGGTATCCGCATTGGATGTGTGGAACTGCGCACAAATCGACGGTCCGCACATGGATGCAGCGACAGATGCGGTGACTATTCATTTTGTCGCTGCGTAGGATTCGTGATCGAACCGAACCGAGCGCTGCAATTCGTAAGGTCGTAGCCGAAGATTGTCGAGTTCGATTTTTAGGTTTCATTAGAAATATTTGACACGGCAAGGCTCCGGTTACCGGGGCCTTGGTGCGTAGCGCAACGCAGCAAGCTCAGAAACTGATCGTTGTCACTACGTAAGAACTGGCCGATGTTGTCATACAGACCGGAGTTGGCGTCCGAGCCGAAGTAGTTGAGCGGCAGGTTCTTGTCCAAGGCGTTGTCGATGCCGAGGTAGACATCGATCTTAGAGCCGGGGAACCAAGAGCGGCTAACAATAACGACTGCACCGCCGCCAGGCGCGGGCGCGGCCGGTGCTGGAATCGGCATGTAACACGTCCGGTTCCTGCGCGCCGTTCGCACCCACCTGACGACTGCTCGCTAGGTTTTGTTAGCCGCTCTAATCGCCGAACTGTGGAGTGCTGCTAGGTGTGCGAGCTGTTCTTGATCGGGCTGGCCGCGCCCGGGAGTGCTGTTGTAGCTCTGCTGGGTCACGCGCAGGTTGCCGTCTACGTAGTTCATGTCCGCAGATGCGCCTGGATGAGTCGGTACACTGACGACCTCTTTGGCGCTGCGGTTGGTGATGCGGCTATCGCTACCGCCGCAGCACACGACGAATTAGGTAGGCAATGACGACGATGGTGAAATGCGCTTCAAGTACGGCGATCGACCTTGGACAGGGCGCAATCGCATGATGGGCGAACGCAGGATTGCCGCACATGCAGTGCAAGGGGCGCTCGCGCCGCATCCGCGAATCCGCAACGTGATTGCGGTGGGGTCCGGCAAGGGCGGGGTGGGCAAGTCGACCACGGCGGTGAATCTGGCGCTGGCCCTGCGGCAACGGGGCGCGCGGGTGGGTGTATTGGATGCCGATATCTACGGGCCGAGCGTGCCGGCCATGCTGGGCCTGAGCGGCCGGCCGGACAGCCCGGACAATAAGTCGATCGAGCCATTGCGTGCGTTCGGGATCGAGGCTATGTCGATCGGCTTGCTGGTCGATCAGGACACGCCGATGATCTGGCGCGGGCCGATGGCGACATCCGCGTTGACCCAGTTGTTCAACGACACGCTGTGGGGCGACCTGGATTACCTGCTGATCGATCTGCCGCCCGGCACCGGCGACATCCAGTTGACCCTGTCGCAAAAGATTCCGGTGGCCGGCGCAGTGATCGTCACCACGCCGCAGGACATCGCCACGCTGGATGCGCGCAAGGCCCTGAAGATGTTCGAAAAGGTCGAGGTGCCGGTGCTCGGTATCGTCGAAAACATGGCGGTGCACACTTGCAGCAACTGCGGTCACCGTGAGCATCTGTTCGGCGAAGGCGGCGGCGAGCGCATGGCCGCGCAGTATGGCGTGCCGTTGCTGGGGTCTTTGCCGCTGGAAATGGCTATCCGCGAGCAGGGCGATGCCGGTCAGCCGATCGTGGTTGCAGCGCCCGAGTCGGCAGCAGCGCAGGCTTATCTGGTTGCCGCTGCGCGCCTGTCGGAGGAACTGAGCAAGCGTCCACGCGCCAGCATCCCGATCTCGGCCTCGCTGCTGTAACGCGCTGGCCGGCCGTTGGTGCCGGTCGCTGCTAGAATTTGCCGTTTTCGCGCGGGCCTTCCGGCCCGCCGTCTTCCGTCTTCAAGGAACACCGCATGAGCATCAAGAGCGACCGCTGGATCAAGCGCATGGCCGAACAGCACGCGATGGTCGAGCCGTTCGAACCAGGCCAGATCAAGCACGACGCGGCCGGCCAGCGCATCGTCAGTTTCGGCACGTCCAGCTACGGGTACGACGTGCGCTGCTCGCGCGAGTTCAAGATCTTCACCAACATCAACTCCACGATTGTCGACCCGAAGCATTTCGACCCGGGCAGCTTTGTCGATATCGAATCGGATGTCTGCATCATCCCGCCGAACAGTTTTGCGCTGGCACGGACGGTGGAATATTTCCGCATCCCGCGCGACACCCTGGTGGTGTGCCTGGGCAAGAGCACCTACGCGCGCTGCGGCATCATCGTCAACGTGACCCCGCTGGAGCCGGAGTGGGAGGGCCACGTGACCCTGGAATTCAGCAACACCACACCGTTGCCGGCACGTATCTATGCCAATGAAGGCGTGGCGCAGATGCTGTTTTTCCAGTCGGACGAAGTCTGCGAGACCTCGTACAAGGACCGCGGCGGCAAGTACCAGGGCCAGACTGGCGTGACCTTGCCACGCACCTGATGCAATGGCGCGGCCGTGGCCTTCGGCAGGTCGCGGTCGTTCTTTCGCGGTAGCGCAGGGTGGTGCACGTCAGCTGCGATCAGCAACGCCGGCCACCCGACCGGGACCAGCGTGTCCGGATCGAAACGGGCCAGTCCAAGGTGGTCCACCAGGAACAACATGCCCAACGTGACCATAAACAGGGCGGGAATCAGGTGATGGCGCATGGCGATATCCTCCTGTAGGTGTGAGGCCATGCTGGTTCCCGTGCCCGATTCGCTAATCCCGGCACCCAGCTATTTCCCCTTCCCAAACAACATCCCCACGCCGCAAGCGACCAAGGCGGCCGGCCACCACGTAGCGATCAGCCGGCCCAGACTCACATTGGTCCAGCCCAGGTTATTGGCCAGAAACAGCAGGCCGACGAGGATCAGGATCAGCGCGGCGACGACATTGGATTTCATGCGAAAGGGTAGTTGAAAGACGGGTGCCTATCGTAGCCGCTGCGCCCACGTTGCGACATGCTGTTGCAGCGCATCGGCTGCGAAGCGCTGCGCGCTGCCACTCCCCCACACCGGTCCGGGCCAGGCGGCATCGCCGGTATGGCGGCCAACCAGATGCACGTGCAGCTGCCGCACGATATTGCCAAGTGCGCCGATGTTGAGCTTGGTCACCTGCGGGCTCACACGCAGCAGCTGCGATAGCTGATTGATCTCGGCCAGCAACAGGCGCTGCTGGCCGCCATCCAGATCGATCCACTCGCTGACATCGGCCACCCGCGGTACCAGTACCAGCCATGGGAAACGGCTGTCGTCCATCAGCCGCACCTGCGACAGCGGTCCGTCGGCGACGAATACGCTGTCTGCAGCCAGCCGCGGATCGAGCTGGAAGCCGGTCGCGCCAGATGCAGGCTTGCCCGATGCGGGCTCGCTCATCCCAGATGCGCTTCGAAGAAGCCCAGGGTGCGCTCCAATGCGCGCTCGGCGCTGTCGGCATCGAAGTGGGTTGGGTCGATGCTGCGGTTGAAGGCGTGTCCGGTCGGATACACGAAGGTCTCCATCTGCGGCAGCTTCTCGCGGTGGGCCTGGATCGCCTCGGGCGGAATGCTGGCGTCCTGTTCGCCGAAGTGGAACATCACCGGCGCCTTTGGGGTTTCGTCCAGCAGCTGGATGTTGCGGCCGCCGTAATAGCTTACCGACGGCAGGCCCAGGTGGATCGCCGACAGCAGTGCCACCGAGCCGCCCCAACAATAGCCCACGGTGCCGACCTTGCCGGCCCGGGTCAGCAGAGTCGCTGCGGATTTGACCACGTCCACCGCACGCTCCAGGCCGACCGCGTTGGCCAGGGCCAGGCCGCGCTGGACGCTTTCCTGGTCGTAAGGCAGCTGCACGTCTTTTTCTTCCAGATCGAAGAAGGCCGGCGCCAGCACTTCGTATCCGCGGGAGGCGTAGTCATCGGCCACCGCACGGATATGTTCGTTGACACCGAAGATCTCCTGGATCACCACCAGGCCGCCGCGCGGGCTGGAAACGGGCGTGGCGTGCCAGGCGGCGACCTGGCCGTCGGGGGTGTCGAGCGTGGTCCAGTGACCCATGGGAACTCCTGATGCAGTAGGGGGAGGCGCGCATTATCGACCGGACCGGCGACGCTGCAGGTGAGGGTCTGGTTTAGAGCCTGTTCAAAGCCTTCTAGGCGGCAATGCCAGGAGAGCACTGCGCAGAACACCTCTTACAGAGCGACCTTAGCGGGGGCGCGGTCTTCTTGCGTGCACCTTCGAGCAAAGCGCGGATCTGCTCGAACTGCTCGCCGCTGATGTCCCTGGGATAGCGTGTCGTCATCTGAATATGATCAGATAATTCGAGACGTCTTTGAACAGGCGCTTAGACGCTCACGTCGATGTTCGGCAAACCCGCTACGCCTTCGCCATCTGCGCACCGGGTGTGCGATCGATCGATCACAATAATCGATTATCGAGGGCTGGATCGGCAGCGTTTCGACCAGATAAAAAGCAAGGTCATCAGTGGGGCAAATGCGCGAGAGCTGGTGGTGTTCAGCGGATATCGCTGAGCCGCATCAGCTTGACGAGACCAAGTAACGAGCCGTCTTTTTCATCATGAAGCGGAGCGAAAAAAATGCGGAGCACAAAGAGCAGCAGTCGTGGGGCGCATGCCCAGAGTACTTACCAGAGTACTTACCAAAGCCTGCCAGAGCAGGCGGCCGGCCGGCCGGCAAGCCCGGGCGCCGCTCCTGCCGGAATGCCGTCGTCGTCAGCGCCTTCTGGCGTCCTCGGCGAACTGCCAGCTCGACCGACTAAGCGCCCACGCATCGAGGCATCTGCTGCGCGTTGGGCGCCAGGATCGGCTGCGCTTCTGGCGCCGAACGGCACATCGATACCGTTTCCCTTCGCGCTGCATCACGACCACCTGCCCCCCAACAGTCATGTTCCTCAACTTCGGCGCGCTGATGCGCCTGAGCCCCAGGGGACAACAGCCCAGCAGCCTGTTTCTGAAGACGTCGCAGTTCAGGAGGAACGTCGGGCGCCAGTTGATTGTCCATCAACCTCGGGCGATAGGCGCAGCAAGTTCGCCCAGCTAAGAGCCAACATACTAAGCGCGACCTGGCCGTCAAGCTTCAATGCACTCTATACAGCCGACAAGGAACTCATCGCGAAGTTTGTAGAAGGCGCCGAGCGGGGGGGAAGCAGCCTCGTGACCACAAAAGTGCACGCCAGCATGTTGATACGTTTTAGCGATTGGCTCAGGCAGCAGAGTAGGGGTGGTCTGCAAGGCAGGCTCTTCGAAGACGAGCTGAAAAACGATGCCACGAATTTCCAAAAAGGGATGAAAAGCGATTATTTGACCATGGCACTGAAGCATCTGCATGCCTTCGAATCTAGCCCCGACGGAACGGTAAAGATCCGGGGTTTCCGCCGCCATGAGGCTTCTGACGGTGATAAAAAACTCATCAATGCTGCGCTTTCTGATAAACCCAAGTATGCAACTGCGTTGCGCGCGTTCAGTGCATGGCTCCACGCCGAGAATAAAAAGGGATTGTGCGAAACGGACAGGCTGCACTCCCAAGCCTTGATGGATGACGCCAATGTCTTCGCAAAGACGCGCGTGCCGGGCAGTCAGAAGTCGGTTGTAGCGCTGCGGCAACTGCGGAACTTTTACCTAACCGGAAAGACGGACTTCCCGAAGAGGATTAATAGGCGTGAGATCCGCGAAGTCGACCGCCAACTCTACGAGCAATATAAAGATATTTTGTCGACGACGCTGTCGACGTCCGGCCCCGAGAAGAAATACAATAACGGGCAAACCTACTCCGGTATGATATCAGGCTTGATGGCATCTTTCAGCGGTTGGCTAAAGGCGAACCAAAAGGCGGCAATGGCGACGCGTTTGTACGACACAACGCTGGATGACGATTTGAATATCTTTATCGATAAAGACTTTCAAGGCCATGCCAGGACTATAAGAGGCATGCTGGCGCAAGTGCGGGATATTTTTCCTTCTGACGTGCAGTCGCTTGAGCAGGGCAATAAGCGTCAGGCCCACGACGTCGACCGCCAACTCAGCGAGCAATTTAAAGATGCTTTGTTGGCGCCCGGTCGCGAGACGACATCCATTAACCAGGAAAAATACGCCAATATGTTGTCAGCCCATGTGCGCCACTTCAGCGCCTGGCTGCAGGAGAACGAAAAGGAGCCATTGGCGTCGCGTTTGCACGAGACAACGCTAGATGACGATTTGAATCTCTACATCCATGGCAAGAGCTTAGGCTACAAAAGTGTTCTGAAACACATGCTGATGCAAGTGCGCCAGATGTATCCTTACAACGTGCAGTTGCCCGACCTGGGAAGCAGAGCTGAAACGGCGGAGCCTTCTGACTCCTCCATGTTTCCACTCAATCCTGAGGGTGGTTGGCCGCAGGCGGCTGAAGGCGTCTGGATCCCCGATACGCCAGAGCAGGAGGTGACGGTACCTGCGTTGCCAGCCCAGCCCGAGGCGTCGAGTTCCGCCTTTGAATTCGAATGGGGAGAAGCACTGCGTCAAGACGATTTTTTGTCGCAGGCAGATCAGACAAAGTGGGATCTCGATACATTTACTGACCATTTCACATTTTCTGAGTAGTTCATGGCGCCTTCGTTGTCAGCTCAGCCCGTGGCGTCGAGTTCCAACATTCTATTCGACTGGGAGGCAGTGCATCCAGCAGCGACAGAGCCGCAGCACACCACCGCTATGCCGCAAGCGTCGATACCGACCCTCGACGAGAATGACACTGGGCTCAACTGGAACGATGGTGAATGCGTGTTCCCGAATGACTATTGCATCATAGCGTTTACGACCAGCAGATCGTTTGTCTCCACGCACCGCAGCCGAGCATCGCGCATCTGAGGCGCTCATCGCCAGACGGACACGGATGGTGCGCGATGCGATGCTCGTTTCGGCGCATGTGCCAAGCGTACCCCGAACCCGCCTGACAGCTTCTCGCTAGCTCGTTAGCTACTCTAATGACGACCTCGCCGGCAGCGCGCGGTTCAGAGCGTTGCCCGGGCGCCGCTATACTTGCCCCACTCAGGCCCCAGGCCGTTCCGTTCCCCAGGCTCCTGCTTCCATGCCCCAGCTGAACCCCAAAGTCGGCTTCGTCAGCCTTGGCTGCCCGAAGGCGCTCGTCGATTCCGAACGCATCCTCACCCAGCTGCGCGTGGAGGGCTACGACATCGTGCCCAGTTACGATGCTGCCGATGTGGTGGTGGTCAACACCTGCGGCTTCATCGATTCGGCGGTGACCGAGTCGCTGGATGCGATCGGCGAGGCGATGAATGCCAACGGCAAGGTGATCGTCACCGGCTGCCTGGGCAAGCGTCCGGAGCAGATCCGCGAGGCGTATCCGCAGGTGCTGGCGGTGTCCGGCCCGCAGGACTATCAGAGCGTGATGGAGGCAGTGCACGCTGCGTTGCCGCCGCGCCACGACCCGTTCTTGGATCTGGTGCCCGATTACGGCATCAAATTGACGCCGCGCCATTACGCCTATCTGAAGATTTCCGAAGGCTGCAACCACCGTTGCAGCTTCTGCATCATCCCTTCCATGCGCGGCGATCTGGCTTCGCGCCCTGTCGATGAAGTGCTGCGCGAAGCCGAGCGGCTGGTGCGCGGCGGGGTCAAGGAATTGCTGGTGGTTTCGCAAGACACTTCGGCTTACGGCGTGGATCTGAAATACGTCGAGCGCCGCTGGCGCGACCGGACGTACCAGACGCGCATGAAGGCGCTGTGCGAAGGCTTGTCGGAGCTGGGCGTGTGGACGCGCCTGCATTACGTGTATCCGTATCCGCACGTGGATGATGTGATTGCGCTGATGGCCGAAGGCAAGCTGCTTCCGTATCTGGATATCCCGTTCCAGCATGCCAGCCCACGCATCCTCAAGTTGATGAAGCGGCCCGGGGCAGTTGAGAAAACCCTGGAGCGCGTGCAGCGCTGGAAGGCGATGTGCCCGGAGATCACCGTGCGCTCGACCTTCATCGTTGGCTTTCCCGGCGAGACCGAGGCTGAGTTCGAATCGTTGCTGGACTTCCTGGATCAGGCGCAGCTCGATCGTGTCGGCGCGTTCGCGTATTCGCCGGTCGAAGGCGCCAGCGCCAATGCGTTGCCGGATCCGGTGCCGGAAGAACTCAAGCAGGAGCGTCTGGCGCGCTTTATGGCCCGCCAGGCGGACATTTCCGGCGTGCGCCTTGAATCCAAAATCGGCAGCGTGCAGCAGTGTCTGGTCGATCTGATCGAAGACGACATCGCGGTGGCGCGCTCACGCGCGGACGCACCGGAAATCGATGGTCTGGTGCATATCCAGAACGGCGGCGAGCTCGGGCTGAAGATCGGCGATCTGGTCGAGGTGGAAATCACCGACAGCGATGAGCACGATCTGTTTGGCGATGCGTTACCGGTAAAGGGTAATCGCGGGATTGAAATTGCGGTGATCAGCTAGCGCAAGGTTGCGTAGAAAAGCTCGTACATGGATTTCATTGCGAGCTCTGCGTCTTCGCCCATGACGGTGCGCAGATGTTTTTTTGGTTATGAATCGGTGTCCGAGAGTATGGTCTAGGGCTTCGGTTTCTTTTCGATGCGCGTAGGCGTTTCTTCTTTTAACCGGCAGGTCGATATTTTCCAGAAAGTTCTGGCTTAAAACTAAATCGGGTGTTGAAATTTTTCTTATCTCTTTAATGATTTGTCCCAATGTTGGCTTCTTCTTTGAGCAGCGGTTCGCGGCCTTCAACTCATCCGCCAGGGTCATTTCAATGTAAGCAGTTGCCGTTAAAACTGCTGCAATATCCAGACGACGTTCGAAGCAGTTCCTCGCTTCCTGGAGCAGAGTGGGTGATTCAATATCATTACTCAAAAAGGCTACGGGAGACTGCTCCATCACACCCAGCCATTCGATGCGCTCAGCGCGATCAGATCTTGACTCAATGTCAGCTCTTTCCAGTGCGTCCAATAGGTTGAGATTCATGCGTTTCAAGCCTCGTAATGGACAGACACCACCACAAAGGTGTGCTTGCCGGAAGGTAATTGCGTTTCGAACTCGTCATCTGCGCGTTTTTTCAGCAATGCGCGCGCCAACGGCGAATCGATACTGATCCAGCCGCGTCCGGCGTCGGTTTCGTCCGGGCCGACGATGCGGTAGTGCAGCAGTTCGCCGCTGTCGGCGTCTTCCAATTCGACCTGCGCGCCGAAGAACACAGCGCGTGGGTCGGTCGGTGCGGTATCTACCACGCGTAGCGCTTCCAGCCGTTTGCTGAGATACCGCACGCGGCGGTCGATTTCGCCAAGCTGCTTCTTGCGGTAGGTGTATTCGGCATTTTCCGAGCGGTCGCCTTCGGCTGCGGCTGCAGCCAGCGCACGCACCACCTCGGGCCGACGCACCCGCCAGAGATCTTCCAGCTCGGCCTTGAGCCGCGCATGGCCCTCGGGCGTGATCAGCGCCGTGCTTTTTTCGGCAGGGGGACGCCAGCGGCTCATGGGGCAGGCTCAGCAATCGAAACGGCGGGGGCGCGATGCTAGCGCGCATGGGCTGCTTGCGCATCTGCCGCTGCATACACCCGGGGGGCGCCAGACCATTTCCTGGGTGACGCTGTTGCTGGGGTTGATCACCGTCGTTGTCTATCTAGGCTATCAGCTCAGGGACGACGGTCTGGTCGAGAACGCGGTGCACTGCTACGTTCAATCCCGGCTAGGTGCGCTGGCGGCCGACGCTCACTCCGCTATCTGGAGCAGAGCGATAACCCCAACGTCCGCGTCGCGCGTCAAGCCAAAGCTGTAAACCGTGCTCGCACGGCAGAGCATCATGTATCTGGCCCACCTGACGATGCACGATTCGGCGGCGATGTGGTTGCAGTCGGGCGCGCCATGGATGCGCAGCTGGAAACAGTGAGCGGGGCAGTGCGCAGCACGGTGACCAGCGGGCGCAAGCGGTGTGGTGTCTTTCGAGGCCGTCCCTGGTCAGATCCAGGTCGGGGCGGGGTCAGGTGTCGCAATCGAGCGCGAAAAGCGTGTCTGGCGAGACCGCATTGACGGTGACCGGGCTGGCATCGGGCGGCAGCATCGCCGCCGAAAGCGTCAGCGGCACGATCGCGCTGGGAGTGTCGCGCAACCTGTCGGCAGCGTTGGATGCGGAGATTTTCAGCGGCAATATACGCATGGTGGCCGGGAAAGTGGAGCGACCTGAATATGGCCCGGCAAGAGCCTGAAAGCGACGCTGGGCGCGGGCAATGGCGACATCAAGCTGGAGTCGCATTCGGGCTCGGTGCGCATCGATCACAACCCAGGCCTGAAAACAAACGTGCGACCTTGCGGTGGCACGTCAGTACAAACACTTCAGCTTCCGGGGAGTGCTTAAGCGATCTTGTCGCCGTCGTTGCGTGTCGGGCCGAAGTTGGTGGTGAGCACTTCGATCCGACCGCCGGTCTTGCGGAAGGCGGCGATGTCGGCAGCGATACGCTCACGACTGAGCGGCTGCGACTTGCCTTCGCTGCGAGTGATGCTGGGCTGGGATTTCTGCTTGGTCGCGGGACGTGCCATGTGGCCTCCTGAAGCGGGGAAGTGCGGTGACGCCGCATGCGACCAGGGTGGCGCGCGCGGTGTCGAGAGGTGCGATCGCGTTCAGTGCGCAATCGCGGCGGCACGGCGGGCGTGCCTTGCAGACAAGACGACAGGGGTGTCGCGCGGCAGATGCGCATCATAGGGGGTAATGCTTTGCCTTGTGTTAACCGTCTGACGAACGGACTGCATGCGCTGCCGCCCATGCCAACCCCTGGACCACACCGAAGGACGGGTCGCCATGCACCAAGCGCGATTTCGGAAAAGCCGCCGCCACCGTCTCGCGAATATAGCCGGCGCGCGACATGCCGCCGGTCAGGAACACCGTTGCCGGTGGTGCGGCTATGTCAGCACGCACCTGCGCGAGCAAGCCCTCCAACTCGGCCAGATAGTTGCAGGCGCAGGCGACCAGTGCGCTGGCCTGCACATCCACGCTCAGCCCGCGCTCGATGAAGTCCAGGGCCGCCTCATGCTGGTCGAGCTCGCTGAGGGCGATCTTGCAGGCTTCCACGCCGCGATACAGACGCGCGGTATTGCCGGTGGCCTGCAATGCCTGCAAACGCTTGTCGAACGGCGCGGGAACGTCCTGATAGTTGTGCAGGCGAAATTCGCGCTGGCGGGTCATGTCCTGCACCATCGCCGCGTCTACGTAATGATGCGTCGGCACGCGGGTGATGCCGCGACCGAATAACGGCATGTAGGCGGCCAGGCTCAGCGCTAGATCGATATCGGTGCCGCCGCGCGCGATGCCCCAGGCGCGGTGCACCTGCGGCGCGGCGCTGCCGCCGACGCTGGCGTGCGCGACGTCGGTGGTGCCGCCGCCGATGTCCACCACCACGGTGTCTTGGCGGGTGTCGTGGCTGACGTGGTAGTGCATCGCGGCCGCTGCTGGCTCTTCGAGGAAATCCACGTGATCGAAACCGGCCGCGATCGCGGCAGTCTGCAGGATATCCAAGGCTTGCGCATTACCGGCTTCGCCGATCGAGCTGCGGAACTGTACCGGGCGGCCCAGCGTGGCGCGGCGGATATTGATGTCGAACTGGCGTGAGGCGGTGAGCCGGATATGTTCCAGCACATGCGTGGCAATGCCGGTAATGGTATGGCGCGCGCGTGGATGCAGCTTGTAGCCCAGCATCGACTTGGGGCTCTGCACCAGATTCCCTTCGCCTTCGAGCAAGTACGCATCCAGCGCTTCGTCGCCATACACCGCGTTCTGTAGCAGGGCTGCGGAGCTGCGTGGCTCGTGCACTTGTTTTTCCATCCATTGACGACGCACGATGCGAATCGCATCGCGGCGCAGGCTGTCGTTATTGGGGGTGCGACCGGCGGCGAGCGCGTCGCGGCGGCCCGAGTCGACCAGTCGCCCGACCTCGTATTCCAGCGCGGGCGTGAGGCTGAAATTCTCCGGGTCGCGCATGGTGTCTGGGAAATACACCGTGGTGCGGAACTGCAAGGCCTCGCCGAAGCGTACCGGCAGCACTTGCCCGTCGACGATCGCCGCAGCAGCGGAGTTGCTGGTACCGAAGTCGATGCCGAGTTTCATGCAGAACAGGCCTAAGAGTGGCTAACAAAACGTAGCGAAACGTAGCGAGCAGTCGCCAGGTGGGTGCGGACTGCGCGGAGGAACCGCAGTGTACGCGTGGCACATGCCGATTCCGAGCACCGGCCGCGCTCGCCTGGTGGTGGCGCAGTCATTTTGTCAGCCACTCTAAGAGCGGGCCGCGCACTTTAACTACGGCTGCCGCATCCACATCCGTCGTCCAGACCGACAGGCGCGGGCCGCGCTTTGGCCAAGCGCCGCTTGCCTTGAGGTGTGCGGCGCGCCGGTTCAGGCCGCGATGTCGGCAACGTGGCCGTCGCTCACTGCTCCGGTGGTGGCTTTACGCACACCACCCAGTACGTCGGCCGCAACGTGCAGCGTCTGCCCGGCCAGCGGGTGATTGCCATCCACGATGATCTGGCCCGGGCCTTGCTGGGTGCGTGCTTCGAACTGCACGCCAGGCACGACCTCGACATCGGTCGGGAACGCATCGCGCGGGACATGCTGGATCGGCTGCTCATGACGCGGGCCATAGCCCGGTTCGGGCACCATATGGGCAGTGAGCGTGTCGCCGAGGCGCTTGCCATCCAACGGCCTGCTCCAGGCCGTGCACGATATTGCCTCAACGGCTGCGTGTGAGTGACAACACGGCGAGGCGCGCGACGTAGGCCGTTGTTTCTCGGCGCCACGTCTTGCATGCATCTCAACGTTTGCTCAATGCGCTAATCCTTCGCTGCGCCACGTTCGATCTGCGCGCGACGTGTGTGCCAGGTCTGCGGCGTTTGCTGCTTGATAAACAGTGCGGTGAGTTCGGGATACCGTTGCTTGGCAGCCGCTTCGATACGTTCAACGCAGGCTTCGATCTGCGGCGTGGTGCGGCTGTCTTCGAATTCGGCGCTCAACGCGGCGACCACCTGGTTTGGGCCCATCTGCATGGTGAGCACGCCGTTGGCGGCGCGCACGTCGGGGTCGCTGGCGACAATGCGCAACAGCGATTCGGTGACATGCGCGTGCGCTGGTTCGCCGATCAGCAAGCCTTTGGTTTCGCGCGCCAGCAGGAACGCGGTAAATGCGAGCACGCCGGAAATGCCGATCGAGGCGATGCCGTCGAGCTCGGGCATGTCCAACAGTTGCGCCCCAACAAGGCCGAGCAGTGCCATGACCAAGCCGATCAGCGCAGCGCTGTCTTCCAGCAACACGGTAAACGTGCTCGAGTCCTTAGCTCTGGCGAAAGGCCTGGAAGTACCCCATGCGGCCTTTTCTGGAGCGAAACTCGCGCAATGCGACCAGCCACGAAGTGCCTTCGAACACGATCGATACGCCAAGCACGCTGTAGGCGATCAGATGTCTCTTGGCCGGCCCGGGATTGCGAAGATGCACGCTGCCTTCGTACAGCGACACACCTGCGCCCATTGCAAACACCAGCAATGCAACGATGAAACTCCAGAAGTACAACTCGCGCCCGTAACCGAACGGATGGGTCGGGGTGGGTGCCTGCGCCGCGCGGCGCAGGCCGTACAGCAGCAGGATTTCGTTGATGGTGTCCACCAGCGAATGCACGCCTTCGCTGAGCATTGCCGAGCTGCCGGAAATGCCCGCGGCAATGAACTTGGCGATTGCAATGGCCGGATTGCCGGCCAACGCCACATACACCACCAAATGCGAGCCCTTGGGTTTGGTCGGGCCGGCAACCGTGGCGCCGTGGTTGGCGTCTCCAGTGTCGGTGGAGCCCGGCGTGGTACGCGATGGGGTGGGCACTGACTTGTTGGACACACGCGACCTGCAGGGCATTCGATAAGCGCCGCACTATCGCGCCGCTGCCGTGCCGAATGCGTGATCGCGCGGCCGGAAGGCAACACTCCACGCCCATTCTGACTTTGGAAATCGCATGCCCACCGTTCCCGCTTGGCGGCTGCGCAGTAGTTTGGTTGGCCACTCTTATGCCGGCAGCGCGATGTCGATCTGCGCTGACTGCAGTTTCGAATGGCGTGCAGGTGAGGCGGCCGCGAACACCACGGTGGTGCGAGACAGCAATGGCAATATGCCGCGGGGGCGGGCCGGCGACACGGCGACCGTGATCAAGGATCTCAAGGTCAAGGGCTCCTGATCCCGCTCGGGCAGGGCACGGTAATCCGCAATATCGGCCTGGTCGAGAACGATGCCGAGCACATTGGAGGTAACTCGGAAAAGATCAATGGTCTGGTATTGAACACCTGATCACGCGGTTGGCAAGCTCCAGCGCGCCCAGGCGCACCGGGAAGAACAACGGGGATTCGGTGGATTGGAACATCAGCAACCAGTCGAGGTTGATTACGCGCCAAGCGCGACGCCGCGCCGATCGCGGTGCTCCTCAGCAATGGAGTCGGAACCAGCCAGATTCGAGTGGTGCCAACAGGACACAGCGTCTCCCGGGCAATGAAACCTGTAGGACCGTGGCGCGCCAGGACCTGGCGCTGGATTGCACAGAGCAACGGCCTTTCATCGATTGCGGCATTGCACAATACTAAGCCGCCCCGCCATTTCTGGAGTCGGGCATGTCCGATACCGAGCTCTCACCGCCGCGCGTGTCCCGGCGTGATTACGTGTTGATTCTCTTGGCGCTGGCGATGGGCGGCTTTGCGATCGGCATCAGCGAATTTTCCACGATGGGCCTGATGACCCAGATCTCGCAGGGCTTGCAGATCAGCGAGCCTCAGGTGGGCCACGTCATCAGTGCCTACGCGTTGGGTGTGGTGGTCGGTGCGCCGTTGCTGGCGATTTTGGGCGCACGCTGGCCGCGGCGCATCTTATTGCTGCTTTTGATGGTGTTCTACGCGCTGGGTAACCTCGCCAGTGCGTTGGCGCCGAGCTATCACACGATGCTGCTGTGTCGCTTCATCGCCGGCTTGCCGCATGGTGCGTATTTCGGTGTCGCTTCGTTGGTGGCCGCCTCGATCAGCCCGCCCAATCAACGTGCCACCGCGGTGGGTCGCGTGCTATTGGGCTTGAGCGTCGCCTTGCTGGTAGGCAATCCGTTGGCGACCTGGCTGGGCCAGAGCGCGAGTTGGCGCTGGGCGTATGCGTCCGTCTCGGTGATTGCGCTAGGCACTGTCGCCGCCGTTGCGGCCTTGCTGCCGCCGCAGCCGGACGAACTGCGGCAGCAGCCGTTGCGCGAGCTGCGTGTGTTCAATCAGGCGCAGGTGTGGCTGGCGTTGGCGATTGGGGCGGTGGGATTTTCCGGAATGTTCTGCGTCTTCAGTTACCTGGCGCCGACCTTGACCGCCGTCACCGGCGTGGAGCCGGCGCGCATTCCGGTGGCCATGGTCGCATTCGGCGTGGGCGGCGTGCTCGGCAGCATCCTCGGTGGGTGGTTGTTCGATCGCATGCAGTTCCGCGCGGTGGCGGTGCTGTTGGTCTGGTCGGTGGCGGTGATGCTGACCTTTCCATTGGCTGCGCACTCGGGGTTATGGGTGTTCGTCTCCATCGTGGCGGTCGGCACGATGGGCGCCCTGGCGCCGGCATTGCAGACGCGGTTAATGGACGTGGCGGCCGATGCGCAGACGCTGGCTGCAGCGTCCAACCATGCGGCGTTCAACACCGCCAATGCACTTGGCCCATGGCTGGGCGGTATGGCGATCACCGCAGGGTGGGGCTGGACCTCCACCGGTTATGTTGGCGCGGCGACTGCGCTCGGCGGTCTGTTGGTCTATGCACTGGCGGTGTGGCAGGAGCGTCGGCAGCGCACGTTGGTGGTGAGTTGTTGATGGGTCGCAAGTTGCTGAGATGTGGTCGGTTGGAGACGGTCTGGAGCACTCAGCGCTGCCACTTGCAGCGATGCGTTGCGGGCGAACTCCGTCGCTGCGCAACAGGCTGCATTGGCTGCACGTTTTTGTATCCACGACCAACTCACGGCCTGGCAGTGAGACTGCTGGCTCGATCGCGAGCGGAACGAACAGTGCCATGACCGAATTTACTCCACCGCCGTGGAAACGCCCTAATCCCAAGCGTAAATCCGCATCCACGCCGCTGACGGATGCGCAGAAGGCCGCAGCAAAACAACGTGCCGAAGAAGCAGGGCGGCGGTATCCCAATCTGGTCGATAACATGTGGGCGAGCCGGCAGCCAAAATGAGTCGAGCTCGCATTGGCATCGGTGAATCACGATTCATCGCTGGCAAGATGGCGTGACGACGCTGCCCGCAGCGCTCACATGTCGATTATGGTCGCAACGTCAGGATGAGGCCGTGCACAACGCCAAGGCAGTGCAATCGTTCCATCGATTGACTCACCTTCCGTCGCAAGCGCACTGCAGTGACAACAGCGCAGCGCCGGCCCATCGCAATAAGGAGCCATACATGAGCATTCAGAGCAAAACCGAGCATAGCCTCAACGACCTCATCGCCATTTCCCGCGACGGCAAGGACTTCTACGACGAAGCCGCCGCCAAGGTGGGCGATGTTGAACTTGCGACGCTGTTCCGTCGCATTGCCAGCGTCAAGACCGACATCGTTAGCAGTCTGAGCAGTGTCGTTGCATCGGTGGGCGGTACGCCGGAAAAGAGCGGCACGCTGGTCGGCAGCATGCAGCAGTTCTACGGCAAGGTCCGCGCAACGCTGGGCGATACTAAGTACGGCTACGTGGCCGAACTGGAAGAGTCGGAAGATCGCCTGCTGAAGGCGTTCGACGAGACAATCGCAGACCAGGACACCCCGGCCGCTGCACGCGACGCCGCACTGCGCCTGCTACCGGAAGTGCGCGCCTGTCATGACGTGATGCGCAACCACAAGCATGCGATGAAGAGCGCCGCGTAAGCTGCGAGCGTCACTGAATTGCATCGCCACCGAAGCGATGCAGCTCTTGAGTGAAATCCATAGAGGCGGACACGGGTAGCGCGAGCTGCCCGTTTCTTTTTTGCGTGGCCGATCGTTCCGATGCCGATCTGCGACGCTTCCATTGTAGTTCCACGCGCGTCGCTACGTTCCACATTGGCATGGTTTTTTCGACGTATTCGACATGCGGCTGGTCTGCTAGTATCCGCCGCCTTTGCTCAGGCAGGCCCGCGTTGCGCGGCCGTGGAATCACCCATGCAGCATTTCCTGTACCTGTCATCTGTCCAAGCGCAGTTGTCACTGGGCTTGGGGGAAGAGAAGACCACCGAACGCCTGTTTTTTGCGGTGATGGCCGATGCGCACACTGCCGAGCGTGCGGCGAAGATCGCCGAAGGTTTGTTGCAGGCCGGGCAAGTGGACGGCAAGCCGCTTGGGCGCGAGCGTCTGCATGTGACCCTGCATCATCTGGGCGACTACGCCGGAGGCTTGCCGCCATCATTGTTGAGTCGCGCCAGTCAGGCGGCCGAGCGCGTGGTGCTGGATGCCTTCGATGTGGAGCTCGATCGGGTGGGCACCTTCGGTTGGCGGCGCTCGCAGCTTCCCTGTGTGCTGCGTGGCGAAGATCGGGTCCGCGGGCTGTATGACTTGCAAGGTGCGTTGGGGCGGCAGCTCGCGCATGTCGGCATTGCCGGCGATGCGCAGTACACGCCACATATGACACTGCTGTATTGCAATCAGTCGTTGCCGCAGCGGCGCTGCGATGCGCTTGCCTGGACAGTGCGCGAGTTCGCCCTGGTGCGCAGCTTTCTTGGCCAGTCGCGTTACCAGATCCAAGGACGCTGGTTGCTGCGCTGAGCCGCTCTTAGCCTGCGCGTATGGACGCCACCACAACATCGCTTGCGTTGCAGCCGAGCAGCTGGCCGCACTCGAACAAGCCTACGCCACGCCGTCGCGCGCCTACTATCACTTCGGCCACGTGCGCGCGCTGCTGGAGCATTACGCCGAGGTCGCGGCTGGGCCGGGCTGGTAGCAGCCGGTCCAGGTCTGGCTGGCGGTCTCTGAGCCGGGGGGGAGACATCCGGACGCAGTGGACGCGCACGTTACAATGACCACATGTACGACAGCGCTGCTTCCAGTACCGATCCACGCCCGACAGCCCCTGCGCCACCTGCAGCCAACGCGTGCTGCCAGAGCGGTTGCCCGCTGTGCGTGCACGATCTGTATGCAGAGGAACTGGTGCGTTACCGCCAAGCCTTGTCGGCCTGGGAAGCGCGCCGGTCGGCGAAGGTGCAATAAGCAAGATCCGGCACTTCCCGGTGCAGCCTGGAAAGATTACCTTTGAACTACTTTTACCGACGGTGCGACATGCGACGACTTCAGATGTGGAGCGTGCTCTGCGGCGCGGCAGTGTTGACGCTGTCGAGCATGGCCGCCGCGCAGGCGACGGAACTGGTGAGCCATGGCCGCTTCGAGCAGGTGCCGCTGCTGATGCCCAAGGGCGAACCGCAGCGCGTCGTGATCTGGCTGGCCGGTGCCGGCAATGCCGCCAAGCGTCAGGCACAGGCGGAAGCCTTGCGTGACGACGGTGCGCTGGTGGCGCTGGTGGACACCGCGCATCTGTACGCGGTGCTGCGCAAGGACGTCGGCCCCTGCACCTTTTCGGTCGGCGATGTGGAGAACTTCTCGCGCTACGTGCAGGCCGTCTACCATATGCCCACTTATCGCTTGCCGCTGCTGGTGGGCGATGGCGAAGGCGCCGCATTGGTCTATGCCATCTCCGCGCAAGCCAGGCCGCATGTGCTGGCCGGCGTACTTACCGACGGGTTATGCCCGGCCACGGTGTCCGACCAGGCGATCTGCCAACCGGGTGTGCGTCCGGGCAGCGATACGCTGGTGCCGGTGCCGCTGCAGATTCCCTGGGTGCTGGCCGATAGCCAGGACAAGCGTTGCCCGGCCGCCGCCGAAGACAGCTTCCTCAAGCAGGTTCCGCAGGCGCGTACTTTTACGCGCTCCCCGCAGGGCGACATCCTGCCTGGCTTGCGTGCCGCTGCCCGCTTGCTAGGCGAGCAGAAGGGCGTGGCGTTGCCGCCGCCGCCGGGCGATCTGGCCGATCTGCCAGTGGTGGAAATGCCCGCCAAACCTGATGGCGACAGCGACGACGACACCTTCGTCATCTTCGTTTCCGGCGACGGTGGCTGGGCCGGCCTTGACGAAGAGGTGGCCGATGCCCTGGCTGCGCAGGGTATTCCGGTGGTCGGACTGGATTCGCTGCGTTACTTTTGGACAGAACGCACACCGCAGGGCTTCGCCACCGACCTGGACCGCATCGCGCGCGTCTACGCGCAGCGCTGGCAACGGCAGCGGCTGGTGCTGATCGGTTTCTCGCAAGGCGCGGACGTGTTGCCGGCGGCGATCAATAAACTACCGGCGCAAACCAAGCGGAACATCCGCCTGACCGCGCTGTTGTCGGTCGGCAAACTGGCCGACTACGAATTCCATGTCAGCAACTGGCTGGGCTCGGACGACGAAGGGCTGCCGATTGCGCCGGAATTGCAGCGTCTGCCCGCAGCCACCACCGTGTGCATCTACGGCCAGGACGACGAAGACGCGCTGTGCCCGAGCCTGCCGGCGGATGCCGCCAAGCGAGTTGCGCTGCCGGGCGATCACCACTTCAAGGGCGATTACGCGACGTTGGCCAAGGTGATCATGGAGCAGTTGCATGGGCTGTCGAAACCGTGAAGGTATGTGGGGCATCGGGAGATGCCCCGCACTGCATTGGTGTTTCGCTGGCACCCCAGGTTGCTGGGTGCCGACAAGGCCGCATTCTGGTTGCAGTCGCACCTCGGCTTCGGCCGTATCGCGGGTGCTGTGCTCACTGTGCGTGAGTGATGAGCAGTCGGGCCGTGCAACCTGGGCACGAGCGTGGCTCCGCAGCTAGGCGATGAGTGTTGCTTGAACGCCTTCTTGATGTGAGACCGGTCACGCGGTGGGTCGATCAACGCGAAGACGATCAGGGAGTGATCGTTCGAGCAGCAAACGAATCGAGCGGCAGCACGTTCAAGCAGCACTCGATGCAGGCAATCAATATCCCTCGCAGACCTGGCGCATGCCAGACCCCAGGCCTCACTCCTGCCGGCCCGGATTCACCGAGATCAAACGGGTGACATCCAGTAACGCGGCCGGCAGATGCATGCCGCCCGGCGCGACCAGGTAGCGCGGGCGCCAAGTCGGAGCGAACTTGGACTTGAAACGGCGCAGCCCGCTGAATCCGTAGAAGCGTTCGCCGTGGCGTGCGACCAGGCTGGCGAAACGGTTCCAGCGGCCGGCCAGGCGGTGCTCGGCCAGGCCCGACAGCGGCGCCATGCCCAGCGAGAAGCGCTTATAGCCGTTGGCCTGCCCCCACAGAAACAGCTCGATGAACAGGAAATCCATCGTGCCCTTCGGGGCTTGCGCGCTATGCCGCATCAGATCCACCGACAGCTCGCCGCCGGCAGGCGCCCGCCACACATTGGCGAAGGCGACGATCTCCCCTTCTGCCTCGGCCACGCACAACGGAAGGCGGCGCAGATAGTCCGCATCGAAGCTGCCCAGCGAGAAGCCCTTTTCTTCGCCTGATTTTTCTTCCAGCCACTGCTCGGACACCTCGGACAGACGCGGCAACACCGCATCCACCTGCTCGGGCTGCAGCATGCGGAAGGTCAGCCCGCCACGCTTGCCGCGGTTCCATGCCTGGCGCAGATCGGCGCGGTCGCGGCCTTCCAGGGTGAAATCTTGCAGCGGCACGATCGCTTCTTCGCCCAGTTTGACCAGCGTCAGGCCCATGTCGAGATAGGTTTGCCAGTATTTTTCGCCGACCTGATAGAACACCGGGCGCAGGCCCATGCGGTCGGCTTCTTCACGGAAGCGCCAAGTCAGCGCACTTGCAACCTCGGGCGGGCCGACCGGGTCGCCCATCGAGATCAGCGAGCCGCCGTAGCGCTGCATCATCACAAAGCCGCGGCCCTGCTCATCGCGCAGAAACGCCTTGTCGCCGATCAATGCCAGACAGGCCTGGGTGTCGATGTTGGTGTCCAGGATCGGGGCCAGCGTCTGCAACGTCTGCGCATCGGCGGCCGGCAAC
This sequence comes from Xanthomonas fragariae, assembly GCF_017603965.1. NCBI lineage: Bacteria > Pseudomonadati > Pseudomonadota > Gammaproteobacteria > Lysobacterales > Lysobacteraceae > Xanthomonas > Xanthomonas fragariae. Next base: position 2,742,430 of record NZ_CP071955.1, on the reverse strand, counting down.
GGGCCGCGCCCGCCACGCAGCAGCCGCGCCATGCCGAATACGATCACGCCCACGCACAGGATCAACGCATCGCGTAGCGCACGCGGCGCATTGGCCGAGGTGGCGAACTGCCACCACAGGTCGTTGCTGTATTCGATATGGCTGTAGACGAAGAACAGCAGCCAGAACGTGGCCACCAGCACCAGGCCCAGATTACTCAGCCAGCGCCACGACCAGGCTTCATCCAGCAGCGCGCCCTGGCGATAGAACTCGCGCCGCGCGGCCCATAGCGCGACTGCGGCCAGCGCCGCCGAAAGCGACACCGAGATATGGCTGCCGCGCAGCAGCGCCAGCGGCGGCAGCAGCACGCACACGCCAAGCGCCAGCATCCAGGCCGCATGACTGCGACGCTGCAGCCCCTGGCCGATCAACAGCAGCAGCATGCCGCCGAGGCTGACCAGCAGATGCGAGGTTTCGATCAGCGGCAGCGGCGCCACTTCCTGGCGCGCGCGGGGCGTCGGCAGGGTGCCGTCGATCACCAGTGTCGCGCCGACCGCAAACACCGCCAAGGCCAGAATCTGCGGCAGCCATGGGCGCAACGCCTTCCACACCGTGCGGGCGGTACTGGCGCTGGCACGTACCGGCGCGCCCAGCCCCGAGGCGGCCGCCATCGCAACCGAGATCAGCAACGGCACGATGTAATAGGTCACGCGGTAGGCCAGCGCAGCCGCCAGCACTGCGGCAGGGGCGACATGCGGCAGCAGCTTGAGCAGGCTCCACTCGAACACACCCAGGCCGGCCGGCACGGTGGAGATCAGCCCGGCGACCACCGCAACCAGCCAGATGCCGATGAAACCGAAGTAGCCAGTACCTGGATCCGGCGGCAGCAGCACGTAGAACGCCGCCGCCGCCAGGCCCAATTCGACCACGCTGAGCGCAGTCACGCCGAGCACGGTGGTGCGGTCGGGCAGCCAGAAACGATGGCTGCCGATGCCGAATTCGCGGCCTTGCTTGCCGACCAGCACCAACATGGCAAGGTAGCCGACCAGCAAGGCGATGCCGGCGGCGCGGACGCCTTGTGCGGTGATCGGCACCGCGCGCGCGGCCACTTCCGGTTCCAGCATCAGCGCCAGGCAGATCAGCACCCAGGCACCGAAAATAAAGCCCAGCGTGCTCATCAGCACCACCTGGCCGATCTCGGCCAAAGTCAGCCCCACGCTGCCATAGCCGCGCAGGCGCACCGCCCCGCCGGTGAGCGCGGCAAAGCCCAGCGTCTGCCCGACCGCATGCGCCATGAAGGCGGTGATGCCCACGCGCGCCGGATGCAGCCGCTTGCCGGTGCGCTTGAGCCCCACCCAGTCGAAGCCCACCAGACAGACGTAGCTGCTCAGGCCCAGCAACAGGGTGAGCGCGATCTGCCCAGCTCCCAGTGCACGGAACGCTTGGCGTATCTGGTGATAGCCGAGGTCGGTGAACTGTGAGGACAGCGCGTGCAGCGCCATCGCCAGAATCGCCAGGCTGATGATGACCGGCATGGCACGACGCCAACCTCTGGCGGGCGCTTTGGAAGACACGGAGTGATCCATCATGAGGGTAACGGGATCTGCTGAAAGTGGGCGCAGGGCGCATGCACGATATGTGCCCCGCGCGCGCGGTCGGTCTGTATGGGCCAGCCGGGTTGATGGTGCATGCAGCGTGATCGCGTGAGTGCCGAAATCAAGTGAACGCGTGGTTCGATCGAACCGACATAGTGTCGGTGCAGGACGCGCGCGCATAATAGGACAAAGGCGCACCCGCGTGTCGTAGAGAAACGACATGGTCGGCATGACAGTTGGAAAAGAGACGGACTGCCGATGGGCTATCCACTCGATCACGCGGATATCGCGCGACCCACGCCGCCACTTCCGTCACGCTGGAGCGGCCACGCCGGTGCCATCCCTGCATGGGCAGGTGTGGCCTTTACTGGCTTGGTGCTGGTGATGCAGTGACTGGGCGGCGATCTGCGGCCAGGAGATCGCGATCGTGCTGATCTTGCTCTGGATGGTGCTGGTGCGCACTTGGCTGGCGCGATGCGTGCGTGGCGGAGCTGCACGTTTGCCGCATTCGCGTGACAATACCGGGAGTCAAACAACCCTGGGAAGTCTGAAATGGTGCAGCGATTCGATGCAGGTGCGCGTATGTCCGAAATGACCGTCCATGGTGGGGTGTGTTACCTAGCCGGCCAGATTGCCGAAGACACCAGCGAAGACATCACCGGGCAGACCCGCCAGGTGCTGGGCGAGATCGACAAGCTATTGACGCTGGCGGCCAGCGACAAGGCCAAGATCCTGCGCGCGGAGATCTACCTGGCCGACATCGCCGATTTTGACGGAATGAACAAGGCTTGGGACGAATGGGTACCGCACGGTTTCACGCCTGCGCGCGCCACCATCGAAGCCAAGCTGGCACGGCCGGACTGGAAGGTCGAGATCGTCATCACCGCTGCAGCAGGCTGATCGCGCCGCTGCATGCGCGGGGTTTGTCTGATGCGCGTGCGGCAGGGCTGAGGTCTCAGGACATTCGTGACGGTTAAAGCGCAAATAAGAGCGGCTAACAAAACGACTGCGCTCACCGCCAGGCGGGCGCGGCCGGTGCTCGGAATCGGCATGTACCACGCGTACACTGCGGTTCCTGCACGCCGTCCGCACCCACCTGACGAATGCTCGCTACGTTGTGTTAGCTGCTCTAAATGTGGCGCTCGACCGACAGTCGCATTGCACTGTCAGCGGTCGCCTGGTCGATCAGCGCTTGACGAAGCGATAATGCGCCACACCCCATTCGCGACCCTGGTCGTAACCGAACAATTCTGCGCAGGCCAGCCAGAACATGCGCCAGCGCTGCCACCAACGCTGCGCGTCCTCGCCGTAGGTCTGGCGCAGCAACGGTATGATCTGCTCGCGGTGGCGGTCCTGATTCTCCAGCCACGCGTTGGCGGTCTTCTCGTAATGCTCGCCCGACAGCAGCCAGCGTTGCTCGATGACCACGTCCTGCTGGAAATGCAGCAAGGTATCGGCCGCCGGCATCAGCCCGCCGGTGAAGAAATGCCGGCCCATCCAGTTATCTTCGCCTGCCACTTCGAACGGATAGGCCAGCTCGCGGTGACAGAAGATATGCACGAACAACTTACCGCCCGGTGCCAGCCAGCTGCCGACGCGTGCCAGCAGCTCGCGGTAATTGCGCATGTGTTCGAACATTTCCACCGATACCACGCGGTCGAAGTCGCCTGGCGGCAACACCAGCGCGTTGACGTCGGCAGTGATGACCTGCACGTTGCTCAGCCCGCGCACGCGGCACTGTTCCAGAATATGCGCGCGCTGTGGACGTGAGTTGGACACCGCGGTGATGGTGCCACCGGGATAGCGCTCGGCCATCCACAAGGTCAACGAGCCCCAGCCGCAGCCAAGTTCCAGAATGCGTTGGCCATCGGCCAGTTCGGCACGCTCACCGTATAGCGCCAGCATGCGTTCTTCGGCGGCATCCAGATCCGAAGTGGTCGCGTCCCAATAACAGCTGCTGTACTTGAGCCGGCGGCCCAGGCACAGGGTGAAGAACTGCGGTGGCAACTCGTAGTGCTGACGATTGGCGGCATCGGTTTCGATCGCAATCGCGCTGGCGCGCAGGCTGTCGATAAACGCGCGTTGCCGTTCGCCGCTGGCATCGGCCCCATCGCCGCGCTCATCGCGCAGGCGCTGCGCGCACAGCCGGCGGATGCCGTAACGCAGCATGGCATCGGGCAGTAATCCGAACTCGGCCAAGCGGGTGGCGAAGGCTTCTTCGGGCAGCGAGGAGGGTGGGACGGTAACGGTGGACATACGACTCTCCAGGCCACTCAGAACGAAGGGGGAAGCGGGAAAAATGCGCTGGTGCTGCGCTGGTACCGGGCGTAGTCCTCACCACGCGAGCGCAGCGCCTGCTGCTCGGTGTAGGGAATGCCGGTGAAGCGATACAGAAACACGAACATCACCACCGGCCCGAGCGCACACAAGGCTACCGGCCATGGGCCGGCGCCGACAGCCAGCGCAAGGTAGGCGAACCAATGCACGAACTCGAAAAAATAATTGGGGTGGCGCGAATAGCGCCACAGCCCGCGACGGCAGGTGATGCCGCGATTGGCTGGGTCGGCTTTGTGCGCAGACAGCTGCCGATCCGCCAGTGCCTCGCCGCCGACCGCGATCAACCACACCATGATCGCCACGCCGGTCCATACGCTCCATGTCGGATTCGGATTACTCGCAGCGGCCAGAAACGGCACTGCAAACAGCATGACCACGATTGCCTGTGCGAGGAAAAACCCGAGGAATTTGCGTTGGTCGCCGTTCCAATGCTCGCGCAATGCGCGGTAACGGCCATCTTCGTGCGGGTCGCCGAACACGCGCACGCCCAGATGCAATGCAAGGCGCGCACCCCATACACCGCCGAGCACAGCCACCGATACGCGCGGCAACAACGCGCCATCGGACATCCACGCACAATACGGCGCAGCGACGGCCAGGCATGCCGCCCACAACACATCGACCGGTCCGGCATTGCCGCTGCGGCGTTGCCATAGCCAACCCAGCACCATCACCACGCTTGCGAACACGCCGACATGCAGCAGCGGCCAGACATTCATTGCAGTTCTCCGGTGATGCGCTCAGGCAATGGTCGCGCCAGGCGCCGTGCATACAGCGACAACATGCCACAGGCAGCGCCCCAGCCGATGCCGACGGCAATCGCTGCGTGCAGGTGTGGCGGCAGCAATTCCACTGCGTGCCAGCTGCGCTGCGCCAGCCAATACGAGAACGGCCCGAAGATGGCGCCGAGCACCACGGCCAACCATGGCCGTTGCATCACCGTGGCCAGCGAATGATTGAGCGTGAGCGCAAAGCCCAGCCACAACGCCAGAATCCACGCCGGCGCCAGCAAGGTACCAGGCCATGGCGCGGCGTAACGCACCCAGTTGCCGGCGGCAAGCGTGGTATCCAGCAACAATCCCAGCGACAGCGCCGCGATCATCAACTGCACATCGCCGGGTGCGCGCCGCGATGGCCACAGCTGATACAGCGCAAACAGCGCCAATACCAGCAGCGTCGGCCAGATTCGCGCATGCGCGGCCGCGCTGACTGCCACCAGCCATAGCACCTGCAAGCCCAGATAGTTGCCAAGTTGTTTCATGCGTCGGTACCAAGGCCGGGGACGAACTGCGGCGGACGTGCGCCCGGTTTGCTCAACCATAGATGCACATCGCCGATCGAGCGCTCCAGAAAACCGGCTTCGCAATAGGCTAGATAGAATTCCCACATGCGGATGAAGCGTTCGTCGTAGCCCAGTGCACGCACCTGCGGCAGCTGCGCCATGAAACGCTGGCGCCAGGCGCGCAGCGTCAACGCATAGCTCGGGCCGATGTCTTCGAGATTGAACAGACGCAGATCGCTGGCGCGTGCGATCGCGCCGGTCATCGCCGCCACCGAGGGAATGAAACTGCCGGGAAAGATATGCCGCTTGATGAAATCCACCGAGCGCAGCGCTTGCGCATAGCGGTGATCTTCGATGGTGATGGCCTGGATCAGCGCCTCGCCATCGTCGGAAAGCAGGCTGCCGACCTTGCCGAAATAGGTGTCAAGATAGTGATGGCCGATCGCCTCGATCATCTCGATCGACACCACCCTGTCGAAGCGGCCTTCCAGATCGCGATAGTCGCGCAACAACACGGTGACCCGGTCGCTCAATCCGGCTGCGGCGATGCGTTGGGTCGCCAGCTCGAACTGCTCGCGGGAGATGGTGGTGGTGGTGACGCGGCAGCCGTGCCGACGCGCGGCGTGCAGCGCGAACCCGCCCCAGCCGGTGCCGATTTCCACCACATGGTGCTGCGGGCCAAGCCGCAGTTTCTGGCAGATGCGTTCGAGCTTGCGTGTGGCCGCACGCTCCAGTGCCGCTTCGCCTTGTGCCTCCTCGTCATCGACGAAGATCGCCGACGAATACATCAGGTTTTCATCGAGAAACAGACGAAATAGCGGGTTGCCCAGATCGTAATGCGCGGCGATATTGCGCTGGCTGCCGCTGCGGGTATTGCGTGCAAACGCATGCAGGCTACGCATCGCCCAACCACCCAGGCGCGCAGTGCCGGTTTCCATTGCATCCAGGCGGTCGCGGTTGCGCAGCAGCAAGCGCATCAGCGCGACCAGGTCATCGCATTGCCACTGCCCATCCATGTACGACTCACCGGCGCCGACGCTGCCATTGAGCGCGGCTTGCCGATAGAAACCAGGATCGTCGACGCGCAATTGCATCTGCAGGGCGTCTGCGCCACTGGCCGTGCCGAGTGTGGTGACGCCATCTGCCTCGTGCAGTTGCAGTTGTCCATCGTGCAGGTCGCCGAGCGTGGCCAGCAAGCGCTTGCGCAACAAGCGGTCCGTCCAGGACGCCGCGCGCGGCGCAGCGTTGTCGGGCAGGGACGTAGCGTTCATCGGGGTTCTCGCACAGGCGGATGAGGGTGGTCGTGCACAGGGTTGCCGCGCAGCCACAGGCGCAGGGCCTGCCAGTGGATGGCGACCACCACCTGTACGGTCATCAAGGGGTAGGCCAGCAAGGTGCGCGCCAGGCTGCGTGCATTGAGCGGTTCGCGTTGCAGCGCCAAGGTGGCGTCGAAGCGGCGCGTGCCGCTGTTGTCGATTGCGCCGTCGGCATCGTCGCCAGCTGCGTCCAGCACGTCCATATGCACGCGCAACTGCGCATCCGGTACGCTGAATCGCCAGTCGTAGCGATGCTGCATGTCCATGAACGGCGAGACATGGAAGCGCTTGTCGAAGCGCCACGCATGCACGTCGCGGTGCGTGCGCGCCTGTGCGACCGGCAGCACATAGGTATGCCGCTGCTGCCACGGCGTGTTGGTGATTTCCGCAACGATCCAGCGCAAGCCGTCATGCCGATCGAAGCAGTAGTAAAAGCTGACCGGATTGAACACATGGCCGAAATAGCGCAAATGCGTAAGCAGGCGGATCGCACCGTCGGGGCGCTCGCCGGTGTGGGTCTGCACGCAATCGCGCACTGCTTCGTCCAACGGAATGGTCGGATCGCCCAGATAGTCGCTGCGCCGGAACTGCGCCAGATTGGCGCGCCCCACCGACCACAGCCAGCATTGCGCGAAGACCTGATCCAGTTCGGACAGATCCAGGTACATCAGAAACAACCTGTAGCGGAAATTCAGCGGTTTGGGCGCAAACCGACGATGCCGCACCCAACCGGTATAGATCGCGCTGCGCAACGGACCACGCACGCTGCCGGCGCCACCGCCCTCGGTGGGTGGCAGCGGCACGGCATCGGTGCTGGCTTCGCGCAGCAACTGCATCACCAGTGCACTTCCAGGCCGTGCGCCACGTCCACGCCGCTACGCAAGCCGTCTTCGTGGAAGCCGAAGCCCCAGGCCGCGCCGGCAAACCAGGTGTGCTGCATGCCCTGGATCTCGGCCTTGCGGGTCTGTGCCGCCAGTGCGGCCGCATTCTGCACCGGGTGGCGATAACGCATACGTCGCAGCACCTTGTCCTGATCGATGTCGTTGTCGCGGTTGAGGCTGACGATGAACGGCTGCGGCGCATCGATCGACTGCAGCGCGTTCATCCAGTAACTCACCGTGCACGGCGCGCGTGGATCTGCCGGCACGTGCGCATTCCACGCCGCCCAGGCGCGGCGGTCGCGTGGCAGTACGCGTGCATCGGTGTGCAGCACGGTGTCGTTATCCTGATAGGTGATCCCGCCAAGGATCTGCTGCTCGGTCGGCGTGGCATCGCTGAGCAGCGCCAGTGCATCGTCGGCGTGGCAGGCTAGTACCACTTCGTCGAAGTGTTCGTCGCCACGCAACGAGCTGAGCACCACGCCATTGGGGGTGCGCCGGATCGCACGCACCGGCGTGCACAGGCGTTCGAGCACCTGCCAGCGCCGACGCAGCGCACGCACATAACCGTTGGATCCGCCACTCACCACTCGCCACTGCGGTCGGCCGCTGAACTGCAGCATGTGGTGATTGGTCATGAAACCGATCAGCTGGCCCATCGGAAATTCGAGGATGCGTTGCAATGGCGAGGACCACAACGCCGATGCCATCGGCACCAGATGCTGATCGCGGAACGCATCCGAATAACCATGTCGCTGCAGATAAGCGCCCAGCGTGCTGAACTGCTCGTTGCTATGCAGCACGGCCGGTGCCTGGCGATAGAAGCGGCGCAGGTCGGCCAGCATGCCCCAGAAGCGTGGGCTGAGCAGGTTGCGGCGCTGACAGAACAGCCCGTCCAAACTGCCGGCGTTGTATTCGAGCCCGCTGCGCGCATCGTGCACCGAAAAGCTCATCGTGGTCGGCTGTGCGGCCACATCCAGCTCGGCGAACATACGCGTTAGCAACGGGTAGTGCTGCGGGTTGAACACGATAAAACCGCTGTCCACCGCGTAACGCTGACCTTCCAGCTGGATGTCATGGGTATGCGTATGCCCGCCGAGATAATCGGCAGCTTCGAACAAGGTGACTTCATAGCGGCGCGACAACAGCCAGGCTGCGCTCAGGCCGGCGATCCCGCTGCCGACCACGGCGATCCTGCCCTCGCTCATCGCGCCACCCGCTCGGCACGTTGCGTGAGCATCTTCGGCATCGGCTTGAGCTCCCACACCAGACCCACCCACGACATCGCCTTGAGCCCGTACCAGGTCACGTCGTATTCCCACCAGCGCAAGCCCTGACGCGCCGAGCCGGGGAAGAAGTGGTGGTTGTTGTGCCAGCCTTCGCCAAAGGTAAGCAGCGCCAGCAGCCAGTTATTGCGGCTGTCGTCGCGCGTATCGAAACGTCGGCTGCCGAAGCGGTGCGCCAGCGAGTTGATGGTGAAGGTGGCATGGAACAACGCCACGGTGGAGATCACAAAGCCCCATACCAACAGCTGCGCGCCGTTGATCTTCAATGCAGGCGCTGCATCGGCAAGCCAGTCGCCGAGCAGGTACAACCCCAGTGCCAGCAGCACCGGCATTACGATGTCGAAGCGGTCGAGAAAGCGCAGCTCGGCAAAGCGGCGCAGATCGGGGATGACCTCCCAATCGGTGCGGAAACTGCGTGGGGTCAGGAACCAGCCGGTGTGGCTCCACCAAAAGCCATGTTGCGCCGGCGAATGCGGGTCGCGGCCGGTGTCGGTATGCCGATGATGATTGCGATGATGTGCTGCCCACCACAGCGGCCCGCGTTGTACGCAGGTGGCGCCAATGGCTGCGAACACGAATTGCAGCATGCGCGAGGTCTTGAAGGCGCGGTGCGAGAAGTAGCGATGATAGAAACCAGTGAGCGCGAACATGCGCAGCGCGTACAGCGCTACTGCCATGCTCACGGCAAACCATGATGCGCCCACCCAGAACACCGCCAAGCAGGCAAGGTGCAGGGCAATGAAGGGCAAGGCACGCAGCCAGTCGATGCGGTCGGCGCGCGCCTCGTCCAATGGCTCGTCGGTTTGCGAATCCACCCAGCGACGCAGGCTGCCAAGGTGCGTTGCAACCCAGCCACGACGACGCGTGGCGGCGGGCTGAGGCGTTGCGGCGTGAGGGTCGAGTCCAGTGCGCGGCACGCGTGATTCTCCGTGTGTAGTGGTGACTATTTTACGGGTGCTGCCGGTAAACAGATGCACCAAGCTGCTCGATCGTCGCACGCATGTGTGGGGTTCGCTTGCTCGTACGAATGAATCGCGCAATTGCGCACACAAATAGCCGCCCCCGATGGCGATGGCGCAGATGAAATTGCTCGTAACGTGAGCTTGCTTGCGGGGCCCTCGCAAGCAGGGTCAGGTGCGCTTGGTCAGGGCGCCATCGCCAACGTGCTGATGCCGCCCTTGGCAACCACCGTGCCGGTGGCGACGCCGCCCGGCGCACCGCCTGGCGGTTCCAGCGTGACCGCCAGAATCGCCTCGTTGCTGAGCATGGGCATCAACTGATCGGGGATCTGCGCGCGACGTGCGCGTTGATCGTCGAACGTGCCCATCGAATGCGCCTTGCCGTCCGGCGTGATCAGCCACAGCTCGGGCACTTTGTCGGCGGTGGCGGTGCGATTCAGCGGCGTCACCATGATGGTGTGCTTGTCGGCATCCATCAACGCTACATAGCCTGGCCGCCCATCTTCGGTGGCCAGTGTCGAGGTCATCGCGATACCGGTCGCCGGCGGCGTAGTGGCCGCAGGCGGTGCGACCGGGGTCTGCACCACGGGCCCTGCGACCGGCGGCTGCACCGGTGCCGGCGGCATACGCACGTTCGACAAGGCGAGCACGCACACTGCGGCAGTCGCCAAGCCAGCGGCGCTGACCCAACGCCAGAAGCGCACGCTGTTCCACAACGGCGCGGCCTGCGCGGTAGTCGTGGCATCGGTGGCAGGCGCTGCCAACGGCGCCGCGCGCAACGGCACATCGAAGCCCAGCGTCTGGTGCACGCGTGCCCAGAGCTGATCCGGCGGCGTCACCGCAGCGATCTCTTCAAGCAGCGGTGCCAGATGTGCTTGCCAATGCGAGACCACCTGCGCGAATTGGCTATCGGTGGCGATGCGTTGTTCGGCCGCCAGGCGCTCGTCGGCGCTCAGCAGCCCCAGCACGTATTCGCCTGCAAGCACATCGCGCGGCGGTTCCTGGTCGATGGGAAAGGGCGTGCTCATCGTTCCAGACATGCTTTGAGTTTGGCCAGCCCGCGGCGTATCAAGCTCTTGACCGTACCGAGCGGTGTGTCGGTGCGCGCGGCCAGTTCTTCGTAGGTGATGCCTTCGAAGAACGCGGTGCGGATCAACTCGCTGCGCGGCGGTTCGAGTTCGGCCAGGCAATGGTCGATACGGCGACGCGTACTGGCACGCTCGGTGCTATCCAGCGGCGAGGCATCGTTGGCGCGCAGTTCGCCGGCATCCTCCAGCGCCACATTGCGGCGTTGCGGCGCGTTGACGCGGAGATGGTCGATTGCCTTGTTGCGCGCGATCATCGCCAGCCAGGTGAGTCCGCGCGCACGGCTCGGATCGAACTGCCCGGCTTTGCGCCAGATCAGCGTGAACACGTCCTGCAGCACTTCTTCGGCTTCGGCGCGTTGCGGGATCATGCGCAGGCACACCCCGAACAGTTTGGGCGAGGTCTGTCGGTACAGCGCTTCGAAGGCATGCCGGTCGCCGCCCGCGGTTGCGGTCAGCAGGCGTCCGGTTTCATCGTCGTCGGGGCCAGGAATGGCACTCATGCGGTCGGGCGTTGGGTAAGGTGGGGGCGATGCTACCGGACCGGGCAGAACGTGTCTTTCACTTGCGCTGGAACCACAGCAGCACAGCAGCGAGCAGCAACAGGATCTCCACGCCTGCAAGTACGACGGTGGGTGCAGAGACTGGCCAAAGGCGCGAGAGCGCGACGCTGCGGAAGAGCACGATCGGCACATAGAACGCGAGTGCGACCACCAGCCCGGTGCGGGGTTGATCGATCCAGGCGAAGTAGCCGAACAGGAAGGCCATGCCCAACTGCAGGCCGCCATAGATGACCAAATACTCCGATTGCCCGGCCGGCGAGAGCTGGGTATAGCCCACCGCATGTGCGGTATTGACCGGAGATAACGTGCACCAGATCGCAAGCGCAACGTACAGCACTGCGTTGATCCAGAGATAGGCTTTTGCCATGACGGTGCTCCTGTGTGGGCAATGGGTGCCCGGGCCGTTGTACGCAACCGCGCGTGGTCGAACGTGAAGACGGCGCAGGCCTTGCTCACGGGCTGCTGCAGCTCTTGATCAACGGCTGCTCGCGCGCATGCCGAAATTCATCTGCGCTGGCGGCACGCGCAGCGGTGTCCGGAAAAACGATGCGCACGCGCGGATAGCGGCCGCGTGCATCGCGCAGATTGCCGACCCCACGGAATTCAAGCAGACGTTTGTCGGCGATGGAATAACGCACCTCGAGCGACGGCACCGCCGCGCCGTACCATGCATCCAGGCTGATCCGGAAACGGCGTTGGCCGGCCGCATCCCCCATGCGTTCGACACGAAAGGCCAGCTGTCGCTGCAGGCTCGGCAAGACGAAGTCCACGCGCTGCGGCGTGGCGGCAAGTGCATCCCAGTTGTTGCGCAGATAGGTGTCGAACCCGGCGTCGATCACGCGCTCGCCGTCGGTGGTCGTCAGCGCGGTGCGGCGTTCGGCTTTACCTGGTTCCTGCTGAAACATCTCGCGCACGCCATCGCGTTGACGCACTCCTTCGCGATAGCCATCGCGCCCATCGAGCAGGCTGAAGTCGGGCGAGGTGCCGCCACCGTCGACCTGCTTGCGCGCGAACGGCCGCCCGTCCGGGCAGCGGTACAGCACAAGCCGTCCACCGTCGTCGAGCAGCCAATGCGACTCGCGATAGCGCAATGTGCCGCTGTCGCCATCGAACGCATCGCCATCTACGCGCGTGACCGCCGCGGCGCCAAGCGGCAGGCTGCCTAATACCAGTGCCAACAATGGCGGAACCGACCGGCATTGGATGGCGAGCGCAGCAAGGGCGGCGGCAAGTGGGCGCATCGGCAGATCCTCGATGGGAGTGCATACCAATACGGACACGGCCGCAGGACGGATGCGCTAGATGCATCAGCAGGTGACCGACCTTGTGTGGTGGCAGGTGGCCTGTGCCGATGGCCTGGGAGCTGGCGAAGAGCCATGTGCAGGGTGGGGCGATGCGTCTGTTGGCGAGTACCGACGACACATGTGTGCTGGTTACGCAGTTGTTCTGTAAGTTGTTGCTCTCAGCCGAGTGCGTGCAATTGGATGCAATCCACCGGGCAAGCCGGCAGACACAGCTCGCAGCCGGTGCACAGCGGCGCGATCACCGTATGCATGTGCTTGGCTCCGCCAACGATCGCATCCACCGGGCAAGCCTGGATGCACTTGGTGCAACCGATGCAGTCGGCTTCCACAATCCAGGCCACTTGCGGCGGCTTGTGCGTGCCGCGTGTGCGGTCGTAGGGGCGTGCTGGTACGTGCAGCGCTTGTGCTAGTGCACGTGCGCCGGCATCGCCACCGGGCGGGCAATGATCAACGGAGGCGTGCCCATCTGCCATCGCTTGCGCGTAAGGGCGGCAGCCGTCGTAACCGCACTGGCCGCATTGGGTCTGCGGTAACAGACGATCGAGGCGTTCGACCAGATCGGGGGCGGTGGCAGACATCGCGGTGCGTATCAGTGCATCGGATTGCCGCGATACCAGCGCTGTTGCGCAAGCGCCAGCATCGGCTTGTCTTCGCCACTGTCGCCATACGCGTGCACGCAGTCGTAGTGCGACAGGTCGTAGCGCAGGCGGATCTGCGCTGCTTTTTGCGACCCGCAATCTGCCTCGGCGTAGTGCCCGCTCAGCACACCATCTCCACAGGCAATACGCCTGGCAAATTATTGCGTGCATAGGCCGCACCGTGCGCGGTCATTTCATCCAGCGATCGAGCGCTGAAGACCAACCGTGTCACGCGTGCGCGCAAGGCCGGCGCGGAAACCAGCCCCATCCGACAGCCCAGCAGCCACGGACCCAGCTGCCACTTCGTCGCAGCCAACTGCGCCGGCGTTGCGACCTTGCGCAGAAAGCGCGCATAGGTGTCGCAGATGGTGATGGTGTGATCGAAGTCGAACGGGGCGAGTTGCATTTAGGTGGGGATTGAAGATTCGTGGATGGGGAATGGGGACTTGAGATAAGGCGCGCTGTTGGATTTTCGCTTGAGGCAGGGGCCAATCCTTAATCCCGCCTTACCTAACCGGCATCCCCGGCTGCGCACCACCATCGGCATTCAGCAGCGCCAGCGCGCCGCCGTCGAAACCGGCCGAGAGGATCATGCCCTCGCTGATGCCGAAGCGCATCTTGCGCGGGGCCAGGTTGGCGATGAACACCACGCTGCGGCCGACCAGCGTTTCCGGTTCGCCGTAGCTGGCGCGTATACCCGAGAAGATCTGGCGCTTGCCCAACTCACCGGCATCCAGTTCGAAGCGCAGCAGCTTGTCCGAGCCTTCCACGAATTCGCAGACCAACACCTTGCCGATGCGCAGATCCAGCTTGGCGAAGTCGTCGATGCCGATGAGGCTGGGAGTGGAGATGTGGGATTGGGAATTGGCAGGTGCTGCCGGCTTTGCCTCCACCTTGGACGGTGCGGGCTTGGCGGTTACTAAGGCCGGTGCGGGTGCTGCGAGCGTGTCTTTTGAAGCGTCGGTCATGGCGTCGATCAGTTTGGGGTCGATACGGGTGAACAAGGCGGTGTAGGGCTGGATCACGTGCGCGCTCAGCGGGCGCGCGATGTCTTGCCAACTGGTCATCGGCGCCGACAGGAAGGCTTCGGCTTCGGCACAGGTGCGCGGCAGGATCGGCTTGAGTGCGGCCACCAGGATGCGGAACAGATTCAGACCCTGCGTGCATACCGATTGCAGTTGCGCATCCAAACCCGCTTGCTTGGCGATCACCCACGGCTTGGTGTCGTCGATGTATTTGTTGGCCTCGTCGGCCAGTGCCATGGTCTGACGGATCGCGCTGGCCGCATCGTTGCGCTCGTAGGCCTGGCGTATCGGCGCCAACGCGGCGACGAAGCGGTCGTACTGCGCCGGGTCGGGCAGGGTATCGGCCAACTTGCCATCGAAGCGCTTGCCGATGAAGCCCGCGCAGCGGCTGGCCAGGTTGACGAACTTGCCGACCAGATCCGAATTCACCCGCGCGACGAAGTCGCCCAGGTTGAGGTCCAGATCGTCAACGCCGCCGGAGGATTTGGCCGCGAAGTAATACCGCAACGCTTCCGGTTCCAGCCCGACGTCCAGGAAGGTCCGCGCCATCACGAAGGTGCCGCGCGATTTGGACATCTTGGCGCCATCGACGGTGAGATAGCCGTTGACGTGCAGCCGCGTCGGCGCGCGATAGCCGGTGCCGTGCAGCACCGCCGGCCAGAACAGGCCGTGGAAATTGACGATGTCCTTGCCGATGAAGTGATGCAACTCGGTCTGCGTGCCGGCGACCAGATGCGCTGCGAAGTCCTCGCCCATCTGCGCGCACAGGGTCTTGAAGCTGCACAGATACCCGATTGGCGCGTCCAGCCACACGTAGAAATACTTGCCCGGCTGGCCGGGAATCTGGAAGCCGAAATACGGCGCATCGCGCGAGATATCCCACGCGCGCAGGCCGCCTTCGGTATCCAGCCATTCCTTGAGCTTGGCTTTGACGCCCGGCAGCGCCACATCGCCAGCCAGCCACTGGCGCAGGAAACCATCGAAATGGCCCACTTCGAAGAAGAAATGTTCCGAATCTCGCAACTCCGGCGTAGCGCCGGAGATCACCGACTTGGGCTCTTTCAGCTCGGTCGGTGAATAGGTCGCGCCGCAGACTTCGCAGTTGTCGCCGTATTGATCGGCGCTACCGCAATTGGGGCAGATGCCCTTGATGTAGCGATCCGGCAGGAACATGCCCTTGGCCGGGTCGTAGAACTGCGCCACCGAACGGCAGCCGATGTGTCCGGCGGCTTGGAGCTTGGTGTAGAAGGCTTCGGTGAGCGCGCGATTGACCGGCGAATTGGTCGAATCGTAGTGATCGAAGGTCACCCCGAACGCGGCGAAATCGCGCTCATGGCTGGCCTGGATGTCGGCGATGAAGGCTTCAGGAGTCACACCGGCCTTTTCGGCCGCGAGCATGATCGGCGTGCCATGCGTGTCGTCGGCGCAAACGAACCAGGTCTTGTCGCCGCGCAACCGGCGCGCACGCACCCAGATGTCGGCCTGGATATAGCCGACCAGATGGCCAAGATGCAGCGGGCCGTTGGCGTAAGGCAGGGCAGTGGTGACGAGTGCGGTGCGTGTCATGGCAGGCGTAATGCGGGGGAAACGCGATTATCGCACGGCTGCGCGCGCTGCCATGTTGCAGCGGCGCGGTACCTTGGCGTGAAACTGCCTTCTTCTACTCGTTCTACTCGCGGATCCAGGTCTGGGTACGTCCTAGCGCCTCAATGCCTACGTAGCCGCGCATCTGCAGCTTCTTGCCGCCGTCGGTCAGGGTGACCTTGGCCTTGTAGGTCTTGCCTTTGGCCGGGTCGAGCACCGAGCCGCCGCTCCATACGGCAGTACCGTCGGGCTTGAGGCCCCACAGGATGGTCATGCCCTTGATCGGCTTGCCCTTGAGCGCTCCGTCGCACTTGTCGCACAACGGGTTCGGGCCTTTGTCCGATTGCAGGATCTCAACCACTTTGCCGCTGAGCGTGCCGGTGCCTGACTGTTCGATCTGTACCACCGACTTTGGTTTGCCGGTCTCGTCGTCGATGGTCTTCCAGCGGCCCGCCGGCGAATAATCGGCGGCCTGGGCCAGCAGCGAGGCGGTAGCCAGCGGCAGGGCCAGAATCAGCGTCTTGAAGGTCTTGCGCATGTGTCCCCTCCCAGGGCGTGCGGTGGCCACCGTCGGCGGCCTGATCGCGAATGTATAGCAGCGTGGAGTATGGCGGCGGAAAGAGGCACTGCGGGATGCGTTCATGCTGCACCGCATGCGGCCTGGCAAGCGCGATGTGTTGCCCGATGGATTCAGGCTGACGTTGGAAGCGTCGTCCCGAACTGTTTGGAGCGCACGTAATCGCCAGCGATGATCGCCACGTGGTGGATACCGGCGAGCATCATGCGGCGCTCCGAAGGGGCCTCGGCAGCAATTTGGACGATGCCAGCGTGCTCGATGGCGGGCAGTGCGCGTAGCGCATGCGATCGATGGACAGCGCGGCAACGTCAGCGACGTTTGCGGACGCGATGACCCGTAGAGGCGGCAAGAATCCGGGCAAGCCCAGCGCGGCAATGGCGCGCGTGGGGGTGCGCACAGAGTGTGCGGCAATGGTGTGGCATGGCGGCGGGCAAGCTAGAGACCAATCGTGAGGATAACCGTATGCCGGTGTGCGGCAGGGCTGCGCTACAGCTCGCCAGCGCATGGCTGTGCTCGCCTGCGTGGTATGGCAGGATGGTCCGCCACCCATCAGCCACGCCCATGCCCGAGCCGTCGTCCACCGCCGCACCGCAGTTTCAGCGCAGCATGCAGGTGCGTCATCTGGTGATGCTGTCGCTGGGCGGCGTGATCGGCACCGGGTTGTTCTTCAACACCGGTTACATCATCGCCAGCACCGGCGCATTGGGCACGGTGATCGCGTATCTGATCGGCGCACTGGTGGTGTATATGGTGATGCAGTGCCTGGGCGAGCTGGCGGTGGCGATGCCGCAGACCGGCGCCTTCCATGTCTATGCCGCGCGTTATCTCGGGCCAGCTACCGGGTATGTGGTGGCGTGGTTGTACTGGCTGACTTGGACGGTGGCGTTGGGATCGAGTTTGACTGCCGCCGCGTTCTGCATGCAGTACTGGTTCCCGCACAGCCCGGCATGGCCGTGGTGCCTGTTGTTCTGCGTGCTGATCTTCGCTTTGAACACGGTGTCGGCACGCTGGTTTGCCGAGGGCGAATTCTGGTTTTCGTTGATCAAGGTGATCACTATCTTGGTGTTCATCGTGCTGGGAGGTGCGGCGGTGATCGGCGTGCTGCCGTTGGCCGATGGCTCGCCCACCCCCGGGCTGCGTCATTTGCGTGCCAATGGCTGGTTTGCGCAAGGCATGCTGCCGATTCTGATGACGATGGTGGCGGTGAACTTCGCGTTCTCCGGCACCGAACTGATCGGTGTTGCCGCAGGCGAAACCGAGCAGCCGGCGCGCGCGATTCCGTTGGCGATCCGCACCACGCTCGTGCGCTTGGTGGTGATGTTTGTCGGTACCGTGCTGGTGCTGGCCGCGCTGCTGCCCTCCGAGCAAGCGGCGGTGGAGACCAGCCCGTTCGTGCGTGCTTTCGAGCTGTTGGGCATTCCGTATGCGGCTGACATCTTGAATGCAGTGATCCTCACCGCGATCCTGTCTGCGGCCAATTCCGGCCTGTATGCGGCCGCGCGGATGTTGTGGTCGCTGGCCAACGAAGGCACGCTGCCGTCAGGCCTTGCGCGGTTGACCCGCCGCGGCATTCCATTGCCCGCATTGGTGCTGAGCATGCTGGGCGGCTTGTTGGCGCTACTCACCGGCGTGTACGCGGCCGATACCGTTTTCGTTGCGATCTCGGCAGTATCCGGCTTCGCGGTGGTAGTGGTGTGGCTTGGCATCTGCGCATCGCATTATTGTTTTCGTCGCCAGCTGCTGCGCGATGGCATCGCGCTGGACACCCTGGCGTATCGCGCGCCGTGGTATCCGTGGACACCGATCCTGGGCTTTTCGCTATGTCTGCTGGCGTGCATCGGGCTGGCATTCGATCCGCAGCAGCGCATCGCGCTGTGGTGCGGCATTCCATTTGTAGCGCTGTGCTACGGGGCCCATGCACTCACTCGATGGATTGCGGCCCGGAGACAGCACGCATGAGGATTCTTTCCCGCCAGCCGCGCGCCGATGCGCCCTTCAGTCAGGCTTTGCAGCACGGTGGCTACGTGCTGCTCGATGGTGCGCTGGCCACCGAACTGGAGCAACGTGGCTGCGATCTCAACGATGCGCTGTGGTCGGCACGCGTGTTGGTCGAGCAACCGGAGTTGATCTACCAGGTGCATCGCGATTACTTCGCTGCCGGCGCGCAGTGCGCGATTACCGCCAGCTATCAGGCCACGCCGTTGGGCTTTGCTGCGCGCGGGCTGGATCTGGCGCAATCGCACGCCCTTATCGCACGCAGCGTGGCGTTGGCCGCGCAGGCGCGCGCCGATCATTTGCAGGTGCAACCGCAGCCCGCACAGTTGTGGGTGGCCGGCTCGGTCGGGCCGTATGGCGCGTATCTGGCCGATGGCTCGGAATACCGCGGCGACTACGACCTGCCGTTGGCGCAATTGATGGACTTCCATCGCCCGCGCATCGCCGCATTGGCCGAGGCCGGGGTGGATCTGCTGGCTTGCGAAACGCTGCCGTCGGCCAATGAGATCGTGGCGTTGCGGTTGTTGCTGGAAGAATTTCCAAAGCTGCATGCGTGGTTTTCTTTCACTGTGCGCGATGCCGCGCATCTGAGCGACGGCACGCCGTTGGCGCAAGTGGTGCCGGCATTGGATGCCTGCGCGCAGGTGATCGCGGTGGGCATCAATTGCATTGCGTTGAAACAGGTCACCGCGGCGCTGCAGACCTTGTCCGCGTTGACCTCACTGCCGCTGGTTGCGTATCCGAATTCGGGCGAGCATTACGAAGCCAGCGACAAACGTTGGCATGCAGGCACTACGCCAGCGTGCAGTCTGGTCGAGCAGCATGCGCAGTGGTTGGCAGCAGGTGCGCGACTGATCGGTGGTTGCTGCCGCACCACGCCGCGCGATATCGCCGCGTTAGCGGCTGCGCAGTCGTTTTGTTAGCCGCTCTAAGTCGCCTCAGCCCTTCTGCGTGGCGATCCAGCGCTGGATTTTGTCTTGCAGGACATCCAGCGGCACCGAGCCGTCCTTGAGCACTTCGGTGTGGAAGGCGCGCACATCGAAGCGTGGTCCCAACTCGCGTTGCGCCTGCTCGCGCAGCTGCGCGATCTTCATCTCGCCGATTTTGTAGGCTAGTGCCTGGCCGGGAATGGCCATGTAGCGGTCGACCTCGGCTTCGGCATCGGCGCGGGTCATGGCCGAGTTGTCCAGCATGTAGTCGATCGCCTGGGCGCGGGTCCAGCCCTTGCTGTGCAGGCCGGTGTCGGTCACCAGGCGGATCGAGCGCCACAACGCGTTCTGCAGATAGCCGTAGGTGCTGTATGGGTCTCGATACAGCCCCAGTTCGCGGCCCAGCGATTCGGCGTACAGGCCCCAACCTTCGATATAGGCGGTATCGCCACCGAGGCGGCGGAAGTTGGGCAGGTCGGTCAGTTTCTGCTGCAGCCCGAGTTGATAATGATGGCCGGGAACCGCTTCATGCAGGTAAAGGCTCTCGGTCTCCCAGGTCTTGCGCGAGGGCAGGTCGGAGGTGTTGACGTAGAAGATGCCCGGCGTGCTGCCATCGCCACTGGGGCGCATGTACGAGGCGCTGGCGGCCGACTGCGCGCGCTGCGTTTCCACCGCATGCACTTCCAGCGCCGGTATGCCCTGGGCATTGAACAGACGCGGCACCGCAGCCTGTACGCGCCCCTGCAGGCCACGGTAATAGCCCAGCAATTCGGCGTCGCTGCGGAACGTGAAGCGCTTGTCGGTCTGCATGAACTTGTAGAACTTGGGCAGGTTGCCGCGGAACTTGACCTGCCGGGCCAAGGCCTGGATCTCGCCCTGCAGGCGTGCGACCTCGGCCAGCCCGATCTGATGCACCTGCTCCGGGCTCATCTCGGAAGTGGTGCTCTGACGCACGTCGTAGGCGTACCACGCCGCGCCGTTGGGTAGTGCGGCCAGGCCATCGCTGTCGCGGCAGGCAGGCAGGTATTGGGTGGCGATGAAGCCGCGCAGCTCCCGATACGCCGGCATGACCCGCATTTCGATCAGCCGTTTGTATTCGGCGGTGAGGCGTTGCTTGTCGGCCTCGGGAATGTCGGCCGGCAGGTTGCGGATCGGCCCCCAGAACAGGCTGTCTTCGGCATTGCGCACGATGATCGCGTCCAGCTGCGTCAGCACCTTCTGCATCAACACCTTCGGCTGCACCACGCCGGCCTGCATGCCGGCGCGCATGTTGGCGATTGCCTGGTCAAACAACTCGGGGATGCCGATCGCGCGGCGCGACCAGTTGTCGTAGTCCTTGACCGTCTTGAACGGCTGCGCGCCGATGCCCGAGCCCAGCACAACCGCGATGCTGGCGATGTTGTAAAACTGGTTGATCGGCAGCATCCAGCTGGGGAACTGCTCAGCCGCCAGCGCGCCACGCGCATCGCGCACGAAGATCTGGTAGCTGAGCAGGTCCTGGCCGCTCAGCCCCTCCGGCCCCAGCGCCTCGGCCTTGCCCAGCCACGACACGGTGAACTCGTGCGATTGCTGCCGGAACGTCGGCGACAGAAAGTTTGGCAGTTGATCGTTGTAGCGGCCCTCGCCCTGTAAGGTGGCCTGCAGCGGATTGAGCTTCAGCGAGGCATCCCAGTACTGGTCGTAGAGCAGGTTGAGCTGCTGCGCCTTGGTCAGCACGACCGGCCCGGCGACCGTGCGTGGCTTGGGGTTGGGTGCTTTGCCACCTTTGGCAGTCTTTGAGGCATTGGCCACAGACTTGGCGGTTTTCTTGGCTTTGCTCGCCTCTGCGCGCGTTTGCGTGGTCTGTGCCTTACCGGTCTTCTTTTTGGCCGCACCGGCGGGCGTTGCCAGCGACAGGCTTATGATGGCGGCCATGGCTAGGGACAGCAGGCGGGAAAAGCTAAGGGGCATTACTGGTTCCGGAAACAAGCGATCAAGGAGCTTGCCCGATCCGCACCGTTACGGCCACCCATTCGGGGGATGTGGCGCGCCTGATATTCATCAAGGCAGCCGTGGGAGGATGCAGTGCCGAAGAATGTTGCGGTGCGATCATTTTGCTGCCATGTAGAAGGCCGAATCGACACGCGATACGCAGGTGCCCATCCACGGCGGGCAGGAGTTCTGGCGCGACCCGGCATTGCCCTTCGTCGAACGACGCCATGTGGTCGACAGCCGCATGCTTCGGTTCTGCGCCGCATACGCACCAATAATGGTTCGGTGGGTGCGGCCGATCGCGAAGTGGCGTGCTATCGCAATGGACGTGAGCGTGCAGATGCAAGGCGCGCCCGAGCGGTGGCCAGCGCAACAGCACATGCTGCAAGCCCATGCCGACCAACAGCAACAGCGCCACGCAGCCGATGGTGGCGCCGATGACATGCCTATGCCCTGCATGTGCGCCAGAGCTTGCGCCGGTATTCAGTGCGACCAGATCGACCGGCCTGGGGGAAATCGAGCACACCAAAGCCAAGCGCGCCGTTGTGACAAGATGGTCCATTGCGAGGCGTCCGTTGCAGGGCGCAACAGCATGGCCAGCGCAGCCGCAGCAGGATTGAACGAAATTTCGATGGATGACGATTCGCCGCTGAACGTGGCTGAGACAACGTGGCGTGCAGCATCACAAGATGCGAAACGCTCGATCGGAACCGAGGCAGACGAGTCAGACGAGGCAGACGAGTCAGATGCTCCGAGCATTGGTTACCCCGCGCTTGGCTATGAGCGTAGTCGTCTTGCCGGCCACGCTCAGCCCGCGGCCGCTTCCTCGCGCAATTGCTCGGCGCGTTCGGCACCGAGATATGCGCCGATGGCGTGGCGTGCCAGATACAGCAGCGGAATCGATGCGATCGCAAAGCTCATCTTGTAGACGTAGTTGAGCGTACTCACCGCCAGAAACTGGTCCTTGGACCAATGCTGCGGGCCGAGCACGAAGGCGATGTAGATCACCACAAAGCTGTCCACCAACTGCGACACCGCGGTGGAGCCGGTGGCGCGCAGCCACACGTGTTTTTCACCAGTGACGCGGCGGATACGATGGAATACAGAGACATCTATCAGCTGGCCGAACAGAAACGCCACCAGCGAGCCCCCGATCGTCCACAGGCCCTGGCCGAACACCGCAGCAAACGCGGCCTGATAGTCGGGCACGCCCTGGCTCTGCGCCGCAGTGACCCACCAACCTGCCGGTGCCAGCCCGATCGCGGCGAACGCGAACACAAAGCTGTAGCCGATCAGCGCCACCGCCACCCAAGAGATGAAACGCACGCCACGGTTGCCGAAGAACTCGTTGATGGTGTCGGTCATGATGAACACCACCGGCCACAGCAGCGTGCCGGCGGTGAAGCTGAGCGATCCGGTCTGGCCGAACAGATTCAAGTTCAACGGTGCGATACCAAGTGTGGCTTCGAGCGCAAAAATTTTGACGCCGATGAACTCTGCCAACGCCGCGTTGACGCAGAAGAACGCCGCCAGCGCAATGAACAGGCGTACCGCACGATCGTCGAGGACACGCACCTGTGTCATTGCGTCACCGATCTGCGGTACGGGTGAATGGAACCGAGTCCGGCGCCACCGCGCCTCCGGAAATGATGAAGCCCATCGCCTGATCCACGCTCCAGTCGGTCGGGGTGAGCAGCTCCACCGGCACGATCTCCAGATAGCCGGAGGTCGGGTTAGGCGTGGTCGGCACATACACCGCCGCCAGCTCGCGGCCGGTGCCTTGTTCCTTGATCACACGGGTAACCAGGCCCACCGACTTCATGTCGCGATGCGGGAAGTCGATCAGCACCACACGCTGGGTGCTGCCGGGCTGGGTCTGCAGCATGTCGAGCAACTTGCGCGCGCTGTCGTAGACCACGCTGGCCAGCGGAATGCGCCGCATGATCGCCTCGAACCAGCGCAGCAGATGCTGCCCGATCACACGCCGGCTCAGGATGCCGACGAACACAATCGCGCCGACAGTGGCGATCAGCGCGATGGTGTTCTGCACCCACAGCGCCTTGATCCAGTCCAGATAACCGGGAAACGAGGCGGCGATGCGCTCGGACAACGGCGCCACCCACGGGCTGCTGATGCCCGACAGCAGCGAGAAAACGAACTTCACCACCACCCAGGTCAACCAGACCGGCAGCAGAGTGAGCAACCCGGTCAAAAAGACGCGTTGCAGGGACGGGCGGGCATGCGGCGTGGGGGATTCGGACATGCGCGCATTGTAGGCACGCCGCAGCGTCCGGTGCATGCCACCAGTAAGCATTGTTTGCCTGGGAGATGGCAAGTGCGTGTCGCTGCTGCGATCCTGTGCACTGGATGCAGTGACAACAATCGGCGATGTGCGCGAATGTGCCTCGCCAAGTCAGGTTGGCAGAACGGTTTGGAAAGCGTGCGCTGAATCCATGGAAGGGGGAGTACTTGCATGCTCGCCAAGTTGCTCAAAGCGGCCCTGTTGGGGCTCTGCATCCTGATTGCGGTGCCAGTGGCGCTACGCGATCTCAGTGCGTTGGCCGCTCCCCGAAGCGCAACGCCAGGCGGCGGCGCAATTGCTTCAATCGCCACCGCTGCTGCGTGGGCCCAACATGTTTGCCGCGCTATGGTCGTTGTCGCACGCGGTACCGGATGCACAGCGCGAGGGGGCTGCTTGCCAGGATGTGCAGCGGTTCGAGTGGTTGCCGGCAGGCATGTCGTTGCAGAGTGCGGCCACGCGCTATCCACGCCAGCCGGATTGGCCGTCGTCGGCCCAGGCACTGTGCAAGCGTTATGGCGGGTGCCTGGATTGCGTGCGTAAACGGCCGCAAGCTATGCCGATGCGCTTGCCACCCAGATGCCGCTGTTGATCAAACTGCGCGATTTGGCTGGTTATGCCGAATCTGCTAGACCATGAGCGCACGTATGCGCTCATGGCGCCGACCTATACCCGGGCATGTAGTGCGCCGGTGCGGACTTTGCCTGCACAGGATCAAGCGGTGTCGCAGAGGATGATTCCAGTGCCGGACACCTTATCGATGGGCTGTGTTGCCAATCCCGACCATGAGCGCGCCGTCCGCGCCACCTAAGGACTGCGCGCTGCTGTCGTCGCCCAAGCCTTCGGTGCCATCCAGATTGAAGTTGAAATCGAACACATCCACACGGGTCTTTTCGCCGATTGCCCAGGCGCGCGCACCGTTCAAGGTCACGAAGACATCGGTATTGTCGCGCAACGCGATCAGCGTGGTCGGGCCGTCGACAAACACCTGACGACCAACACGCAAGCCGAGGTCGGTGCCGGCGACGCGGCCTTTCACGTCGAAGAACAATTGCTGCAGGATCGCGTTGTTTTCCTGTGTGCCGGTCTTGGTGCCTTCGTTGCGCCCATCCAGGCTGCCGTGCGCCAGTTCCGTATACAGGCGTGAAGTGTTCGCCAATATGCAGATCCGCGCCGAAGAACGCGCGGAACAAGTACTGCTGCTGCGAATGGCTGCCCGGAAGCAGGCCGAGGTTGGTGATGGTGTTGCTGCGCGCACGCAGTTCGTTGCTGAGCGACACATACACCTTGCCCGACTCATTGAGCGAAATGTACTTGAGCGGATCGAACGGGCTCTTGCGCTTGGACGGGTCTTTCGAATACGACCAGTCTTCGGCCCAGCGCACCTGTCACATTACCGCTCTAGTTTGGCACCCTAATCCTGCGCTTCAAGCGGGTAGCCCTTCGAAGCAGCAGGCGCGACAAGTGCCGATGCCTTCGCTGGCTCAGGCTGCGTCTGTTCGGCATTGACCGACGCGGTTTGCGCTTGCGCAAAACTCAGCCCAGGCAGCGAAAAGCCTATGGCAAGGCACAGGCAGCGTGTCGCGCCAAGGGAAATATCGGCCATAGCCGGCCGCATCAAGCGTGAAAATTGCATCGTGCCGCCCTATCTAAAAACTTCTTCGTCTAATGATGGTATCGGCCCAGTAGGCAATGACTGTAGTGAAGCAATCGCGCAAAGGAGTAATCCAATTGTTCTAAGAGCGGCTAACAAAACGACTGCGCTCACCGCCAGGCGGGCGCGGCCGGTGCTCGGAATCGGCATGTACCACGCGTACACTCCGGTTCCTCCCCGCCGTCCGCACCCACCCGACGACTGCTCGCTACGTTTTGTTAGCCGCTCTTAAGTTGTGCTCGATACTTGCTCAGCACGATAACCTGATAAAAACGCGCCTGATCGTTTCCGATCAAGGAGAATTTTTGGGCGAGTCAAGCGCGTTTGCTGCGCCTGCGGATCGGCGTGACAGTGGCAGGGTCGCTGCTGCCCACCGGATCTGCATCGTAGCGACCGATGAATTCGCGTACCTGCGGATATACCACCTCGCGCCAGCGCCGGCCGCTGAAGATACCGTAGTGGCCAGCGCCTTCCACCACCAGATGCCGGCGATGCGCAGCATCGATGCCGGTGCATAGATCGTGCACCGCTTCGGTCTGGCCGAGGCCAGCCATATCGTCCAGTTCGCCTTCAATGCTGAGCAACGCGGTATTGCGGATCGCAGACGGCTCGACCAACTGGCCGTCCACTTTCCACTTGCCCTGCGGCAACAAGAAGTCCTGGAACACGACGCGAATGGTGTCGAGGTAATACTCGGCTGGCATGTCGAGCACGGCATTGTATTCGTCATAGAAGTGACGATGCGCCTGCGCATCCTGCAGATCGCCCTTGACCAGGTCGGTGTAGAAATCCCAGTGCGACATTACGTGACGATTCGGGTTCATCGACAGGAAGCCGGCGTGCTGCAAAAAGCCCGGATAGACTTGACGTCCCTGGCCCGGATACGGGAAAGGCACAGTGTGGATCAGGTTGTTCTGGAACCACTCAATGCCGTTGTCCGTTGCCAGGTTATTGACTTGAGTCGGACTGCGCCGTGCGTCGATCGGGCCGCCCATCATCACCAGCGAGCGCGGCGTTGGCTCGTCATTGGAGGCCATCAGCGACACCGCCGCCAGCACCGGCACGGTTGGCTGGCACACGCTCACCACATGCAA
Source organism: Xanthomonas fragariae (assembly GCF_017603965.1). Classification (NCBI taxonomy): domain Bacteria; kingdom Pseudomonadati; phylum Pseudomonadota; class Gammaproteobacteria; order Lysobacterales; family Lysobacteraceae; genus Xanthomonas; species Xanthomonas fragariae. The sequence goes on along the minus strand of NZ_CP071955.1, from coordinate 2,716,080 downwards.
GCGCTCGACGCCGATGTGGCGGATGAATTCCCGGATGTAACCGATGTAGTCCTCGAGCCGGAACGCGCCGGCTTCCAGCGGCACCATGCGCGCATCTACCCAGTCGGTCACATAGACCTTGTGGTTGCGCAGCAGCGTGCGCACGGTGTCGCGCAGCAGCGTTGCGTGGTGGCCGGACAACGGCGCAACCACCAGCACGGCCGGCTGCTGCTTCATTTTGCCGATCAGCTCGACATGGTCGCTGAAACGCTTGAAGCGCAGCAGGCGACAGAACGGCTTGCTTAGCACCTCGCGTTCGATGATCGGCAGCGAGTGGCCGTCGACCTCGACATCGTCGAGCGCCCAGGCGGGTTTTTCGTATTCCTTGCCCAGTCGATGGAACAGCTCGTTGGTGGCGGCCATGCGTTCGGCGCCAGGAAGCGATGCCCATAGGCTGTCGGGGTCGGAAAACATCTTGGCGTTCGCCTGGGCCTGATGCACCCAAGGGGCTAGAAGATTGCGGGTCAGCTCATGCAGTTGATAAAGCATTCTACCCATCCGTGCGGCTCTTTGCTGCCGCGCAGCATACCCGTTTTGGCGCATTTGCACCTTAAATGGGGCGGTGGCTTCACCTCTGGATCGCAACACCAACGGTTGTGACGTGGTCCAGGCGACCTGACCTGAGCGACTTCACCGCCAAGTGGAGTTACTCATGTCATCCAGCCGCCTGGACCTGTGAGAACGATACCGTTTGCATGCGTTATATGAACCGGGATGTCGATGCGGGCCATCGCCGATGCGTTGGAGCGCGCGCCCAGCACGATCAGCCGCGAACTGCGCCGTCACCGGCACGCTCGGCAGTATCTGCCCGATCATGCGCAGCGCCTCAGCGAGCATCGGCGCACGCAGGCCAGCCGGTGTGCGCGCATCGACGCTGAGCGCATCGCCCGGATCGAGCTCTTGCTGGGTGAGGACTTCAGCCCGGAACAGATTGCCGTCGGCGATTGGGAGCTGGACACCCTTCGCGCTTCGCATGGCAAGGCGGTGGTGGTCAGCATGACCGAACGTCGCAGTCGCCTGCATCTGCTGGCCTACTCGCCTGACGGCATCGCCGAGAACGTGCGCAACGCCATCGTCCAGCGCCTGGGCGGCCTACGCCACACGGTGCACACCCTGACCGCCGACAACGGCAAGGAGTTCGCCGATCATCAATTCATTACCGCGTGCTTGCAGAGCGATTTCTATTTTGCAGACCCGTACTGTGCATGGCAGGGTGGCAGTAACGAAAATGCCAACGGATCGACGCGCCAGTACTTGCCACGACAGACCGATTTCAGCACCATCGCCCACGCGCACCTACGATGGATCGAACAGCGACTCTACAATCGTCCACGCAAGGTACTCGGATTCAAAACGCCCCTCGACGTCTTCTCCGAAGAGGTCCTCAACAGCGTTGCGAATCGGAGTTGAATCCGCCAACAGAAAATTTCTCAAATGTTATTTTTTTAGCTGTCTCGTCCTTTGAGGCTTCCTGATTATCGCTGACTCTCAGTTATGAAAGTTACTCGCTGCGCGCAGAACCGGCTCAGGATATAGTTTGGATTGCGTCATGGCCGTGGCAAGTCGCGGCAGCATGTTGCGCAAGCTGAATCTGCGGTTGAAACGATAGGCGGCTTCGGCCAGAAAGTGTCGTGCGTATTTGCCTTGCGCGATGGCGTGATACACGCTACTGATGGCACGTTTGAGGTTGCCCAACCAAATCAGGTGCGATCTTTACGCCGATGCGCAGCAACTCACTGCAACTGCGTCGCTATCTCGCGCGCCATTGCGCCTAGCGGCAGGATGCGATCGGCGCCGCCGCGTTTGATCGCTTCCTTGGGCATGCCGAACACGATGCTGGTGTGTTCGTCCTGCGCCACGGTGCGCGCACCGGCATGACGCATTTCCAGTAGTCCGGCGGCACCGTCGTCGCCCATGCCGGTCATGATGATGCCCAGCGCATTGCTTCCAGCCGCACGCGCGACTGAGCGGAACAGCACATCCACCGAGGGGCGATGTCGATTGACCGGCGGGCCTTCCAGTACTTCGACGAAGTATTGCGCGCCGCTGCGGCGCAACAGTAGATGCTTGCCGCCCGGTGCAATCAAGGCACGGCCCGGCATCACGCGATCGTTATCGACGGCTTCTTTCACTGCGATCTGGCACAGGCCATTGAGGCGGGCAGCGAAGGCGGCAGTGAACTTCTCCGGCATGTGCTGCACGATCACGATGCCGGGGCACACGCGCGGTAACGCGGTCAGCACTTCTTCCAGTGCCTGGGTGCCGCCGGTAGATGTACCGATGGCGACGATGCGTTCGGTGGTCTGCGCCAAGGTGCGTCCGCTTTGTGCTGGCAGGATCACATCGGCGGTGTGTTTGACCTCGGCTTCCAGCGGCGTTGCGGTGACCCGTGCTGCCAGCCGCTTGACGTTGGCGCGTGCGGCGCTGCGCACGGTTGCGACCAGTTCGTCTGCCGAATCGGTGAGGAATTGCTTGAGCCCCAGCCGCGGTTTGGTCACCACCGCTACCGCACCGGCGGCCAAGGCATCCATGGTGACGCGCGCGCCTTTTTCGGTGAGCGTGGAGCAGATCACCACCGGGGTAGGGCGCTCGCTCATGATCTTGCGCAGGAAAGTGATGCCGTCCATGCGCGGCATTTCCACATCCAGCACGATCACGTCCGGCCATTGCTGACGCATCTTTTCGATCGCCAGCAGCGGGTCGGCAGCGGTGGCAATCACTTCGATGCCGGGCGCGTCGTTGAGCACGCTCACCAGTACCTGGCGCACCACCGCCGAATCGTCGACCACCATGGCTTTGATGGTGTTGGGGCCGACGGCGGGGCGGTTGAACGCTGTCGACACGGTGGGTCCTTGGTTCATGCCTTGCGGAAAATCGATGGAGCCACCTGGACCAGATCGATGTCGAGTTCGCTCAGGCTTTCCGAATGACCTATGCAGAAATGCCCGCCCGACTTGAGGTTGGCCAGCACGCGCAGGATCACTTCGCGCTTGGTCTGCCCATTGAAATAGATCATGACGTTACGCAGGAAGATTGCATCGAAACTGCCCAGCGACGGCAGCCCGGTATTGAGGTTGGCGTGCACGAAGTGAACACGATCGCGCAGGCACCGTTCCACCAGCAAGGTGCCGTCGTAGGCGCCCTGGCCACGCAGGCAGTAGCGCTTGAGATACTGCTGCGGGATGCCGTCGATGCGTTGCAACGTGTAATGCCCTGTGCGCGCCTGGGCCAGCACGCGGGTGCTGATGTCGGTGCCTACCACCTCGAACGGGCGCCCTTGCAAGGTGTCGTCCAGCACCATCGCCATGCTGTAAGCCTCTTCGCCGCTGGAGCTGGCAGCGCTCCAGCAGCGGAACGGCAGGCCGCCACGATGCGCGCCGGCCAGTTTGCGCAACAGTTCGAAATGCTTGGGCTCGCGAAAAAAATAGGTCTCGTTGGTGGTGAGCAGATCGATCGCAGTCTGGATTTCGCTGCGATCCTGGCGGCTTTCCAGCAGCTGCAAATATTGTGTGTAGGTGCTGAATTGATGTTCGCGCAGGCGCTTGCCCAGGCGGCCACACAGCATGGCTTTCTTGCCGGGCGAGATGCTGATGCCGGTCGCTTCGAAGATGAAACGCTGGAAGCGGCCGAATTCCTGTTCGGTAATGGCGGTGGCAGTACTCATGTGTTCAGGCCAGGTCCGCATCGCTGGCTGGCAATTCACCGCCGCTGAGGCGCGCGATGCGCTCGGCATGTTCGCGCCACCATTCCGATAGCATCGGCCCTGGCATCGGCGAGCCCATCAGATAGCCTTGCGCCAGATCGCAACCCAGCTCGCGCAGCAGGCGCCAGTCGTCCGGTGTTTCCACCCCTTCGGCCACCGCGGTGAGTTCGAGGCGATGCGCCAGTTCCAGCGTGGATTCGAGCACGGTGCGCTGACTGCGGCTGCGATGCGCGGCATGCACGAAGCTGCGATCCAGTTTGAGTTCGGTAAACGGAATGCTGGCAAGACGCTGCAGCGACGAGAAGCCGGTGCCGTAGTCGTCGATGGACAACCCGAAGCCGTGCAGGCGCAGACGCGCCAACATGCTCAATGCGTTGGCCGGCTCCACGATTGCGCTTTCGGTGAGTTCCAGCACCAGATCCGCAGGGCTCAGCCCGTTGTCGCTCAACTTGCCGCACAGCTGTTCGAGAAAATCCTGCTCGCTGAGCAGATTCGGCGACAGGTTCAATGCCAGGCTCAGCTCCAAACCTTCGGCGCGCCAGTCCACCAACTGCGCGATGGCTTTGTCGATCACTTGCTGCGTCAATGCGTGGATCAAGCCTTCGCGTTCGGCCAGCGGAATGAAGCGGTCCGGCCCGATCATGTCGCCTTGCGGGCGGCGCCAACGTGCGAGCGCTTCCACACCGCGCAGGCAGCCGTCTTTGAGATCGAGCTTGGGCTGGTAGGCTACACGGATTTCGCCGCGACGCATGGCGCGATCCAGGCGCGACGCTGCGGCGGCGCCGCCAGACATCAGTAGCGACATCGCCACCGCTGCAGTGGCCGGTATGCTTGCACTAATGTCCGGCGCGCAATCCAGCACGGTGGCCAGATCCTGCAGATGCATCGGCTTTTCGATACCGCCGAGCACGCGCACGCCGGCGCTGCTGCTGAGCTGCATCACCGCATCGATCAGCGCCCCACCGCGTTGCGATACCACCACCACCGGCACGCTGTACTGACTGCGTGCCAAGGCATCGAGCAATTGCACGCCGTCCATACCCGGCATTTCGAGATCGACCAGCAACAGCGAAGGCGCATCGACGCGCGCCAGCCACTCCAGCGCCGCGTGGCCATCGACTGCGCCGTCGACCAGGGTGGCGCCGAGTTGGCGGCACAATGCCATGGCGTGTTCGCGTTGCACCGCACTGTCATCGATAACCAGCACCGGGCCGGCCAGCGTGCAGTTACAGGATAGAACGGCAGGGCGCATGGGAGTCCTTGCGTGCATGCGGGAGGTCAGGCCGCCAGCTCGGCGGTGGGTAGCTGGGCGAGTGCGTCGTTGCCCAATACGGAATCGGCATCGAGCAGGATCACGAAGCGCTCGCCGATCTTGCCCATGGCATGAATGAAATCGCGGGCGATGCCGGCGCCGAAGCTGGGTGTGTCGACAATGTGGTTGGGCGCGATCTCCAGCACTTCGCTGACTGCATCCACCAGCAGGCCAAGCACTTGATGCGTGTCGCCGTGTGTGATCTCCACGATCACGATGCAACTGCGTTTGGTGATCGCGCTGGCATTGCGGCCGAAGCGTTGCTGCAGATCCATCACCGGCACCACGGCTCCGCGCAGGTTGATCACGCCACGCAGGGCCGGCGGCATCATCGGCACATCGGTGGGCACACGGTATTCGATGATTTCCTTGATGCCGAGGATGCCCAGGCCAAACATCTCCGAACCCAGCAAAAAGGTCAGGTATTGCTGCGGTGCCGTCGCTGACGGGACGAGGGTGGTGGCTGCCTTATGCGCTTGCATCGTTGGTTCCTCAGAAGCTGGCGAATTGCGATTCGTCGATCGCATCGGCGGTTGCGGCTACCGCGCTGATCTGGCGCACGTTGGTGCGCCGCGGCGGCGCACTGATCGCCGTGCTGGTGCCAGGCGATGCGATCCGGCGCCGGCCCGGCTTGCTGTTACCCGATGTCGTGCTGTGCCCGCCATTGCCGAGCCGGAAGAAGCCCATCAGCTGCTGCAACTGGTCGGCCTGCGCGCTCATTTCTTCCGAGGTTGCTGCCAGTTCTTCGGCATTGGCCGCAGCCGATTGTGTGGTCTGGTTCAACTGGCCGACGGCGGTGTTGATCTGGCCGACACCGGCGGTCTGTTCTTCGGACGCTGCAGCGATTTCCTGCACAAGGTCGGAGGTGCGGCGAATCGAGGGCACCATCTCGCCAAGTACGCGGCCGGCGCTTTCGGCCAATTCCACGCTGGAGCCAGCCACTTCGCCGATTTCCTGCGCGGCGATCTGGCTGCGCTCTGCCAGCTTGCGCACTTCCGCCGCCACCACCGCAAAGCCCTTGCCGTGTTCGCCGGCACGTGCGGCCTCGATGGCGGCATTGAGCGCAAGCAGATTGGTCTGATAGGCGATGTCGTCGATAATGCCGATCTTCTTGGCGATGTCCTTCATTGCGGCCACCGTAGCGCGCACGGTCTCGCCACCGTCCGCCGCTTCGCTGGCGGCCTTGGCGGCCATGCTGTCGGTGACGCGCGCGTTCTCGGTGTTCTGCGCAATGGAGGCGGTCATCTGTTCCAGCGAGGCGCTGGTTTCTTCCACGCCTGCCGCCTGCTCGCTGGCGGCCTGTGCCAGCGCCTGTGCAGTGGAACTGACTTGCTCCGACGCGCTGGCGAGATTTTCGGCGTTGCGATTGACCTCATCGACGATCTCGGTCAAGCGACTCATGGTGGTGTTGACGTAGCGCTGCATGTCGGCGAATGCACCTTCGTAGCGGCCTTCCACGGTATGGGTGAGGTCGCCCTCGGCCATCGCGCCCATGACCTGGATCACTTCTGAAATACTGCGCAGATTGCTGCGCGCACGCTCCACGGTGTCGTTGATGAAGGCTTTCTTGCCCGGTAGCTGTGCAAGCGGTGCATCGAAGTTGCCGCGGCCGAATTCGGCCACCACGCCCATCGCCAGTTTCTTGACCGCGATATGCGCGCCGACCATCTGGTTGATGCCAAGCGCCATGCTGCGGAAATCGCCATCGAAACGTGTGCTGTCGATAATCACATCGATATCGCCGGCTTCGTGTTCGGCCGACATATGGTTGATCTCGCCGATCAGCCCGGTAAGGTTGCCGCGCACCTGTTCGATGGTTTCATTGATGAAGCGCTTCTTGCCCGGCAGCAACGGCAGCTGCGCGGTGAAGTTGCCGCGGCCGAATTCGCTCACGCAGGCAATGGCCTGTTTATTGACTGCGATGTGGCCGGCGACCATCGCGTTGATGCCTTCGGCCATCCGGCGGAAATCACCGGTAAAGCGCTGCGTGTCGATGACCACATCGATATCGCCGGCATCGTGCTCGGTCGACATGCGGTTGACCTCGGCAACCATGCCGGTGAGGTTGCCGCGGATCTGGTCGACCACTTCATTGATGAAGGCTTTCTTGCCTGGCAGACGTTCGAGCTCTGCGGCGAAGTTGCCGCGACCGAACTCGGCCACGCAGGCCATCGCCTGTTTTTTCACTGCGATATGGCTGGCAACCATGCGGTTGATGCCATCGCCCATGGTGCGGAAGTCGCCATCGAAGCGGACCACAGCGATACGCGCGTCGATCTCGCCGGCATCGTGTTCGTGCGAGACCCGGTTGATCTCGTCGTTGACGTGACGGATGCCGCTTTGCAGCTTGCGCAATGCGCGCAGCATGTCGCCGGTACGTTCGTCGCCGACCTGCGGCAAGGCGATATCGAAGTTGCCGCGCGAGAATGCGTCCAGCGTAGTGGTAGCAAGATCCAACGAGTCGTTTGCGATCCGGATTGCCCAGACCAGCAATATACCGCCGACGATCGCCGCAGCGATGCTGGCACCCAGCAATGCAGCATGCGACAGCGTCAGCGCCAAGCAGGCGATGACCACCACAACGGGCAGGGCAAGCGCAAATGCGGCGGTAAACCACAATTGCGTGTTGATTGGCAGACGGTGTGACATGGCGGGAGCTTCCTGGGGTCAGTGAATGACAAACGACGCGGGTTGTAGGGAGCAATACTGCGAACGCTCAGGCCGCCAACGCGTCATGGTTGGGATGCAATTGCTGGATCAGGCTGGGCACATCCAGAATCAGCGCGACATCGCCGCTGCCCAGAATGCTCGAGCCACTGATGCCTTTGACCTGTGCGAAGATCTTGGACAACGGTTTGATTACCGTTTGCCATTCGCCCAGCAGCGTGTCCACAACCAAGCCGAAGCGCTGTGCGCCCTGGCGGATCACCACGATGCTTTCGCGCGTCGGTGTTTTGCCGGCGAGCGCGAACAATTCGCGCAGGCGCACATACGGCAGCACGCTGCCGCGCAGATCGATGTAGTCGCTGGCGTCGTTGGGTGTGAACTCCACGCATTCCTCCACCACATCCAGTGGCACCACGAACACCGATTTGCCGACACCGATCTGGAAGCCATTGATAATGGCCAAGGTCAGCGGCAGCCGCACCGAGATGGTGGTGCCCACGCCGGCAGCGCTGTCGATCTCGACCGTGCCGCGCAACGCGGCGATGTTGCGCTTGACCACGTCCATGCCGACGCCGCGCCCGGACAGATTGGTGACTTTTTCGGCGGTGGAAAATCCCGGCTCGAAAATCATTGCGAACACGTCGCGGTCGTTGAGTTGGCGGCCGGGTTCGATCAGTCCGCGTTCCAGCGCTTTGGCCAGAATGCGGTCGCGGTTCAGGCCGCCCCCGTCGTCGGTGATCTGGATGACGACGCTGCCGGAGTCGTGATACGCGTTGAGCCCGACGGTGCCCCGTGCGGGTTTGCCGCGAGCCACACGTACATCGGCCGGCTCGATGCCGTGGTCCATCGCGTTGCGCACCAGATGGGTGAGTGGGTCGCCGATCTTTTCCACCACCGATTTGTCCAGCTCGGTGTCTTCGCCGGCCACCACCAGTGCGATGTCCTTGCCGAGTTCGCGCGCCACATCGTGCACCACGCGCTGGAACCGGCTAAAGGTGCCGCCGATCTTGACCATGCGCAGTTGCAAGGCGCTTTCGCGCACGTCTTCGACCAGGCCGGCCAGGAGCGAGGCCGATTCCAGCAATTGCGCGTCGCCAGTGCGCTGCGCATTGGCATTGGTGCTGGCCACCGCGATGATGAGTTCGCCGACCAGATCGATCATGCGATCGAGTTTGTCGGCATCAACGCGGATCGAGCTTGCGTCGGTATTGCGTGCGCCGGTGTCAGGTGTTGCACGCGCCGGTGCGGACGCTGCGGCTGGCATTGCTGCGAGCGCGCTGACTGCAGGTGCTGCCAGCACAAGTTCGCTTGCGCGCAGAGCGGCGGCATCGATCGGCGCCGGCACCGCGGCAATCTCCAGGTCGCAATCTTCGCGCACGAACTCGAACACTTCTTCGATCGCGGCGCGGTCGGCATCGCTGCGTAGCAGGATCTGGAAACCGAGATAGTTGGCTTCCGGGTCGAGTTCTTCAAAGCCCGGCAACTGGCTGTAATCGGTGCCGATCGATTCGACCGAACCCAGCCCGCGCAGGTTGCGAATCAGCTTGAGCGGCGAGTTGCCGTAGCGCAATCCATCGGCAGACAATTTCAGCGTGATACGCCAGTAACCGCTCTGTTTTTCAGGCGTGCTGTGCTGGATCGCGGTGGTCGTAATGCCACAGATGCTGACATGCAGATAGGTTTGCAGTTGCGCCAGCAAGGGTTCCGCTTCGGCGGCGAGTGCGGCCGGATCGGCATGGCCTGGATCGGCGGCAGTTTCTACCAGCGCATGGATATGGTCGCAGCACACCAGCAGTAGCCCGATCAGTTCCGAGCTCAGCGTCAGCGCCTCGTCGCGTACCAGGTCCAGCACGCTTTCCACGATGTGGGTGAAGCCGACCAGCTGCGGCAGATCGAATAAGCCACCGGAGCCCTTGATGGTATGCGCGGCACGAAAGATCGCGTTGACTGCGTCCGGCGAAGACTCGCCACGCTCGGCTTCGAGCAGGTGGCGTTCCATGTCTTCGAGCAGATCCCGGCTCTCGGCCAGGAAGGTCTGCATCAGCTGATTCATGTCCATGCGCAGGTCACCAATCCGTTAGTGAATACGCTCGCCGAACCCCGCGATCGCATGCGGGTACAGCGCATCCAGCAAGCCGAGCAGTTCGATCACATCGACCACCGCACGACTGGAATCGGTCAGCGAAAACGGTCGCCCATTGGCCTGGATCGCCTGCTTGGTGGCCAACAGCAACTGCAGGCCGGTGGTGTCGATCTCGCTGACCGCGCCAAGATCCAGATGCAATCCGCCTGGATGCAGCAGTGCCGGCTGCAGCAACGGCTTAAGCTCTGCGGCGCGACGGATGGTCATCTCGCCTTCCAGGACGAGTGTCAGCGGCGCGGGTAGATCGAATAATGGCGTGTTCATTGGTGCCTCAAGCGATGCGATGGCGCACGTGTGTGTATCAGGGCGTGATGAAAGGTCGCGGCGGCGTGGGCTTGCGTGGGCAACTCTGCACATGGAGACATGCCGGTCTATGTCGGTATCGGCCCCCAGCGGGAATGTTTAGGCAAAATTCATCGAAACGACGGATTTTGCTAAGTGCGTCACCGCTTGGGCATTAACTGCTCAGCTTTGTCGTAAGCAGGCTCAGGAGCCGAATGTCCTGGACAGTGTCGCAAGACATATTTCAGTGCCCAGCGTGCTTCAGTTGCTGCGATAGAGCTCAGGCGGGATAACTCCGAATTATCTCGCCTTACATTGGATAAAAAAACGCTCGAACGCTTTATCGATGTTAGGAAAATTGCGGACACGGCACATCGCAACGCGACCGATATCGAGCGCTGTCGCGATCACCTCAAGCGGCGCGGAATCGTTGCTCGGCTCGCCCGCAAAGGGAAAGTTGGGCTGGTTCCACGTATTGGCCGTACCCGGTATCGCGACGACGCGATACACTACGTCGCGGATACGAACGATCTGCTGATCGTAAACCCCCTGATGCAATAGTCATTCGGGAGCACGCTGTTCACTTTCGTTCCAGCTGTGCTCAGTGTCATTTTCGTCGAGGGTCGGTATTAACGCTTGCGACATAGCCTTTGGGCGAACGCTTCACTTGCGCAATCAGTGGCTCGATGCGCTTTCACAGAGAAATGGGGAACTTTTTGCGACGTGTCATATCCGCAATTTTGCCGCCGGTGAGACAATATTCAAAGGGTTTTGTTAGCGGCCCTAAGAGCGGCTAACAAAACTACTGCGCAGCCGTCAGGCGGACGCGGCCGGTGCTCGGAATCCTCATGTACCACTCGTACACTCCGGTTCCTGCGCGCCGTCCACGCCCACCTGACGCTTTTGTTAGCCACTCTAAGTACTCGATTTTCAGAAATGGACGATCACTGCCTCATCCTCAACGGACAACATGTCAGCGCACTGCATCGGCGATGCGATGTGCCCTAACGCATAGGGCGCACCGCTCAGCCACATCAAAAATTTTCTGGATGAAGATAAAGTTTGGCTTGGTTCACCCCGTCGACCTCGAGATATTTGGTGACAACGCGATAGTCAATGCCGCAGATACGAACCAGTCTGCTTATCGCGAACTTCATGCTGCAATAGCCATTGGGGAACCTGCTGTGCACCACGTTTTCAACTGGGCCCAGTGTCCTTCTGGTCGAAGCTCAGTATTGACGCTTGCGACATCGCGGTGGTGTGCTGCGGCTCTGTCGCTTCTTGATACGGTGCCTCCCAGTCGAATGAAATGTTGTAACTCGACGCCTCGGGTTGAGCTGACGACGCAGGTCCCATCACATCTTCCTCTGGCATATCGGGGATCCAGTCGCCTTCAGCCGCCTGCGGCCAACCACCCTCAGGAGTGAGTGGAAACATGGACGAGTAGGACGAGTAGGAAGGCTCCGCCGATTCACCTATGCTTCTGAGGTCGGGCAACTGCATGTTAGGAGGAAATATCTTGCGCAGGTGATTCAGCATGCCTATCGTTTTATTCTTGTAGTCTGCACTCTTCTCATTGGAATAAAGACGCAAATCGTCATTCAACGTTTCGTCGTGCAGGCGCGACGCTATTTTCTCCTTTTTTTTCTTCTTTAGCCAAGCGCTGAATTGCATCAGAAAGAATGACATATTATCGACGAATTTTTTCGGGTTAACGTATTCATTTTCGCGGCAGGACGCCAAAAAATCAGATTTAAATTTCTCGCTGAGTTGGCGGTCGGCTTCGGGAACATCAAACGTACCGCACCTCTTTGCTAAAGCCGTCTTTCCGGTAAGTTTAAAGATCCGCAATTGCTTCAGTGCCGCAACCGACTTTTGACTGCCCGCCATGCGTGCTTTTGCGAAGGCTTTGGCCTCATCCATCAAGGTCTGGGATTGCAGTCTGTGCGTTTCGGAAAATCCCTCTTTATCCTGGGTATGTAGCCATGCACTGAACGCGCGCAAGGCGCGTGCGTACGCTGGGTTATCAGAAAACGCACTCTTGATGAGTTCTTCCGTATCGCCGTCAGCAGCCACATGGTGGCTGTAACTGCGGATCTTTACCGTTCCGTCGGTTGGAGATGCCACTTTAAGCAGCTGCGTCAGTGCCGCGGCCAGACGAGGGCGTTGCGCCCCTTTTTGGAAGTCGCAGGCATCTTCTCTCAGTGCGTCTTCGCCTTGGCCGAGACGGTCTTGCAGACCAGCCTTGTTCTGCTGCCTGAGCCACTCGCTAAAACGTATCAATAAATAGGCGTAGGCTTTTGTGTTGTCCAGCTTGGCCCTTACCTTCTTGGCAATGTCTACAAACTGCGCGATGAGTTCCCTGTCGGCTGGATAGGGTGTATGGAACTTTGACTGCCCCGTCCCGCTCCGAATCTCACCGCTCAGCTGGGCGAACGTGCTGGGCCCATCGCACGGAGTTGATGGCCAATCCACTGGCGCCTGAAGTTCTTCATGAACTGCGACGTCTTCAAAAGCAGACTGGTGCGCTGGTGTCCACTGTGGCTCAGGCGCATCGGCACGCCCACGCGTGGGATGATGCACATGATTGTTTGGGGGCAGATCGTCGTACGGCATCGCGCAGGAGGCAAACGGCATCGATGTGCCGTTTTGACCCAGAATCGCGCCCGATCCCGGCTCCGAATGCACAGCAAATGCCTCGGTGCGACGGCGCTTATTTGGTCGAGCTGTCAGTTCGCCGATGACGCCAGAGGGCGCTGAGGGCGATGGCATTCCGGGCGCAACGGCGCCCGGGCTCGCTTGCCGGGCAGTCGCCTGCTCTGGCACGCTTTGGTAGGTACTCTGGGCATGCGTCCGACCACTACTGCCCTTTGTGCTCCACATTATTTTTCACTCCGCTTCATGATGAAAAAAACGGCTCGTTGTTGGATCTCGTCAAGCTGATACAGCGCAGGAATATCTGCTGAACACCGCCAGTTCTCGCGCATTGGCCCCAATGGTGAACTTGCTTCCCGTCTGGGCGAAGTGCTGCTGATCCAGCTCTCAAGCATTAAGAGCAGCTAACAAAACTACTGCGCCGCCGTCAGGCGGGCGCGGCCGGTGCTCGGAATCGGCATGTACCACGCGTACACTCCGGTTCCTGCGCGCCGTCCGCTCCCGCCTGACGACTGCTCGCTACGGTTTGTTAGCCGCTCTAAAGAGCGTGAACTATTCGGGAACAGGCTGTGGAGTATGTTTCCAGTTGGGCCAGTATCATTCTCGTCGAAGCTCAGTAGTGACGTTATGCGACATAGCGGTGGTGCGCTGCGGCGTCCGGATACATTGCATCCCGGTCGAATATAAACGTGGAACTCTACGACTCGGGCTGGGTTGACCCGGAAGCTCCATCCATTTCCTCCGCGGGCATATTGAGATCCCAGCTGTAAGGCGCCTGCAGCCAACCACCCTCAGGAGCCTGTGGCCAACCACCCTTAGGATGGGGTGGAAACATGGAGGAGTCAGAAGACTCCGCCGACTCAGCTCTGCTTTCGAGGTCGTGCGGCTGCATCTTAAGAGACGACATCTGGCGCACTTGTTCCAGCATGAGTCTAAAAGTACCCGCATAACTTTTGTTTTTGCCAGCGACGTAGAGATTCAAATCGTCATCCAACGTTTGGTCGTGCAAACGCGACGTCATCGGATTCTTTCCTTGCTGCTTTAGCCAGGCGCTGAATTGGCGCGCACGGCCTGACAGCTTACCAGCGTAGCTTTGCCCGTTAGTGTATGTCTGATTGCGGCCCGATGCCACCAAAGTAGCTTCATATTGTTGGCTGAGTTGGTGGTCGCCTTCGTCGATATCACGCGTACTGAGCCTCATCATGCCGGACTTCTTTCCGGTGCTGTAAAAGGCCTCAATCTGCGACAGCGCCTTAACTGCTTTTTGGCTGTTCGGCATGCCCGTGTTTACGAAGGCCTTGGCGTCATCCATCAAGGTCTGGGAGTACAGTCTGCCGGTTTCGCACAATCCCTTTTTACCCTGGTCATGCAGCCATGCACTGAACGCGCGCAATGCTGTGACATAGGGAGTAGCAGAACGCGCGCTTTTGAGGAATGGTTCATCGCTGCCATGAACCTCATAGTGGCGGCAACCCCGGATCTTTACCGTTCCGTGGCTGGTAGATGCAATGGAATGCAGATGCGACAGTGCCGCGTTCAGACAAGAGTTTTTCTTCCCTTTTTTAAAATTAAGAGCCTCACTTTTCAGCTCGCCTTCGCCTTTGCAGAGCAGCTCTTGCAGACTATCCTTGTTCTGTTGCCTGAGCCAAGTGCTAAAACGCATCAACGCATTGGTGTACATTTTCGCGGTGTCGAAGCTGCTCGCTTCCTCCTCAATGCTGTCTACAAACCGCGCGATGAGTGCACTATCGACAGGATAGGGTGATGGCTCGGTCCTGTGTCGAATTGTGTCTCTCAGCTCGGCGAACGGGGTGGGTCCACCGGGCAAGGTTGATGGACGATTTGCTGCCGCCCGAGGTTCTTCATGAACTGCGGCGTTTTCAAAAGCAGGCTGCTGCGCTGTTGCGCCCTGGAGCTCAGGAGCATCAGCAGGCCAAAGCTGAAGATGACTGTTAGGTGGCAGGTCGTCGCAATCCAACGCGAAGGGAAACCGTATCGATGTGCCGTTCGGGGCCGGAGGTGCGCCCGATGCCGGCGTCGAACGCACAGCGGATGCCTCGGTGCGAAGGCGCTTAGTCGGTCGAGCTGCCAGTTCGCCGAGGACGCCGGAGGGCGCTGAGGAAGACGATACTCCGGACGCAACGGTGCCCGCGCCAGCCGGCCGGACAGTGGCCGGCTCTGGCGTGCTTTGATTGGTATGCGTCCGAGGATTGCTGCTCTTGTGGATCTGCATTTTCTTCGCTCCGTTTCGTGATGAAAAAGACGCCTTGTTCCTGGATCTCGCCAAGCTGGTGCGGCTCAGGGATATCCGCTGAGCACCGACAACTAAAGTTGGGGCTGGTTTCACGTGTCGGCCGTGCCCGGTATAGCGCGACGCAATACTCCACGTTGCGGAGACGAACATCTGCCGGTCGTAAACCCCATGATGCAATAGTCATTCGGGAACACGCCGTTCACTATCGTTCCAGTCGAGCCCAGTGTCATTCTCGTCGAAGGTCAATATCGACGCTTGCGGCATAGCGGTGGAGTGATGCCGCTCTGTGGCTTCTGGCTGCACTGCATCCGGGTCGAACGCAAAGCTGGAAATCGACGCCCCAGGCTGGGCGGACAACGAATGCCCCATGAACTGATCAGAAAAGTTATCGAGATCCCAATTGCTTGGATGCGTTTGCGACAAATGCGACAAATTTTGATGCCCCTGCAACAAAACATCTTCTTGATGCAGTGCGCCCCCCCAGTCGAATTCAAGAGGGGGACTCGACGCAGCGGTCTGGGCTGGCCACGCAGGTCCCGTCACCTCCTGCCCGGGCGTATCGGGAATCCAGACGCCTTCAGCCGCCTGCGGCCAACCACCCTCAGGAGTGAGTGGAAATATGTTACTTCTTGCCACGATATCCGTTGCTCCGGCGCGGTAAAAGGCCCGCAGTTGCTTCAGCGCCGACATTGACCTGCTACTGCTCGCTATACGCGTGTTTACGAAGGCCTTGGCGTCATCCATCAAGGTCTGGGAGTGCAGTCTGCCGGTTTCGCACAATCCCTTTTTGCCTTGGTCATGCAGCCATGCACTGAACGCGCGCAACGCGCTTGCCTGCTGGGGTTTAGCAGAAAGCGCAGCATTGATGAATTGTGTATCCTCGTCAGGAGCGTCATGGCGGTGGTAACCCCGGGCCTGTACCGTTCCGTCGGTGGCAACTGCCATGGTACGCAGATGATTCAGTGCCGCGGTCAGAGGATTGCGTTTGTTTCCTTGTTGAAAATTCGAGGCATCCTGTTCCAGCG